>CAYRXS010000095.1:0-22845 GCA_964428225.1 uncultured Planctomycetaceae bacterium
GCCGACCGTCGTAAGTCCTTTGGCGAGAGAATCTGCCCTTCAAGTTGGGCTAGGGAAGAGCCCGGCGGGCGTTCTCGAGGGATTCGAGGTCCCCGATGTCGAAGAAGTCGCCGCGGGCCACCCACCCCCCGACGGGGGTTCTCCGGGCGAGCCAGGCGATGAAGTGGCCCGGGGCGTCCGGGGGCTCTCCCGAGGCCAGGTACTCGGCCAGGAGCCCCCGCACGCCGGGGGGCAGGAGGTAGGTGCAGGTCGCCACGAAGGGGGACTGCGGAACCGCGGGCTTCTCCCGGAAGCCCACGACGACGCCCTCGTCGTCCAGGCGGACCTCCCCGTGGCGGCGGGGGGGGACCGGACCCGCGAGCCGCCGCGTCAGGAGCAGCGGGATCCGTCGCCTCAGGTAGTCGTCGGCGAAGGGGCGGAGGTCGAAGCCGATCAGGTTGTCGCCCGCGACGACGAGCAGGTCCTCGTCGCCGCCGTCGCGGAGGGCCTCGTCGATCCCCAGGGCCATGTCCGCGACCCCGCCCCGTCGCTCCTCGTTCGTCGGCGCCCCGTTGCAGACCGCCCGGCGCGCGACCGGCCGCGGGGAACCCTCGAGCCAGGCCAGGAAGTCGTCGTGGAAGCGGGCGTTCGTGACGACGACGACCTCCGTGATCTCCTCGATGGTGAGCACGCGGTCCAGGATGTGGTCGAGGACGGGCCGGCCCCCGACGTCGAGCAGGGGCTTGGCGCGGTCCCGGGTCAGGGGCCACAGGCGAGTGGCGAAGCCGGCCGCGAGGACGATCGCCTTCATCACGCCGGCTCGTCGGCCGCGGCGCGCAGCCGCGGGCGCAGGGCCCGGTACCCGGCCCGCTCGTGGGCGGCGAGGATCCGGGGCCAGTCGCGCTCCTCCCGGAGCAGCCCCACGACCCCCCCGCCGGAGCCCGTGAGCTTGACCGCGGCCCCCTCCGCGCGGCCGAGGGCGACGAGCTCGCGGTCCTCGGGCCGCAGGGGCCAGATCGAGGCCCGCGTGTCGAAGTTGCGATCCGCGAGCTCGCGCAGGCGCTCGTGGCGCTCCTCCCGCAGGCACGCGAGACCCTCCTCGGCCAGGGCCGGGAAGGTGTCCAGGGCGCGGGCGAGCTCCGGATCGCCCGCCTCGAACCGGCGCCGCAGCTCCCCGTGGACGTCGCCGGAGGGCATGCCCGGAGCGGGGCTCCAGGCCACGTAGAGGGGGGGGAGCAGGGAGGGATCGAGCGCCCGGTAGGAGGCGGCCGTGCGCGGCGGCCGGAAGTCCATGTAGAGCAGGCCCTCGTGGGCCTGGACGACCCGGTCCTGGGGCCCCGCGGTGATCCCCAGCTCCTCGGTCTCCGCCGCGAGGGCGAGCTCGGCGAGGGTCGCGGGGGGCAGGGGAGTCGCGAAGTGCTCGGCCAGGACGCGCAGGGTCGCCACCGCGATCCCGCTCGAGCCGGCGAGGCCGACCTGCCGGGGGATGTCGCTCGTGAAACCCAGCTCGAAGGACAGCTGCGGCGATCCGGGGGGGAGGATGGCGGGCCCGATCCCCTCCGCCTCGCAGTGCCGGAGGAAGCGCGCGAGCGCGGCTCTCGGCAGCTCGGTCCCGGCGCCCGCGTGGGCGCTCCTCCCGCGCGCCGGGCCGAGGGTGGCGACCAGTGCGGGCAGGTCGTCGGCCTCGACGCTCGCTCCGTCGGGGGCGCAGACTCGGGGGCGAGGCGCATCCCGCAGATGCACGCGGACCTCGAAGTCGTGGAAGGTG
The DNA here is from genome assembly GCA_964428225.1 of uncultured Planctomycetaceae bacterium. Taxonomy (GTDB): domain Bacteria; phylum Planctomycetota; class UBA1135; order UBA1135; genus JBFMCU01. Next base: position 1,748 of record CAYRXS010000095.1, read on the forward strand.
AAGGCGATCACCTTGCCCCCGTAGCCGTCCGAGGGATTGCCGAGCAGCCCCACGCGCGGCAGAGCCCTTGCCGTCCGGATTTGCATCGAGAGAGTCTATCCGGGCGACGACACGCCCGCATCCCGGTGGGCGGGGTGCGGAATCGGCGTCTCGGGAAGGGAATAGTGGGCCTACGTGTTCGAAGACGGCAAGACTCCGCTCCCCGGTCACCCATCACGGGTGTAATGCGGAGCACTGCGATCACCCGAACCTGGAGGTTCCGGCCATGTCATCGATGCAAAGAACAGGACGAATCCTGACCGCCGCCCTGTCGGTCGTCTTCGTCCTCGCGAGCGGTCTCTCGGCCCAGTCCGCCGACGGAGCGGACTTCTATCGCGCCTACTATCTGGAGAAGGAGCAGGGCAAGCTGGAGGCGGCCTACGAGCTGTACCGCAAGGTGGCCGCGGACCGGGACGGAGCTCCCGGCAATCTGCGCAGGGAGGCGCGCCGGCGAGCGGGCGAGCTCGCGGAGGATCTGGCGTCCTCCGACTTCGCGCGGCTGGTTCCCCACGACGCGCTCTTCTACGCCGAGCTGTCCCGCCCCGGAGAGCAGCTGGGCATGCTCCTGGACCAGCTCGGGCTCCTCGGCGGCGTGACGGACGGGGAAGCCGGCGCGTTCGGGATCAGCCCCCTGCTCGTCGAGAGCGCGCTCGGCCTGCGAGGCGCCGCGATGGCGGTGACCGGGGTCGACATGGCCTCGGGGATGCCGAACGGCGTGGTCATCCTGCACCCGGGCGACCTGGACCTGGTCCGGGGGCTCCTGGAGACCGCCCTGCCCGCGGGGGGGATGCCCGTCGAGCCCATCGGGGGCTTCCCGACCTGGAAGGTCGAGAACGAGGCCCTGGTCACCCTGACCTCACGGCTCGTGGTGGCCAGCCCCGATCCGGGCCAGATCGAGGGGGTCCTGGAGCGCCTGCGGGGGGACGACGAGGAGTCGCTCGCCAGCAATCCGAACGTGGTCCGGGCCCTGAAGGCCCGGGGCGAGGGGCTGATCTCCTTCTGCATCAACCCCGAGCAGATGCTCCCGATAGCGGAGTTCATGCTCGCCCAGCAGGCCCAGAACGACCCCGAGATGGCCATGGCCCTCTCGTTCCTGGACGTGGGCAGTCTGCGGTGCATCTCGGGCCACGTGGGCGTCACCGAGAACGGGATCGACATGGAGGTCGCGCTCGAGCTGGCCGAGGGACACCGCAACATGGTGTTCAACCTGATGCGCCACACGCCGGTGCAGAAGGCGACCCTGGCCGGGATCCCGAGCGGCGCCGCCTTCTTCCTGGCCGGGACCTACAACCCCGAGGGGCCCGTGGCCCCGATCATGAAGGACTCGATGGGGCAGCCCGTCGTGACGATCATGGACTTCGGGCGGGAGCTCTTCGGGAACCTGGTGGACGTCGCGGTCTACGGGCTTCCCCCCGAGAACGAGGGGGGAGCAGGCTGGCAGATCCCGGACGTGGCGGCCGTGATGCGGGTGAACGACCCGCAGCGCTCGATGGCCCTGTGGGACCTCGTATTCGATCTGGCGACCCAGGGGAGCTCCCAGGGCCGCGTGAAGCCCCGGCCCGTGAAGATCGCGGGCGTGAAGGCCGTGGAATACAACCTGGGCGGCGTGCCGGTCTACCTGGCCACGGAAGGGGGCCGGCTGGTCCTCTCGCCGAGCAAGGTCGCCGTCGCGCGCTCGATCGACGCCGTGAACGACCGGGGCTCGGTCCTGGAGGACCGGGTGTACGCGAAGACCATCCGCGGGCTCGCGGATGACGCGGTCTTCGTGGCGATGGCCAACGGAGGCCGGTGCGCGGCGATGGCTCTTCCCTACGTGCCCCCCCAGGAGATGGCCCAGGTGGGGCCGATCATGGAGATGTGCGCCGGGACGGTCCTCGCGGTGGACACCGAGCACTCCGAGACGCGGCTGGCCTTCCGGACCCGGATCCGCAACGTCCCCGACGTCAGCGGCATGGTCGCCCAGGCGATCCACGCCCACCGCGGCACCGCCCCCTCCGCGAGGACGATGACGGTGGCCGCGAGCGACTCGGGCCGCACGATGAGCCTCGTGCGGAGCGCGCCGCCGGTCGAGGAGAAGCCCGAGGACTCCTCGAAGAAGAAGAAGGCCGTGGCGATGGCCGTCCCGAACGATTCCAGCGATCTCCGCGCCACCTTCGACGCCCTCGTCGAGAAGGGCGCCTCCGCCGAGAAGACGGAGGCGGTGGGCCGGAAGATCGCGAAGACCCTGAGCGAGAACCCGATGGAGTTGAACAACTTCGCCTGGGCCTTGCTCACCGAGGATCGCTACGGGCACCGGTTCAACGCCCTGGCCCTCGACGCGTCGATGGAGGTGAACCGCCAGACGAAGTTCGAGAACTGGATCTATCTCGACACGCTGGCCCACGCGGTGTTCTTCAACGGCAGTGTGGAGAAGGCGATCGACATCGAGAAGAAGGCGATCGAGCTGGCCGGCGACGACGCCCGGGTCGGCGAGGCGGAGGCCGCGCTGAAGCGCTTCCTGGCCGCCCGGGGCAAGGAGAAGGCCGTTTCGAGGGCTCCGGACCCACCGGATCCCGCCGGGCCCGCGAAGCCGGAGAAGGGGCCGAAGGCGTCCAAGGAGGTCCCCACGGAGCTCGCCGTCCTCCGCAAGGAGTTCGACGTGCTCGTGAAGAAGGGAGCGGGCCGGGCCGAGGTCCTGGCCTGTGGCGAGAAGGTCCTCGAAGCCGCGGTGGACGAGCCCGCGTTCCTGAACGGGTTCGCCTGGCAGCTCTTGGTGGAGGAGGCCTACGGCAACGAGTTCGACGAGCTCGCCCTCGACATGTCGATGCGCTCCAACAAGCTGGAGCGGTTCAAGAACTGGTTCTACGTCGACACCCTGGCCCACGCCGTGTTCCGGAGCGGTGACGTCGAGGGAGCCATCGGGCTCGCGCAGACGGCGCTGGCCCTGGCCGGCGACCACGAGCGACGGGGCGAGGCGGCGGCCTCCCTCGAGCGGTTCCGGGCGGCGCTGGAGGAGGAATAACTCCCGCAGAAGCGCCAATCCGCAGAGAGGAAGAGCAGAAGAGGACCCTCGCGCTCCGGGCGCGAGGGTCCTCTTCGCCTTACTTGGCGCCTTTGCGGCTTTGCGAGAGCATTCCCTCCCCTCACTCCCCCACGCGCTCGCCGTGCTCGTAGGTCCCCGAGAGGGGGTGGAGGTTGCCCTCCGGGTCCCAGCCCCGCCACGGCCCGTGGCGCAGGCCGTCGATCCACTCGCCCTCGGACATCTTCGAGCCGTCGGGGTAGTAGACGACCTGCGGGCCGTGGAGCTTCCCCTTCTCGAAAGACGCCTGCTCGCGGAGCTGCCCGTTCTCGTGGCGGGTGATCGACGGTCCCTGCTCGAGCCCCCCCTCGAAGGCCACCTCGCTCTGCAGCGAGCCGTCGGGGTGGTACGTCCGCCGCAGGCCCTCCTCCCGCCCCCCGCGGTAGGTGGTCTCCGTGTGGAGCGTGCCGTCCCGGTAACAGCGGCGCAGGGGGCCGTCGCAACGTCCGTCGACGAAGTCACTCTCGACGGAGATCTGGCCGTTCGAGTAGTACCGGCGCCAGGTCCCGGTGATCCGCCCGGAGACGTAGCGGCCCTCGGACATCGGGTGGCCGCTCTCGTACCAGCTCTTCCACTCGCCGTGCTTGCGGCCGTCGTGGAAGGACCCGACGGTCTCCGTCTTCCCGTCCTCGAACCACGTCTCCCACTTCCCGTGGGGCAGTCCGTCGCGATAGCGGATGACCGACCACGGCTTCCCGTTGCCGTAGTGGAAGGTGCGGACCACCTCGTCGCTACGCCCGAAGAGGAGGAGGACGGCGACGACGACGAGGGTGGCGGCGGCGAGGAGGGCGGCCCGGCGGTTCGTCATCGTCGCCCCTCCGCGTACCCGAGGTCCTCGAGGATCCGCATCATCTCGGGGGTGAGGTCGAGCTCCTCGGCCTTTTCGTAGCCCTCCGCGGCGTCCACGGCGCCCGCGACCGAGCCCCGGAGCTTCCTCGTCAGCTCCTCCACGATCTCGGGGTGGTCCGCGGCCACGTCGACGAGCTGGCCCGGATCCGCGGCGAGGTCGTAGAGGAAGACGGGCGCGCCCCGCTCGAGGTGGCGCACGAGCTTCCAGGGACCGCTCTGGTACGCCTCCATGGCCTCGTCGACGCGCAGCCGCAGCTCGGTGAGGGCGGGTCGCTCGACGAAGCCCTCGCCCCGCATCAGGGCCTGGAGGCTCTGGCCCGGGAGCCCCTCGGGGACGGGATGGCCGACGAGCTCCAGGACCGTGGGCAGGATGTCCACCGTCCGCACCAGCGAGGAGACGCGAGCGTGCTCGAAGCCGGGGGCGCGGATCGTGAACGGCACGCGCGTCAGCTCGTCGAAGAGCGTGTGTCCGTGGTACATGCGGCCGTGGTCCCCGAACTCCTCGCCGTGGTCGGAGAAGAACACGACGATCGTGTTCTCGGCGAAGCCGTTCGCCGCGAGGGCGTCGAGGACGCGACCGATGTGCAGGTCCGTGAAGAAGATCTCCCCGTCGTAGAGGTCTCGGTGCTGCGCGAAGGGCTCCTCCGAAGAGGGGCTCAGGAACCGCTCCGAGATCCCCTCGTGGGGGACGTACTCGTCGTGCGGGTCGAAGTAGTGCAGCCAGAGCAGCCACGGGTGGCCGTCGGGGGCGGCCGCCTTCTGCTCGAGGAACCGGATCCCCTGGTCGGAGATGATGGGGGAGGAGATCGCCTCGTCGGGGTTGATGTCGGACTGCAGCAGCCGGTCGTCGTAGTGGACGATGCCCTGCTGCAACCCGTAGACCTGCGAGAGGAACATGTGGCTCGACACCGAGGCGGTGTCGTACCCGTAGGCCAGCAGGTACTCGGCGAGCGTGTGGAAGGAGGGGTCGAGGCGGGAGGCGAAGCTCCAGCAACTGTGGGTCGAGGTGTAGAGACCCGTCACCGCGCTGGCGAGCCCCGGTAGGGTCCAGGAGGTGGACGCCTGGGCGTTGTCGAACACGACGCTCCGCGAGGCGAGGGCGTCGAGGCGCGGGGAGGTGTCGCGCTCGTAGCCGTTGTGGCCGAGGTGGTCGGCGCGCAGGGTGTCGACCGAGAGCAGCAGCACGTTGGGAGGGGGAGTCTCCCAGGAGGGCTCGAACGTCCGCGGACCGCAGGCGCCGAGGAGCGCGAGCGGCAGGGCCGGGAGGATCGTGCGTAGAAGGCGCATCGCGGATGATTGTACAAGGGAGCGGAGCCCGGCCCGCGCCCCTCTCCGGCCGCGGGGCTCGGCTCAGAGCGCCACGGTCGTCGAGAGGTGCACGCCCAGCGTTCGCTCGTCCCCGTCCTTCGGGGTCCAGGTCTTGTCCGTCCGGATCGCGAAGATCCCGCTCTCGCCGGGCGGAACCGTCGGGAGGTCGAACCTCACCCGGTCCGGTCGGTGGAAGGTGAATACGGTGTCGCGACCCACGCCCTCGGCGATGGTCAGGGTGATCGGGAGCTCCGTCTCGTCGGCCCAGCAGGCGACGTAGACGTACTGGTTGAAGGCGTCCTCGGAGCCGCGGTTGTCGATCACGAGGTAGCCGGGCTCGCCGTCGAGGGTCCAGAGGTCCTTCGAGAGACCCAGGGCGGAGATGTTCTCGTGCACCACCTTGCCTGGGAAGTCCGTGGTCGTCACGACGTCGGTCAGCGCGGCCCGGAGCCTCGGGTTCGCGGAGCGGGTCTGGAAGTCGAGCAGCTCGGTGACCTCGTCGCCCCCGTCGGCTCCCGCCCCCAGGCACGCCTCCGCGCGCCGGATCGCCTCGCGCGTCTTGCCCGCCTGGAGCAGCCGCCGACCGCGCCTCGCGCGATCCCGAGCGGAGGAGCAGGTTCGCCCGGCGCAACCGGCACTTCCACCCGTGCTTCCAGAGCGGGATGTAGGTCTGGACCCGCTCCAGGTCCGAGGGATTGAGGTACTCCCGCCCGATCTCCCACTCCAGCCCGTGCCGCCTCGCCTCGTTCACCGCCACCGCGAAGGCGTAGACCGTCTCCTCTTGGAGGTCGTTCTGCCCGACCTCCTCCATGTCCGGGGTGAGGAACACCTTGCGCGCCCCGATCTCCCGGGCCCTGGCGACGAATTTCTTGACGTCCGCGGGGTGGGAGTTGCCCCGACGCAGGACGTACTTGACGACCACTTTGCCGCCCGTCTTCATGTACCGGGCGAGGTGCTCCCACACCCGGTCGAACCGGTCGCGGCCCTTGATCTTGTGGTACGTGTCCCGGGTGCCCGCGTCGATGCTCGTGGTCACGGACATCAGCTTCTGCCGCAGCCCCTCCTCGATGGTGTCCGAGAAGCGGACGGCGTTCGAGAAGATCCGCTGGTGCAACCCCCTGTCGAGCAGGAGGCGGGCGACGTCCTCGAAGTCCTTGAGGATCGTCGGCTCGCCACCGCCCCACCCGATCCGGGCGTCGTCGTAGAAGTAGCCGTTGTCCACCATGTCCTTCAGGACGGGGAGGAGCGGATAGCCGTTCAGGGGCAGGGTCGGATCCGGGTGGAGCACCGTGTAGCAGTAGGTGCACCGCAGGTTGCAGACCGCGAAGCTCCCGATCTCGAGCAGCCGGAACCGGGCCTTTCCGTCGTGCTGCTCCCAATCGTCCTTGCGCAGGTAGTGGCACCCCTTGCACGGCGAGTCGGCGCCGTCGGTGTTGTTCAGCTCGGTCAGCCTGCGGCGGGCCTCGTCGATCTCCTCCATCGGCAGCGGACCGCCCGTGAAGTCGCAGACGTCGACGAAGCCCTTGGTGTTGTTGCTGTGGGTGATGCAGCAGAACTTGAGCCCCGTCATGTACAGAACGAGGCCGTGCTCGATCCAGTCGCAGCTGTGGTATTCCATGGGGTGGATCCCCTCGGGGGGGATCGACGGGACAGGCCATGCGGAGGATACGTCCGGGGTTCTCACCCCGGAATCCTCGAACCCGGATTATCGGATCGGCTCGGGCCGCCGCTTCACGGGGAAACGCTCCAATCTTCCGGGGACGGTGGAGACCGCTTCCGGCGGGAGGTCCCGGTCGGACGCCGGCCCGTGCCTCGGTTCGGTGGGGACGGTAACCTGGGACACCGATCTCCGAGCTCCGACCATGGCACGCATCGTCTACGGCATCTCCGGCGAGGGCTCGGGCCACTCCTCCCGCGCGCGGGAGATGATGGCTCACCTCCTCGCGTCCGGCCACGAGGTCAAGGCCGTGAGCTACGACCGCGGCTACCGGAACCTGAAGGACGACTTCGACGTCTTCGAGACCGAGGGCCTGCACATCGCGAGCGAGGACAACCGGGTGTCGATCGTGAAGACCTTCACCGACAACCTCTCGCGGCTGTCGGACGGGGTGCGCCGGCGCCGGGAGCTGCGCCGCTCGCTCTTCAAGGAATTCCGGCCGGACTGCGTGATCACGGACTTCGAGCCGATGACCGCGTACCTCGCCCTCCGCCACGACCTGCCCCTGATCACGATCGACAACCAGCACCGGATGCGCTACATGCGCTATCCGTGTCCGCGCAGCCTCAAGAAGGACTCGCTGGTCACCGAGACCGTCATCCGCGCCCTGGTGCCCCGCCCCGACGTCTCGCTGGTGACGACATTCTACTTCGGCGAGGTCACGAACGAGCGGACGTTCCTCTTCCCGCCCATCCTCCGGCGCGAGGTGCTCGACCTCGAGCCGACCGAGGGGGACCACGTCCTGGTCTACTTCACCCAGGGCTTCGAGGACTTCCTCGCCCACCTCGAGGGCTTTCCCCGCGAGCGCTTCCTGGTCTACGGCTCCGGACGCGAGGGCGAGGAGGGCCACCTCACGTACAAGGGATTCAGCGCGGACGGCTTCCTGGAGGATCTCGCCTCGTGCAAGGCGGTCGTGGCCACGGCGGGATTCACGCTGATGACCGAATCGCTACACCTGGGCAAGCCCTACCTCGCCCTGCCCATGCGGGGGCAGTTCGAGCAGTCCCTGAACGCGATCCTGCTCGGCGAGGCGGGCTACGGCAAGAACGGGTGGCGGGCGCGATCCGTGGACGTCGGGGACTTCCTCTATCGCCTTCCCGAGTATCGCGAGCGACTCGCGACGTACCCCGCGCAGGACAACCGCGTTATCAAGGCCAAGCTCGACGAGCTCCTCGCCGACGGCTGCGCCCTCGCCCACGAGTATCACCGGCGCCGTCGCGATGGGGGCGGCACCACGGAGACCCCGTCATGAACCTCACGCCGATCGTCGTCGCGCTCGCCGCGCCCCTCGCGCCTCCGGAGATCGCGGAGGTCGCCTGGCACGATGCGCGCACCCTCACCCTGGAGGGCAAAGCCTGGGAGGACACCGCCGCGCCCTACGACCGCCTGCCCGCGCGAGCCGAGGAGATGGTGCGGGCTCCCATCTGGTCGCTCTCCCGAGACTCCGCGGGGCTGCTCGTGAGGTTCGTGAGCGATGCGACGACGATCTCCGCGCGGTGGACGCTGAACTCCGCCGACCTGGCCATGCCCCACATGCCGGCGACGGGCGTGAGCGGGCTCGACCTGTACGCGCGGACTCCGGACGGATGGCGCTGGGTGGGCGCGACGAAGCCCGGCGCGCAGGAGAACACCGCGACGATCGCGAACGGGCTGGCTCCCGGCTCGCGCGAATACCTGCTCTACCTGCCTCTCTACAACGGCGTCCGCTCGCTCGAGGTCGGCGTGCCGGCGGGAGCGAAGATCGAGCCGGGGCCCCCGCGCCCGGAGGAGCGAGCGCGCCCCCTCGTCTTCTACGGCACGTCGATCACCCAGGGCGGCTGCGCCTCTCGCCCGGGGGCCGTGCACACCGCGCTGCTCGGCCGCTGGCTCGATCGTGCCGTGGTGAATCTCGGCTTCTCCGGCAACGGCGAGCTGGACATCGAGCTGGCCGCGCTGATGGGCGAGATCGAGGCGTGCGCGTACGTCGTCGACTGTTTGCCCAACCTGAACGCGACGGAGGTCGAGGCGCGAATCGAGCCCTTCGTGGAGAAGCTCCGCGAGGCGCGACCCGCGACCCCGATCCTGCTCGTCGAGGACCGCTCGTTCGCCAACGCGCCCCTCCTCGAGGCCCGGCGACGTCATCACGAAGCGAGCCGCACCGCCCTGCGACGGGGGTACGAGGCGCTCCGGGCGCGGGGCATCCGGGGGCTCCACTACCTGGAGGGCAAGGACCTGATCGGACACGACGGGGAGGGGACGGTCGATGGCTCCCACCCCACGGACCTGGGCTTCTTCCGGCAGGCCGAGGTCTTCCGGCCCGTCCTCGAGGGCATCCTGGCGGCGGGGGGGTAGCCGCGAATCCGGAAACCTTGCCCGCCGCGCGCGGGCTCGGCTACCATCGAGTTCCTCGGAGGAAAAGCGCGATGAAGATCTTCCCCCCGCTCGTTTCCGTCCTCTTCTTTCTCGTTCTCGTGGCGAGCTCGTCCGTCGCCGCCCAGGATCGGGTGGGGCTCGAGAAGGAGGCCACCTCCGCCGGCGAGGAGACCGTCGAACGCCTCGTGCTCCTGTACGCGGACGCGGTGAAGAGCAAGGAGGCCACCAAGGTGATGGGGGTGCTCGACCAGATGCTCGAGTACGACAACCCCGAGTTCTTCGACGCCGCGAAGGGGGCGATGAGCTACAAGCTCACCTCGCAGGACAAGAAGGCCGTCAAGCGGGAGTGCGCCGACGAGGGCATCCGCAAGCCCCGGACGATCCAGCAGAGGATCGCGGAGCGCGAGTGCGAGGTGCAGGTCATGGCCGCGGGCCTGCTCTCGAACATCGGCGACCCGAAGTCGGGGGCCCTGCTCCACAAGACCCTGAAGAGCAAGAAGATCGCCACCGAGAAGCCCGTGCTCTGTGGAGCGGTGATCGCCGCGCTGGGCAAGATGGGCTACCGCAAGGCGGAGAAGGACGTCGAGCCCCACTTCCGGTCGAACGCGAACAAGGAGACCATGAAGGCCGCGGTCCGCTACTTCGGCCAGATCAAGACGACGAACTTCGACATCGTCCGCGCCCTTTGCGTGTATCTCGATCCGCCCGAGCCCAGCAACGTGGACGACCCGAACAACCCCCCCAGCGGGTACTGGATGGCGCAGTGGGAGGTCTGGTCCCACGCCGCCCGCGACGTGACCTGGGCCCTGAAAGAGATCACCGGCCAGGAGTTCAGGGCCGGCTACGGCGACAACCCGAGCGACAGCGCCAAGGCCCTGAAGTACGTCAAGGACAACAAGAAGCGGCTGGGGCTGAAGTAGAGGGATCGGCATCCGGCGGATCTCCCCGATGCGGATCACCATCCGGCGTAGCGCGCGCTTCGCGATCCTCGCCCTGGTCGCCGTCGCGCTCGCCGGCTGCCTCGGTCCGCGTGGGCGCGACGTCGTCCGGGTCACCGATCGTCCGTGCGCCTCGGGACCTCGCGTGCTCTGCGTCGTAGCCCACCCCGACGACGAGATCGCCTTCGCGGGCACGCTCTACAAGACGACCACACACCTCGACGGCGTCTGCGACGTGGTCGTGATCACTAACGGCGAGGGCGGCTTCAAGTACTCGACCCTGAGCGAGCCGGTCTACGGTCTCGAGCTGACCGAGGAGGAGATCGGACGGCGAGAGCTGCCCGCGATCCGCCGGCGCGAGCTGATCGAGGGATGCCGGATCCTGCGGGTGCACGACGTGCGGTTCCTCGGTCAGCGCGACCACCGCTACACGCAGGACGTCGGGGAGATCCTGGGCGAGGACGCGGAGGTGTGGGACGTGCCCTTCGTCCTCGAGAGCCTCGACTGTGTCCTGCGTCGCGGCGACTACGACCTCGTCCTCACCCTGACCCCGACCCCCGAGACCCATGGGCACCACCAGGCGGCGACGATCCTGGCCCTCGAGGCGGTCCTCGCCCTGGATCCCGGGGAACGACCGCCGACCCTGTGCGTGAGGACGGCCGCGGGGGACGAGCCGGCGCCGTCCGACTTTTCCGGGCTCGGGGGGTATCCGGTGACGCGGATCGCCGAGTCCGTCGATCCCTTCGTCTTCGACCGTGCCCAGGCCCTGGGGTATCGCGGGCGCCTCAGCTACCGGATCCTCGCCAACTGGGCCATCGCGGAGCACAAGTCCCAGGGCACGATGCAGCTGCTCACGGACGGAGTCGACCGCGAGCACTACTTCCTCTTCGAGCGGACCCGCCCCGCCTCGCTCGACGAGCTGCGCCGCTTCTTCGCCGCCCTCGCCGAGCCGCAGTACCCGCCGAAGACCTACGGTCCCTCGGCCGGTACGAACACCGGGGGCGGCTGAGTCCCGATCAGAGATCCAGCTCGATCACCACGTCGTCCGCCTCGCCGGCCTGCAGACCGCGCAGGAGCTTCACCCGGTCGCCCTCGTCGTCGTTGACGAGCACGGTGTAGGTGCCCGGGCCGAAGACGCCCAGCCGGAGGTCGCGGCCCGGGAAGCGGCGGGCGTAGAGCAGCTCGTCCGTCTCCTCGTCGTACACCTCGACCACCGGGTCGCGCAGACTCTTCAGACGGATCGTCGGCAGCCAGGCGACGACCTCGCGCCCGTCGTTCTCGAACCAGTGGATCGTGCGCGGCCAGCCGGGGTACTGCGGGTCGTGCGCCGGATCCGCCCACCGCGGCCAGCACTCCATCGTGATCTCGTCCGATGCCTTGTCGAAGCGCACGATGCCGTAGCCCGGCATCTTGTCGTGCAGAGCGGCGGGCTCGCGACCCTGGGGGGTGGGGTTCGTTGCCGCGAAGACCGTGACGTGGTTGCCGAGGCCGTCGAGGTGGCGGCCGGTGAACTCGGGGCTGCCGGGCTCGCGCTCGAGGCCGGGCTCGAACGGCACCCAGGCCCGCGGGTAGAAGTTGGCGATCGAGGGCACGGTGAAGGACCAGCCCGCGTCGTCCCAGGTGTCGATGCCGTGGTGGACGATCGTGGAGAGGTGCTGGTCGCCGCCGACCATGAACGCGGAGCCGATCCGCAGGGCGGCCAGGGCCCGGTTGCGTCCGCTCTGCGGCCAGCCGTTCGAGTCCAGGTCCGCCACGAGCCGATCGAGCCGAGCCCCGTGCAGGGTGGCGACGTTGGCGAACACCGTCTGCGAGAGCGCGGCTTTCATGACCACCCCCTTCCACTCCCCGGCCCAGGCGCGGAGGAAGTGCTCCTGGTCACGACCGAGGAGCTCCGCGCTCCTGAAGTCGGCGAACCGCGGATCGAAGTCGGGGTCGACGATGTGGTCGGGGCGGGGACCTCCGTGCTCCACGAGCCCCGCACAGCCCGACTTGAACTTGCGGTCCTCGAGGATCGCGAAGTCGATGCCGCCCACGAGCAACGACGTGTAGTACGTCCCGATTCCCTGCCGGATCGGCTCGGGGTGCGCGGGATCGGGCAGGTTCGACGTCTGGGTCCGTTCGACCATCCGCACCCAGTCCGCGGGCATCACGTAGCCGCCCTCGTTGTCGACCTTGGTCGCCCGACCTCCCTGCCCCCAGATGTTGCCCTGGTAGACGTCGTGGTCGTCGGGGATCGAGACGCAGGCGACGTCCTTGGTCAGGTCGCGGAACGCCCAGCACCACAGGTACCACTTGTAGAGGTAGTCGAGCTCGGGCCGGTCGCGCTTCTCCGCGCGCGTGGGGCTCGCGCCCTCGTACACCTGGTCGCCGGAGAAGAAGAGCAGGTCCGGTTCGTGCCACGCCACGCTCTGTACGACGTCCGCGTGGGGGAACCACAGGGTCTCTTCGCTCCAGGGATAGTTCTTGCGGGCGAAGCCGTGGCGGACGTTGTGGTTCCCGGTGAACGCGGCGAGCACGACCTCGTTCTTCGCGACGGGATCGCGTCGCACCGTGCCCTGCCACTCGTGCTCCACGGGCTGGTCGTGGGGGCCGACCACGCGATGGACGAGCCGGTAGGGCACGTCGCGGCCCGTGGGCCAGTCCTCGAGGCGGAAGGTGGCGGTGTAGCCGGGCACGATCACCGGGCTCGCCGCGACGGCCTTCCAGCGACCACGCTCGTGGACCTGCAGGAGAACCTCCGGGGAGTCGTCCTCTCCGAAGGGGAAGAGCTGCGCGGTCATGTGCATCACCCCGCGCGAGAGCGTGTGCTGCGCGGAGAGGATCGAGCCCATCGCGCGCTCCTCGTGGACGTCGAGCCGGTCACCGGACATGCGCCAGTCGTCGAACCAGAAGCGCGCGGCCTTCTTCGCCGGGCCGGGATGGGCGACGAGGGCGACGTTGCCGGCAAGGTTCGCGCTCGCGAAGCTGTGGACGATTCCGTGGAAGGTGGCGATATCCCCGAGCAGCATCACCCAGCTGTCGAGGACGGATCCATCCGCGGAATCGATGGCGACCAGGCGAACCTCGTCCGGGGCGACGGCAAGGGACAGCGTCACGTCCACGAGCTTCGAGGGATCGATCGTGCCAAAGGGGATCTCCGTCGCGGGCGGCGGATCGAGCGGTGTTTCGAAGGAGTGCAGCAGGAGTCGTCCGGCACCGTCGATCCCCGCGAGCAGTCCTCCATCGGGTCCAGGCGCGGATTGCACGAGGCAAGCGGAGCGGTAGTCGAGATCGGCCGAGCCCGCTCCGATCAGGAAGCCCGCGAACGCGTTCTCGGGCAAGCTCCCGGACTCGCCGGGCTCGAAGCCGACGCGGACGGTCGCCTCGAAGGTGCCGTCGCGGGCCGAGAGCCTTCGCGTCAGGTGGTGCAGGGTTCGCCAGGGCAGGGGGCTCGCGCAGTGCAGGCGACCGTTCCGGATGCTCCAGTCCTGCAGGCGGTTCGCCCAGTACTCCGGGCCGATCCACACGCGGTCGACGGTGCTCGACCAGGAGCTCGCGAATGGACCCGTCGGGGGACCCGCGGGCTCGGGGGAGGAGGTGGCCGCGCAGGCGGCGAAGAGCAGGGCGAGACCGGAAGCGGCGAGGGCTCTCGCGTTCATGGGACGGACCGGGGTTCAGGGTTCGAGGAGCACGTCGTGGGCGCGAGCGCTCACCGGGACGACGGCGCGCAGCTCACCGCCCTCGAGCAGGACGGCCTGCTCGTGCAGGTTCGTGGTCGGACAGACGTGGCGGGGGACGAGGTGGAGGATCTCGCCCCGGGGGGGGCGCTCTCCTTCCCGGACGAGCAGCGGCAGGTGCTCCTCGCTGGGGGCGAGGGCCTCGAGCCCGGGGCGCCCGATCGCGAAGGCGCACGGATCTCCCGCCTCCGCGGCGATCGATTTGGAGCCCGCGTCGCAGGTGGCGACGTCCGGCGTCGGGTGGCTGATCACGCGCGAGGCGACGAGCGCCGCGGGGAGCAGCTCGAGGTCGGGATTCTCCTCCTCGGAGCGCAGGTCGTGGAAGACGACCGTGCCCGGCGAGATCCGGTGGCGGGTTCCCTCGAGCCCGCCGAACGGCTCGTAGGCGAGGGCGTGGAGGAACGCGGGGGTGCCGCTCGTGACGATCTCCCCGACCGCGAGCCCCTCGCCGCGCAGGAGAGCGACGAGCTCGAGCAGCCGGTCGTACCCCGCGAAGATCGCGCGGCGCCGCGCGTCGAGGTCGTCCCCGCAGAGATGCCCGTCGTAGAAGTGGACGCCGCGGAAGCGATCACCGGCCGCGCGGGCCACCGCGAGGATCGCCTCCTCGTCGGTCTCCAGCACGCCCGTGCGATTCATTCCGGGATTCACGTCGACGAAGACCGAGACCTCGCGCGGGACATCCGCGACCGCGTCCGGATCCTCGGCGAGGACGGAGACCGCGGTCTCGGGGCGTTCGCGAGCGAGGGCGCCCACCCGCGCGAGCCCCGGCCCGCCGAGCGGATAGGCCACGAGCACGTCGCCGCCCGCGACGTCGCGCTCGCGCATCACGTCGAGCAGTCCCGCGAGCTCGCGCGTCGTCGCGCACTTGAAGCTCCGCACCCCGGCCGCGGCGACCTCGGCGAAGACCTCGGGGATCTTCGTCGTCTTGACGTGGGGCCGCCACCGCTCGGGATCGCCTCCCGCGCGGGCGATCACCCGCCGCAGGTTCTCGCGCACGTGGTCGAGGTGCACGACGAGGGCGGGCGTGAGCAGCCGGGAGGCGAGCTCGGCGGGCAGCGCGAAGGCGCGGGGATCGAGTCGGGCGAATCGGGTCACGGGCGCGGGCATTCTAGCCAGCGGACGCTCCACGACGTCCGGAGAACGCGAAAGGCCGGCGCCGGAAGGAGTCGGACCCCGCGCCGAGCCGGGGGAGGGCGCTAGCGGCCGTCGCCCTCCTTCTTCTTCTCCCCCTTGCCTTCCTTCTCGTCCTTCTTCTTCTCCTCTTCCTGCTTGCGCCGCCGCGCCTCCTCCTTGGCCCTCGCCTCGCGGGCCTTCTTCTCCTCGACCTGGGCCTTCTCCTGGTCCTCGAGCCACCTCTTGCCCACCTCGGCGTTCGCCCGGGCCTCGCTCTCCTTCTTGCGGCGGGCCTTCACTCCCTCGTCCGCCTCGATCACCTGCCGCACGACGTGGGCCCCGAACCGGTCGGCCTCGTCGAAGGGGAAGCCCTGCCACCGGACGATCCCGTCCGTCGAGATCAGGAGCACGTGGGGGATGCCCTCGACCCCGACCGCCTTCTTCATCCGGCCCGCGGGATCGAGCGCCAGGGCGTAGCCCGGCTTCTTCGCGCCGAAGAACTCGTTCACGACCTCGGGCTCCTCGTTGCTGATCCCGATGACGACGAGGTCCTCGGAGAACTTCCGCTGCAGCATCTTCAGCTCGGGAATCGCCTCCCGGCAGGGCGGACACCAGGTGGCCCAGAAGTCGACCAGCACGACCTTGCCCTCGCGAGAGGGGACGTCGGTCAGCCAGCTCTTCACGAGGAGCTCGGGGGCCGGCTTCCCCCGCAGGTCGTTCTTCGCGTAGAGCTTCTTCTCGACCTTGGCGGGCCAGCTCTTCTTCGCGGCCGTCGCGGGCTCCGCGAGCAGGGCCTTCACGATCTCGTCGAGCTTCCCGCGATTTGCTCCCGCGATGCGCAGGATGCCGTTGCGGTCGATCGCGAAGTAGGCGGGGACGAAATTGACGCCGAGGGCCTTCGCGAGTAGGCCCCGGGGGTCGGTGGCGAAGGCCCAGGGCAGCTCCCGGTCCTTCACGAACTTCGCCATCTGCGCGCGGCCCTTGTCCACGTGGACCCCGAGCACGACCAGGCCGTCGTCGGCGTGGCGCTCGTGGAGCTGCTTCAGGTGAGGCAGGCCTTCCACGCAGGGGGGACACCAGGTGCCCCACAGGTCGAGCAGCACGACCTTGCCCCGCAGGTCCCTCCACGAGCGGGCCTTGGTCTGCGTCCAGGCGCGGAGGGTCCCGAGCGAGGGGGCGGGCTTGCCCTCCATCGCGTCCCACGCCGCGCGCAGCTCGGGCCGGCCGGCGTCCCGCCACGCGGCGGGCAGGTCGCGCGGCTTCTTCGAGGGATCGCTCTCCTGCTGCGTCGCGGCTCCGACGGCGACGAGCGTGGCGAGGGCGAGGGGAATCAGGCCGAGGAGGCGTTTCTTCATGCGTCGTTCCGCGGGTTCCGGGTGGGGGAGCACGGGCTCCGGCCGGGGAATCGGAGAACCATCTTACGCGCTCGGCCCAATTCCGTGAGCGCGGGGCTCAGGGGCGCCGGAAGGGGATACGCGCCGCGAACACGCAGGCCCGGAAGAAACCTCCCGCGATCGCCGGATCCCCGTCCATGACCTCGCGCGCCGCCTCCAGGCTCTCGGCCCGGAAGAGCACCATGCCCGGCACCGGCGCCTCGAGCGCGTCACCCGACGCAGGGGCCTCGGCGGGCTCCAGGCCGCGGGCCGCGAGCTCGAGCCGGTCGCGGGCGAGCAGGTCGCGCACGTACTCCGCGTGGCGTGTGACGAGCTCGTTCTCCTCGTCCGTGGGGGACTCGAAGAAGCCCTCGCGGACGGGACGCACGAGGTACGCGAACTCCGTGAGCTCCGGCGGGGTGACGCGGTTCGTGTCCTCCCGCTCCCAGAGCGGACCCGTCCGGAAGCGCTCGCGGAGGTTCTCGAGCACGCGGAGCCAGGCCTTCTCGAAGTACGCGCGCACCGCGGCCCATCCGTCCCCGTCGCGCCAGCCGCCGTGGGTCACCCGCACGCGGGTCCCGCCTTCCGTCGAGTCGGAGAGCTGCACGACGACGAACGTCCGCTGGCCTCGCTCATCGGGGAAGGAGGGAGGCGCGTTCCAGGAGAACGACACCATCTCGTCCTCGACCCAGGACAGGACCCGGCACCCCTCGGAGCCGCGCAGCCCCTCGCCCGCGGAGAGGTCGAAGTAGACCTCGTAGGGGCCCTCCGGGGCGAGCTCGACGCAGGCGTCCCGGGCCATGAAGGTCGTCACGCCTTCGGTCGTGGTGAAGGTCCGGAAGAGCTCGGCGCGGGGCGCGTCGACCACGGTTTCCTCGACGATGGGCTGGAGCATGGCGGATCGGGGGCTAGGCCGTGGGGCCGAGATCGGGGGGGGCGGACACCAGGATAGTACGTCGGCGCTCCGACATTACACTCGGCGCATGTCGTCCAGCTCCCAGGGGCTCCGGAGGCCGTGATGCGGGCCGTCGTCGTCGTCAACCCGAGGGCCGGCCGCGGGCGCCCCCTGCACCTGTCCGAGGCGGCGGTGGAGCACCTGCGGGGGGCGGGGGCCGAGGTCGTGCTCCGGCCGACGGAGCGCGCGAACCACGCGACGGAGATCGCCGAGGAGGAGCGCGACCGCGCGGATCTCCTCGTGGTCGTGGGGGGGGACGGCACCCTGCGGGAGACCCTCGTCGGGCTGGGCGAGCGCGCGAGCTCGCTGCCCGTCGGCCTCGTCCCCGCCGGCCACGGGAACGTCGTCGCGCGCGAGCTGGGGATTCCGCTCGATGCGGAGCGGGCCGTCCCGCTCCTGACGGCCGGCGTCCCGCGGGCGATCGACGTCGGGCTCGTGGACGATGGCGAGACGAGGCGCCTCTTCCTCGCCGTCGTGGGGGTCGGCTTCGACGCGATCGTGACGCGGGGGGTCGACCGCTGGCGCCGGGCGCGGCTCGGTCGCTGGCTCTACGGCCACGGCCTCGCCGACGCGATCTACGTCGTGTCCGCCCTGCCCTCCCTCGCGCGGCTGCGCCCGCGGCGCTTCACCCTGCGCGAGGGGGACACGGTCCTCGCCGAGGGAGCCCCGACCGTGCTCGCGTGCAGCATGGCCACCTATGCGAAGGGCTGGTCGATGGCCCCCGACGCTCGCGCCGACAGCGGCCGCCTGCACTGGGTCGCGGTGCGGCGCTGCGCGGCCCCCTTCGTGCTCGCCCACGTCTGGGCCGCCTCGCGCCGCCGTCGCGCGGGCTTCGCCACCTACGGCGACGGCCGCGCGTTGCGCATCGACGCGGACCGCCCCTTCACCTGGCAGGCCGACGGCGATCCCATGCCGCGCGCCGCGTTCCTCGAGCTCGAGGTCCTGCCGGCCTACGCGCGCGTGATCGCGCCGCTCACGGACGCTCCCCCTTCGCCAGCGTCTCCCGCAGGGCCGTGATCTCGTCGGCGGAGACGGGGATCGTGAAGCGCTGCTCGGTCCACGTGTCCTGGACGTCGATCACGATGTTCGAGCCGCGGACGTTGGCGCTTCCGGACTCGCCGCCGCTCGAGTACCTCATGTGGAGATGGGCGCGGTAACGCCGCGCATCGACGAGCTGGAAGAGGGCCTCGCCTCCGGGGCCGAGCTCGGCCGACACGGGGAGGGGGGCGCGGGGGCCGCGGCCGACGGGGAAGACAACGACGGACAGAACGAAACGGGGATCGTTCAGGACTCGCGCGTTCGCGAGCACGAGCCGCACGGGGATCCCCCGGTCGAGGACCACGCGGGTGTCCTCGCGGACCCCCTCGAGGCGCCGGGTGCGAAATCCGTTGGCTTGGACGGTGACGTCCACCGCGGGGGTGATCGACAGGATCTCGATGCGACCGTCACGGCCCCAGGTCGTGCGCGGGCCGCCGGGGGGAACGGGGCGGATCGTGACGGCGCGCGGCCCGGGCACCGGCGCCCCCTCCGGATCGAAGACTCCGAGCACGAAGGAGAAGACGAGGTCGCGCAGGTCGATCTCGGCGAGGCGGGGATCGCGGGTCGTCTCCCCGGCCTCCACGAGGACGCCGTCGAAGGTCACGACCGTGTCGGGGGCGTCGATCTGGACCGTCCACGTCCCCGGGGAGACCGCGAGGATCTCGAAGGAACCGTCCGCGTCGGGCCGGGCGCTGTGGGGAACGCCCTCCGAGGCGGGAGCGGCCGGATCCCGGACCCCGACGACGATGCGCTTCGCGGGAACCCCCTCGGAGAGCACGACGCGCCCCGCGATCGCTCCCGCGGCGAGGAGGACGAGGCGGGCGTCCCGCTCGCCCCGCTCCACGACGAGCCGGTCGGACGGCCGGTGGGAGGGGTGGCGGGCGTCGACGGCGAGACGACCGGGCGCGACCCAGCCCCGGATCGCGAAGGCGCCCTCGTGGTCCGCGTTCGTGCCGAAGGCCCAGAGGGGGCGCCAGCTCGCCCCGTCCCCCGGCGTCTGGAAGTAGAGGCGGAGCTCGGCTCCGGCCACCGACGCTCCCGTCTCGCTCTCGACGCGACCCGCGACGAGCAGGGGGGGAGGAGCGAGGATCACGTCGCCCAGCTCGTTCGGACCCGGGCGCAGGACGAGGGCGAGCTCGATGCGCGCCCCGAGTTGCTCGCCGGACGAGGTGCCCTCGCGCTCGATCACGAGAACCCGGCCGGTCTGCTCGAGCGCGAGGCGTTGCAGGGGGTAGCGGAAGCTCCCGTCGTGCTCCGTACGGAGACGGCTCCGGCTCAGGTTCCGCATACGACCGCGCTTGTCCACGGTCTCGACGCGGGCCTCGACGACGGCGTCCGACACGGGCTGCTCGCTCGGATCGAGGAGGCGTCCGACGAGCACGGGGACCGTGTCGGGGAGGCGGAGCTCCACGCGGACCGTCTCGCCGGGTCCGGGGCCGGCGACGATCTCGCGCACGGGCTCGTGGCCGCCGGCGGTGTTCACGAGGACCCCGAGCATGCCGCCCGCCTCGACGTGCTCGAAGACGGCGAGCCCGTCCTCGCCCGCGGCGGTGGAGACCGCGTCGGGAAGGTAGTTGACATGGCCCGGATCCGTGGGCGGTTCGTAGTCGGGGGGGAGGATCGCGGCCTGGACGACAACGAGCTCCTCGACGGGCTGGTCGCTCTCGGTGCGCACGGAGACCTCGAGGCGCCCGGTCGAGGGAAGGCGTAGCTCGATCGGCTCGGTGGGGAAGTCCTCGAGGTCGAGCGCGACCTCCACGGGCTCGGCGAGGGGGATGGCCGCCGCCGCGAGACAGTCCATCTCCACGAGGACCGCGAACCGCGTCGGGTGGCGGATCACCGCGAGGCCGTTCGGGGCCTCGGTGCGCGCGGAGAGCAGATCGAGGTTCGAGGCGCCGGTCTTGAAGCGCAGGGCGACCGGCACGTCGATCATCGGGGCGCCGGTCGCGTCGATCACGCGGATCGCGAGTGCCGGATCGGGGAAGAGCTCGAGGGGCACCGGCTCCTCGAGCCCCGGCTTCATCGAGAGCAGGCCCCACAGACCGCGCCCCTCGCCGGCGATGAGCGAATCGCGCGCGGTCTCGGGCACGAAGACCCGCCCCTCGCCATCGGCGCGGTAG
This sequence comes from uncultured Planctomycetaceae bacterium, assembly GCA_964428225.1. GTDB lineage: Bacteria > Planctomycetota > UBA1135 > UBA1135 > JBFMCU01. The sequence goes on from CAYRXS010000095.1 coordinate 22,324, forward strand.
CGCCGGCCCTGCGCGGCGAGGAGCGCATCGAAGTCCAGCCCCTCCGAGAGCAGCCCCATGAGCTCGGCGTCGCTGAACTCGGACGAGCCAAGGAACTGCACCGTGGCGTGGGGCACGGGCTCGTCGATCTCGGCAACGACGACGACGATCTCGATCCCCTCGGCGAGCGGCGCCTCGAAGCCGGGCTCGACGGGAACCCGGTGCGTGACGCGATCGGCGGTGCCCTGGCCCGTCGCTCCGATCGTCTCCAGGTCTCGCGCGCCGGTCGTGTCCTCGACGTCGAGCAGCTCTCCCGGCGCGGCGACTCCGTCGCTGGAGGCCGGCGTCAGGGGAGCGGTGACCTCGGAGGTGGTCTCCCCCCGCAGGAAGAACCACCAGAGACCGGCGGCGGCCACCGCGAGGACGACGATCACGAGCAACAGGGCCCGGCGAGCATTCATGGCAAGCACCCTACCCGCCCTCTTTCAGCCGCTCTACCGCATCGAGCAGGACTTCCATGGGGGGGGCGATATCGAAGACCTG
>CAYRXS010000096.1:0-22611 GCA_964428225.1 uncultured Planctomycetaceae bacterium
GAGGGCGAAGGGCAGCCGCGCCGCCAGCGCGTCGTCCCCGAACAGCAGGAGCCCGGCCGCGGCGACGTACTTGTCGAGCCAGGGATTCCAGACCCACACGCCCTCCTCGTTCACGTCGATCCGGCCGATCTGGTCGCTGATCACCGCGCCCTCGCCGTCGTCGGCGAGCGGGTAGCCGTGCTCGGCGATTCGCTGCCCCAGGAGCGCCGTCTCGGCCTCGTCCTGCCACAGGAAGCTCGACCCGAGCCCGGGCAGGATCACCAGCGGGGGGACGACGAGGAGGACCAGCAGGAACCACCCGCGGGCGAGGCGTGCGCCCATCGTCGGGGACGAGTCCCGTTCTCTTGCTCGATCTTCCTCCATCTCACCGGCCGAGCCCGCGATTCTGCCAGGGGGGGTCTCGAAGATCCACCGCTCCGCCGCTCACCGGGCGGCGGCGCCGGCCGTGACCTGTCGCCGCAGCGCCCAGAACGCGATCGCGTAGACCACGACCGCCGAGCAGAGGACCGCCTGGAAGCCCAGGTTCATGGAGATCACCACGGTCAGGATCGAGCCCATGACGCTCAGGCAACCGTTGATCGACCACGCCCACGGGATCAGCGACGGATTGCGCTCGTCGAGGATCCGGATGCCGTATGCGAACGGCACGCCCAGAAGCACGCCGATCGGAGCGAGGAGGCCGACGGCGAGAGCGATGCGGACGCCGAGCGCGGCACCGATGAAGGAGTGCACGAGCCAGGGGGAGAGCAGCAGGAACGCCGCCACGAACGCGGCGAGCCCGAGGGGCACGAGCCAGACGCGACGGGACGAGGTCCCGATGCGGCCGGCGAGCAGCAGGCTGCCCAGCCCGCTGAAGACCAGCATGGAGAACAGGGTCACGGTGATCGAGTAGACCGGCTGGCCCAGGAACAGGGTCAGCTTCTGCATCGCGGCGATCTCGATGGCGATGAAGCCGAGCCCGAGCCCCGAGAAGTAGACCAGGAATCGACCGGCCCCGGTGCCGCGGAATCCCCCGAGCCTCCGCGTCGGCAGCAGGACCAGGAGGACGCAGAGCGTGGCGCTCACCCCGAGCTGGACGAGGAGGAAGAAGGGATTCCCCTGCGACACGCAGGTCGGCTCCTCGAGGAACTTCCGACTCGCGAGGGGCTTGCTCCAGCGGGTGAAGTTGAAGAAGTACGGCCGGTCGTCCGTCGTCGGGCTGATGTTCCGCGGGAAGGCGTCGATGAACGCTTGCTTGTCGGCGGCGCGGATGAACGCGGGCACGAATCCCCGCACGTCGCGGCCCGGCGCGTAGACCACCTCCATGCCGTTCGTCTCGGCGAAGCGCGTGACCTGCTCGATCTCCTCGTCGGTGAACGTGCCGCGCTTCACGAGGCTGGCCATCAGCTGGCCCGCGGTGCGGACGGCGATGACGGACTCGGCGAAGTGGGGGACGGAGCGCGACTCGAAGGCGGCGTGGACGTTCGAGAACAACCGCAGAGCCTCCATGTCCGCGGAGTAGCGGACGATCTGCAGGATCCCGTCCTCCGCGAGGTGGTCGTAGAAGGACTCGATGGCCTCTTGCGTGTAGAGGTAGTTCTCCGCCAGCACGTAGGCTCCGGAGGCGAGGGCGGTCCACGTGTCGATCCCCGTCATCTGGATGACGTCGTAGTCGCCCGGATCGCGCATGATGGCGCTGCGCCCCTCCGCGACGACGAGCTCCACCGCCGGGTCGTCGAGCAGCGCCCGCGAGAAGTGCGGCAGTCGCTCGCGGTGGATGTCGACGATCGGACGGTTCAGCTCGACGGCCTTGATCACGCTCGCGTCGCGCAGCATCGCGGCCCAGACGTCGTTGCCGCCTCCCGCCCCGATGATGAACACGCGCGGGCGGTCCTTGAGCTGGAGCGCCGTCGAGTACAGCGAGTGCTCGAGCAAGGGCAGGGCCTCGGGATGCTCGCTGAAGTTGCAGATGATCGTCGAGGCGTCCGCGTCCTGGAGGATGTGCATCTGCTCGGGGATGGGCGGCAGCTCGTCGGTCGGCGAGCCGAGCCCGTAGATGCGGGGCTCCCACCAGTCCCCGAAGGCCACCAGGTCGATGCGGCTGTTCGTCGTCCAGGCGCTGTGCTCTCGCCGGGCGACGTGCTCCTCGCCCTGGGACAGGTCGTACATGCCCTTGTTGGGCACCGGGAACCGCTCGTCGACCGAGGGGAGGATCGCGAGGGCCAGGACGCCCAGGAGCAGGACCGCGCCCCCCACGACGCGGCTCCCGCGCGGGGCGCACGCGCCCACGGCCAGCACGGCCAGCAGTGCGGAGACGGTGATCACCCCTCCCGCGCCGAATTGCGCCAGGAGGAGCGGGCAGAGCAGGCAGCCCAGGCCGGCCCCGATCAGGTCGACGGCGTACAGCCGGTTGACCTCGCGCGGATGGAACGACAGCAACATGCCGACCACCGTTCCTCCCACGAAAAACGGGACGGCCGCGAGCAGGTTGAAGGCGGAGAGCACCAGCAGGTGCGGAAGGCGGGAGTAGTCCAGCTCCGTGGGCACCGGGACGCGGAGCATCAAAGCGTAGCTGCCGACGATCGTCACCACGAAGAGCGCGGTGAAGCGGAAGACCCAGTCGCGGGCGGCGCGACGCAGGGGGGCCTGGAAGAGGGCGATCAAGGTGCCGCTCGCCCCCAGGCCCAGGAGGCAGTTGCTGACGACGAGGAAAGCGAAGTGGTGATAGAACCGCAGGGCGCAGATCCGGGTGAGCAGGATCTCGTACAGCAGGATGGAACACGAGACCAACCCGATGACGACGAATCTGTGCATGAAGTGCTCCTTCCCCTCGCTTCGAGCGACTCCGACCGGCATCGAGGCTATCAGGTGGGATTGTCGGAAACACGCTCGAAACACCCCGAGTGCGAATCCCGCGCTCGCGGAAATGACACGTCGGGTCGCCTCTCGATATCCTCTTCTCCTCGCTCACCCTCGATCCTCCGGAGGCATCCCATGCGTTTCCCGCATCTTGTCGTTCCCTGCGTTCTCGGCTTCCTCATCGTCGGCTGCGCGTCGGCGCCCGAAGGTCCGCGCGCTCCCGAGATGCCCGAGCGCCTCGAGATCCACGGCGACGTCCGCATCGACGAGTACTACGGGTTGCGCGACCGCGACGACACGCGAGTCATCGCGTATCTCGAAGCCGAGAACGCGTACACGAAGACCACGATGGCGCACACGAAGGCGCTACAGGAGGAGCTGTTCGAGGAGCTGAAGGGACGAGTCAAGCAGACCGACGAGTCCGTGCCCTGTCTCGACGACGGGTACTACTACTACACGCGCTTCGAGGAGGGGCAGGAGTACGCCATCCACTGCCGCAGGCGCGGCTCGCTCGACGCGCCGGAGGAGATCCTGATCGACGAGAACGCGCTGGTCGGGGATCACGAGGGCTACTTCTCCGTCGGGCGTACCTCCGTGAGCCCGAACACGAAGCTCCTCGCCTACTCGGTCGATCTCGTGGGGCGGCGGTTCTACACGGTCTACTTCAAGGACCTGGAGACGGGGGAGATGGTCGAGGACACGATCCCCGACGTCACCGGCAACCTCGCCTGGGCGAACGACAACCGGACCGTCTTCTACACGAGGCAGGATCCGGTCACCCTGCGTTCCTTCCAGATCTACCGCCGCACGCTCGGCAACGATCCCGCCTCGGACGAGCTGATCTACGAGGAGAAGGACGACACTTTCGACTGCGGGGTGAGGAGGACGAAGTCGGATCGCTACATCCTCGTCGCCTCCTCCCACACCCTCGCCGATGAGGTCCGCTACCTGGACGCGGACGATCCGCAGGGTGAGCTCCGCCTGTTCCTACCCCGCGAGCGCGGGCACGAGTACCGGCTCGATCACCACGGCGATCACTTCTACCTGCGCACCAACGACGCCGCCGAGAACTTCCGCCTGGTGCGGACCCTCGTGTCGCAGCCCGGCCGCGAGCACTGGGAGGAGGTCGTCCCGCATCGCGAGGACGTCCTCCTGCAAGGCTTCGAGATCTTCGAGGATCACCTCGTGATCTCCGAGCGGCGCGACGGCCTGGTCCGGTTGCGGATCCGGCGGTGGGACGGTGGGGGAGAGCACGAGCTCGAGTTCGACGAGCCCGCCTACAGCGTGCGGCCTCGGGACAACCGCATGTTCGACACGACGCTCCTGCGCTTCTCGTACAGCTCCATGACGACGCCTCGCTCCGTCTACGACTACGACATGGAGACGCGCGACAGGACGCTGCTCAAGCGGGACGAGGTGCTCGGGGGCTTCGATCCCGCGGACTACCGCACCGAGCGGTTGCACGCCCCGGCCGCCGACGGCGCGCGGGTGCCGATCTCGCTGGTCTACCGCGTCGACCGGCGCCGTCCGGACGGCAATCCGCTGTTGCTGCGCGCCTACGGTTCCTACGGCTCGAGCTCGGACGCCTCCTTCCGCGCGAACCGGCTGAGCCTGCTCGACCGCGGCTTCGTGTGCGCCATCGCCCACGTGCGGGGAGGCTCGGAGCTGGGCCGTCGGTGGTACGAGGACGGCAAGCTCCTGAACAAGAAGAACACCTTCACCGACTTCATCGCCTGCGCCGAGCACCTGGTGGCGGAGGGGTACACGAAGCCCGACATGCTGTTCGCGGAAGGCGGCAGCGCGGGCGGGCTCCTGATGGGGGCGATCTCGAACATGCGCCCCGACCTGTTCCACGGCATCGTCGCCGCCGTGCCCTTCGTGGACGTGATCACCACGATGCTCGACGACAGCATTCCCCTGACCACGTCCGAGTTCGACGAGTGGGGCAATCCCGAGGACCCGGTCTACTACGCGTACATGCTGTCGTACTCGCCCTACGACCAGGTCGAGGCCAAGGACTACCCGAACATGCTCGTGACCGCGGGGTTGCACGACTCGCAGGTCCAGTACTGGGAGCCCGCGAAGTGGGTCGCCCGCCTCCGCGCGAGGAAGACGGATTCGAACCGCCTGCTCCTCAAGACGAACATGGAGGCGGGGCACGGCGGGCCGTCGGGGCGCTACCGGCGCTATCGCGAGACCGCCTTCGAGTACGCGTTCCTGCTCGATCTCGCGAAGTGACGAAGACCGGACGCGGAGCGCTCCGGGATCGGGAGCGGCGCCTTTTCGCGGAAGAGTCGTTGTCCCGCCCCGCGGGACTTGCCGATGATATGGCGTTGAGCCGGCTCGGCGGCTCAACGCACCGCCGTTGCAGCGGACGAACGGACGTTCGCCGCTGATCGGCGGTCGTGCCCGGGAGGGGCGCAGCATGGTTCGCATCGATCGCATCACCACCGGAGGCGGCGACGACGGCTCGACCGGTCTCGGCGACGGCTCGCGCGTTCCCAAGCACCACCCGCGCGTGGAGGCCTACGGGACGGTGGACGAGCTGAACGCGACGATCGGGCTCGCGATCGCGGAGGGAGCGCCCGACGACGTGCTCGCGATCCTGCGGCGCGTGCAGAACGACCTCTTCGATGTCGGCTCGGACCTCTGCGTGCCCGGCGCGAGCGACGAGCGGCTGCGGATCGACGAGACGTACTCACAGCGCCTCGAAGGCTGGATCGAGGAGGGGACCGGGCGGCTCGAGCCCCTGAAGAGCTTCGTCCTGCCCGGAGGCACCCCCCTCGCCGCCCGCCTGCACGTGGCGCGCACGGTGGCCCGCCGCGCGGAGCGGCGAGTGAGCGCGCTGCTCGCGTGGGAGCACGAGAAGGAACGGGTGAATCCCGAGGTGCTCCGCTACCTGAACCGCCTCTCCGACCTGCTCTTCGTCCTCGCGCGCCTCGCGAACGACGAGGGGCGGGGCGACGTCGCCTGGGAGCCGGGAGGCGAGCGATGAAGGTCACCCGCAGACCGCGCGCGAGCTCGAGGGCCCGGTGGCAGAAGGGCCTCACCGGCCGCGCTGTGCGCTTCGCCTCGCACGACGTCTGGCAAACCGAGCTGGGAGGCCTGCCCACCTTCCGTCGGTTGGGTCTGCGCGCCTACCGCGTGCTCCACATCGCGACGTCCGGCTTCTTTCGCGACCGCTGCTCCCAGCAGGCGGCGGTGCTGACGTACATCACGATCTTCTCGCTCCCCGCGCTGCTGATCTTCGCCTTCGCGATCGCCAAGGGCTTCGGGGCCTACGACACCCTGAAGGAGAACGCGATCGATCCCTTCCTGGACCAGACCTTCGGGGAGCACGCGGCCGTGGCGGACGAGGCGGGGGGAGAGGAAGCCACGGGCGCGCCGCCTTCCGGGGAAGGACCGGAGGCCGAGGGCGGCACGGGGGCCGGCGTGGCGCCGGTCGTGGACGAGACGCCGGACGTGACGCCGACCGAGGAGCCGACCGAAGAGCCGAGCGAGTAACCGAGCGAGGAGGCGGCCGCGGCGGAACCCGGCGGAGAGAAGGAGATCCGCAAGGTCGTCGACCAGATCTTCGTCGCCGTGCAGGATGCGAACATCGGCGCCCTGACGACGGTGGGCTTCGCGCTCCTGATCTACGCCGCGATCAAGATGCTCGCCGCCGTCGAGCACGCCCTGAACCGGATCTGGGGCGTGACGCGAGCGCGCTCCCTCGTGCGCCGCGTGACGGACTACCTCGCGATCGTCGTCGTCGCCCCGATCTTCCTGATCTTCGGCTCGGCGATGACCGTCGCCCTGAAGGCCAAGACGGAGATCTGGGGGGCGAGCTTCTTCCTCGAGCCGCTCCTCGCCGTTCTTCCCGTGCTCTCGATCTGGCTGGGGATCACCTTCGTGTACCTCACGTTGCCCAACACGAGGATTCGCTTCCGCTCCGCGCTGCTCGGAGGGATCGTGGCCGGGATCCTGTGGCAGGCGGTGCAGTTCCTGCACTTCGAGTTCCAGATCGGGATCGCCCGGCAGGGCGCGGTGTACTCGAGCTTCGTGGCGTTTCCCCTGTTCATGCTCTGGATCTACTTCTCGTGGACGATGTTTCTCGCCGGCGCGGAGCTGGCCTACGCCCACGAGGCCGAGCCCCTGTTCACGACCCTCGCGCGCACGGGCGAGGTCGACCAGCGCTACCGCGAGGCCCTCGCGCCGCGGCTCATGGGCCGCATCACCGCCGCCTTCCTCGGGGGCGAGCCCGCGCCCTCCGCCTCGACGCTCGCCACGGAGCTCAAGGTTCCCCCGCGCACGGTGAGCGAAGTGCTCGGAGCCCTCATGCGTCGCGACCTCGTCGTGCAGACCACGGACGACCGCGACGAGGGGTACCTGCCCGGCCGCGATCCGGACACGATCACCGTGCTCGATCTCCTCGACGCCCTGCGTCGCGAGGAGGGCACGTCCTCCCCGCCGGTGAAGAGCCGCCTCGACGAGCGCGTGGACCGGATCCTCGACGCATTCGACGAGACGGTGGGGACTTCGCTCCCCAACTACACGATGCGCGAGCTCGCCCGCACCGTGCTCGAGGAGCGGCCCGAGGAGGACGAGGAGCCGGCCGAGGCGCCGGCCCGCCCCGCAGACGAGCCGGCGTCCTGAGCGGACCTACTCGCCCGTCTCGTCCGTTTCGTCCGTTTCGGATTCCGCCTCCGCCGGCGCTTCCTCCGGCGTCTCCGTCTCCACGACCCCGCGCTCGTGGAGCACGTCGAGGGCCTTGCGCACGCTCGTCCGGACGCTTTCGTCCTCGTCCTTGAGCATCCGGATCAGGCGCGGGAGGTACTCGGTCGCCCCCAGGGTCGCGAGCCCCCGAGCCGCCTCGCCCCGGAGGAGGGGATCCTCGTCCTCGAGCATCCCGACGAGCTCGGCCAACGCGTTCTCCTTCGTCATGCGGGGGGCACCGCGCTGCTCCCAGGCGCGCATGCGTCGCTGGTACTCTTCGATCTGATCCAGTCCCACGCGACAGTCGTTGCGCAGGTACTTGCACGGGGAGCTCAATCCCCGGACGAGGTACGCGGCCGCCTCGTCGTTGAAGTAGCCCGTCAGGGCCTGCGCGGCCTTGCACTGCGTCGCGCGCTTCGCAGACTCGCTGAGCAGCCAATGCGCGTCGAGGCAGTCTCCGAGGATCTCCATGAACCTCGGATCCGGGCGGGCGGCCATCGTCTCGACCGCCTTCTCGGCGTAGGATCGGTTGCGCACGGCTGCGGCCAGCAGCGCGGGCTCTATGTCGTCTGGGAAGAGCCTCGAGGATTCCAGGGCTTCGTTGACCGCCTCGTTCCAGCCCCCTCCCTCCTGGAACAAGCGCTCGAGAATCGCGAGAGTGACCTCGCGACCGAGCGGCTGTTCGGCATCGTGACACTTGGCGAGAGGCGTGCACAGAGCGTCCAGGATGTCGCGGCGCGCCAACACTTCGAGCAGGAACGCGTTGCGCTCGTCGAGAGGTATCGAGCGACCGACCCACGCCAGCGTCTCGATGTCATCCTCCGTCGGCGGGTTCTCCTTCCACCAGGGATTGGTGAGGAGGCGTATCAATCCCTCCCGGAATTCGGAGCCTCCCTCGGGCGCCACGATCTTCGCGGCCCACAGGCGCAACTCCACGGACGCCTCCGGATCTGTCAGCAGCAGCCGCATCGCCGCCTGGGGCGGGCGATCTGCGCTCTCGATCCTCGACCTGGGGTAGCGGAAGCTGCCCTGGGGGCTGACGACGAACGTGCGATGGAGCAGGTCCGCCAGCAGCTCATCGGGGAGCCGCAGCACCTGCGCATAGTCATAGTCCGGCTCCTGGGAGACCTTGCTGTAGAACTGACGAAGGAACTCGTCGTTCTCCAGCTCGAGGACGAGTCGCGCGGCCACGGCCACGCCCGCGTCCGTCTTGACCAGTGTGCTCAGGAGCCTCACCTGATCGTCCCAGGGCATGGGGAACTCGCTAGGCGCCATCCGAGTCAGCAGGGCGGAGAGGTAGGGGCTCGGATCGGGGATCTTCACCGCCTCCTCGAGCGCGCCGTCGACGCCCTCCAGTACGCTGTGCTGTCGCTCGGCGGCGAGGGTGGCGAGGATCTCCCCGCCGAGCCTGGGATCGAGCTTGTCGGCCTGCCAGGCAAGAACCGCACGCACCTCGGCGCTCTCGTCCCGGGCGAGGCGTCGGTATACCTCGTCGGCGAGCGGAGTATCGAGCTTCTGCAGGCAGTACGCCGCGCTGCTCCGTACTTCCGGGGCCTCGTCGGCGAGCAACCGCGCCAGCAGGTCCCACTCCCGCTCTCCCATCGTTCGACTCAGCTTGACGGTCCTGCCCCTCACGTATGCGGAACGGGTGGGGCGGAGGGTGCCCGCGACCCGGGCGCGGATGTCCGGATCCGGATCGTCTGCCAGCTCCAGGAGGGCCTCGCTTTCCGTGTAGTACTGCAGCAGGCCCGCCGCGATCCGGCGCATCTCGGGGTTTCCATGGCGCGCGGCGTGCTCGAGGATGGGCTTGGCGGACTCCGCCCCCGAGGCGTTGTCGAGGAGCTGGGCGACCCGGTACGCGAGGGACGAATCCTCGCCGACGAGCCACGAGGCGAGCGCCTCCTGCATCGCCGGCGTCAGGGCGTCCCTCGCGAGGACCGGGTGCACCAGGTCCATGCAGTCCCCGGCCGTACCCGGGGAGCGGAGCAGGGTCTCCAGGATGCGAAGCCACTCCGGCTGGAGGCAGATCGGCCCTTCCCTGCCCCCCGTCCACGTCGCCCTGTCGTCCAGGACGCTCATGTCGGTCATGGCCCGGAGGATCCGGCTCTCCCAGAGCTTTCCGCCCGCGTGGAGGTTCTCGAGGAGCAGCTTGGCCGCGCCGGGCTGCTCCAGCCGGATCAACCAGACGAGGGGATCGTTCTCGACCGTGGGGAAGTAGTCCGGCCGCTCGAGGATCATCTCCGCGAGGTAGGGCTGCGCTCGCGATCCGATGCCCAGGATCAGGTTCCAGTCGTCTTGGCCGGCGGCGGTCACGATCGTCTCCCGGAGGGACCTCTCCTCATCCGCCTCCCGGGCGCCCGGCTGCTGCGCCTTCGCGAGCTCCGCGCGGGCCTCGATCAGGCGCCAGTTGTCGTGGACCTCGGCCACGGCCTGGCGCAGTGGCTGGGGAGCAATCTGCATCAGCACGTTGTCGTTCCAGAGAGGATCTCCACGAACCGGGAGGAGCTGGTCCAGGGCCCGGATCGCCTCCTCGTGGCGTCCGAGGTCCGCGAGGAGCTTCGAGCGGACGAGCGCCACCTCGATGAGCACCATCGTCTGCCCCTCGAAGGACTCCTGCGAGCTGGCCTGCATCCAGACCAGGTGGTACGCGAGAAGAGCACTCTCGAGATTCCCATCCACGCGGACCTGGGCCCCGATCTCCGCGAGCTGCCTACGCAGATCATCGGCGTCCGCATCCCCGCCGACCATGGCCAGCGGTACGGGCTCCTCGCGCGTCGCCTGCTCCTCCTGCGGGGACGTCAGCGCCGCCGCCAGGAGAATCCCTCCGATCGCCTGCATCAGGATCGACATCTCTTCATCCTCCGTGATCGTCGTCTGCCGTGGTCTCGCGGGACCCGCGCGGAGCCCCGTCCTCTTCCGGAAGAGTTCTACGACCGAGCGCCCCCGAGCCTGTCATCCCGCCGTGGCGGGGTTGTCAACGGCTCGTCAAGCCTCCTCGCCGCGGCGCGAGAAGCGATACCCGACGCCGTGCACGGTGAGCAGGTGCCGGGGCGCGTCGGGGCGCTCCTCGAGCTTCTTGCGCAGCTTCAGGACGTGCGTGTCGATCGTGCGGTGGGTGGGATCGGCGTCGCGACCCCACACGTCGTCGAGCAGCCGCGCGCGGTCGAGGACCTGGCCCTCGTGGGCGAGGAAGTAACGCAGGAGGTCGAGCTCGCGTCGCGAGAGCCCCGTGCGCTCGCCGTCGCGGGTCACGGTGTAGGACGCGAAGTCGACCAGCGCCCCGCCGATCCGCGCCTTGCCGCCCTCGTCCCGCATCCCCGGCGTGTCGCCCGAGGCGCGGCTCAGGATGGCCCGGATGCGCAGCATGAGCTCGCGCGTCGAGAAGGGTTTCACCAGGTAGTCGTCCGCCCCGTACTCGAAGCCCTGTACGCGGTCCCACTCCTCCCCGCGGGCGGAGAGAATCAAGACGGCCGACGAGAGGCGGTCCTCGCGGATCGCGCGCAGGACCGAGAATCCGTCGCGGCCGGGCAGCATCAGGTCGAGCAGGATCACGTCGGGGCCCTCCGCGAGCGCCAGCTCGAGCCCGCGCTCGCCGTCGCCCGCCTCGAGCACCGAGAAGCCCTCCGCGCTCAACGCGTCGACCAGCGCCATGCGCAGCGGCTCCTCGTCCTCGATCACCAGGATGCGCGTGCCGTCGTTCATGCCTCCTCCATCCTCGCATTCCCGCCCACCGATGGCAGGAAGATCTCGAAGGCCGCGCCCTCGCCGTCGTCGGGGGCGAGGCACGCCGCCGATCCCCCGTGGGCCTCCGCGATCTCGCGCACGATGGCGAGGCCGAGCCCGGCTCCCGGCGTCCCGTTGCCCGTCGCCGCGAGCCGCGTGAAGGGCTCGAAGACCGCGGTCCGCCGCGCGGGCTCGATGCCCACGCCTCGATCGCGCACGCGAATGCGCAGGGCGCCGTCGGGGCCGCCGGCGAGGGTCACCTCGACCGCACCCCCGCCCCCGTGCTTGACCGCGTTGTCCACGAGGTTGAGCGCCGCCCGGCGAACCGCATCCTCGTCGAGGCGGGCGGTGGGGGGGGCGTCGTCCACGCGGAGCACCGCTTCGGGAGCCAGCTCGCGCGCCTGCTCCTCGAGCTCGCGGGCGAAGGCCGCGACGTCGACGTCGGTCCACTCCACGCGCAACCGCTCGCCCCGGTCGAGCCGGGAGAAGTCGAGCACGTCGTCCACGAGTCTTCGCAGCCGCTGCGCCTCGCGCCGGATCAGGCCGTGGTACTTCTCGCGCGTCTCGTCGCTCTTCACGAGCCGGCGCTCCAGGTTCTCGGCCATGAGCAGGATCGACGACAGGGGCGTTCGCAGCTCGTGGGACACGTTGGCCACGAACGACGTTCGCAGCGCGGCCAGGGCGCGCTCGCGCCGCAGGACGCGCACGGTGGTGAAGGCCGCGGCGCCGGTGAACAGAGCGAGGACGATCAGACCCGCCCGGAGCAGCCGGGCGCGCCGCGCCTCGGAGGAGATCACGGAATCCGGATCGAAGTGCGAGACGGTCAGCTCGAGGTCGCTGTCCGGCAAACGGGCCGGCTCTCGGACGTAGGGCTCGGGATCGAGGTGCGGGTCCGAGTCGATGGAGTCGAGGGCCTTGGCTCCCACCCCGGTGACGAGGTCGCCGATGCGCACGAGGTATCCCGGAGCGAGGAGGTCGGCCTCCGAGATGGCGCGTAGCACCCGTTGCTCGAAGCCCCCGGGCTCGAGGACCACCCCCTCCATGCGCGAGGGGTGGGCGGGGATGCCGCGGAACGCGAGGAGGCCTTCGTCGAGGCGCCTGACACCCCACGATCCCGGCACCATCGGTCTCCCGAGCTCTCCGAGCTCGTGCGCGACGAGGCGGCCCCGATGCACGAGCTCCGCTTCCTCCAGTCGGGGATCGGGCTCCTCCGCCAGCGCCTGCACGAGCTCGCGCACGCTGTCGCGCACGAGCAGCAGGGGGTGCCGCAGGGTTCCCGCGTGGGCGCCCCCGACGTTCGACTCGTCGCCTTCCGAGAGCGGATCCGGCAGCGCGAGCCGGCCCCCCGACCAGAGCTCGACCAGCCGATCGCGCGCCTCCCGACGTCGCTCCGCGGTCAGGTGCGGCGTGGCGGCGAGGGTGGCGAGCAGGAGGTAGGACGTGTCGTCACGGGCCTCCCAGCCCTCGAGCTCACCCCAGGCGAGCTCCCACTGGGCTCGGGCGACGTCCGCCCGCTCCGTGCGCCCCGCGAGCTGGATCGCGCGCAGCCGCGCTTCGGCCCGGCGCGGGGCGTCGCAGGACTTCGTCAGGGTCTCGAGCACGACCTCGAGGGCCTCCGCCGGATCGCCCTCCTCGCGCTCGATCCGCCGCGCCTCCCCGAGGAGGGCGTCGAAGGCGGGGTGGGGGGTCGAGCGGTCCGCGAGCCAGTCGACCGGCGCCGGAGTCTCCGGCTCGAGCTCGTCGCGCGCGATCTCCCAGGCGAAGGACCCGGTCGCGTCCTCGAAGGGCCACGGATCGCGACGCATCCGGTCCCACTCCGCGACGACCGCGTCCTCGAAGACCCCCATGAGCCGCGCGAGCTCCGATTCCCCCGCGCGCTCCGGATCCCCGTACGACGTGAAGGCCGCCCCGAGCAGGGCGATCGTGGAGGCGAGGCCGCCGGCGAGCACGAGGATCTCGCGCCGCCGGCCCGCGCGTGATACGTCGGGTGCCATGGCGAGCCGTCCCCCAGCCTACGCGGTCGGGGCGGCCGTCTGTCAACGCGATGTCACGGGAGCCCGCCGCCCTCGTCGGACTCCGGCTCCTCGGGCTCCGCGAAGGGCTCCTCCGCCCGCGCGCGTACGATCGGGTCGGGGTCGGAGCGCATCGGCTCGAGGGCCTCGAGCAGGCCCGGATCCGCGGTCGACATCCGCGCGAGGGCGGTCGCCGTCTCGCGGCGCAGGGCGGCGTTCGGGTGGTCGCGCAGCTCGAGCAGGTCGGGCACCGCGGCGTGATCCTGGAGCTCGGCGAAGGCCCACACGGTGGCGATCCGCACGCCGAGGTCGGGGTCGCGCAGGAGGGGGAGGGCCTCGGGGAGCGTGCTCTTCGCGTGGGGCGCGCGCTCGATGGTGAGAGCCCAGACCGCCTCGCGGCGCACCCGCGGATCGGGATCGGCCAGCGCGGCCAGGAGGCCCTCGGGACGCAGGAAGCCGCGCTGCAAGAGGAACGGCGGGGTGTCGGGATCGAGGGAGACGAGTCGGGCGCCGAAGCGCAGGGGATCGACGAGCACGTCGGCCTCGCGATCGAGCCGGAAGAGCCGGTCCTCGATCCACACCGCGTCCCCGACGGGATGGACACGCAGGTGCTCCTCGGAGATCACGGGTCGGCCGCTGCCGAACAGCGTGTAGGTCGCCCGCAGCCCGCCCCGCGGATCGGCGCCGAAGGCGTACTTCGCGCCCGCGAACTCGACGCGCGAGTACCACTCGTGAGCGGTGAGGGCCCGCCACGTGGCGGGATCGACGGAGGGGCGCTCCGCGAGCAGCTCCTCGATCGTCGCCTCGAACCGCGTGCGCAGGGCCTCGTGGGCCTCACCGGTCGCGGGGCCGGCGAAGCCGGAGTGCACCGAGTGCACGCGCCCGTCGCCGTGGAGGAAGATCGTCGTGGGATAGGAGCGCACCCGGTCCACGAGGGGGAAGGCGAGAGAGGCGTCGTCCTTGTTTGCGGTTCCCGCGAGCAGGATCGGGTAGCGCACGTCGTGGCGGTCGGCGAAGGTGCGAAGCTGCGCGACGTCGCGCTCGAAATCCCCGGTCAGCTCGAAGGCGAGCCCGACGATCGACAAGCCCTCGCCGGCGTAGCGGGCGAAGAGCTCGGTGAGATACCGCGTCTCGTCGTGGCAGTTCGGACACCACGAGCCGAAGAGCTGCAGCACCCTCGCGCGGCCTCCGTACTGCCGGTCGACGAGGGAGCGCGGCCGGCCGTTGAGGTCGGGCAGCACGAGGTCGGCGAGGGACGCGCCCTCGATCCAGCGCGTCTGGTGGAAGGGATCGGCGAGCTCCGCCCCCTCGTCGCGCCGCGCGGTCCACGTCTCGTGCCACGAGTCGCCGGACCAGAAGTCGCCGGCGAGCGTGCCGTCGTCCCGCATCCGTGCGTCGAAGAGGAAGGCGTGGGCGCCATCGAAGACGGAGAGGCGCAGTCGCCCCTGCTCGAAGCGGCCCGCGAGCCAGCGGTAGTCGCCGGTGGCGGTGAGGAAGGTCCCGGTGACCTCCGCCGCGCCCTCCGCCTGCTCGAAGATCGCCACCGCGGTTTCGTCGTCGCTTGCGAAGTCCACCGTCCAGCGTCCGGCGACGCGCTCCGCGTCCGGCGCGTCCGCGAGCGGGGGGAAGCGGGGCAGCTCGCCCGCGACGGCGTGGAACGGCAGGCGTCCGTGGCGATCGGGGCCTCGTCGCTTCTCCCATTCGCCGTCGAGCCTCGTTCCCTCCGCGGAGACGGTCGCGAGGATCCGCGAGTCGTAGTGATCGATCTCGAAGCGAACCGTGTCGCCCTCCACCACGACGGCGGGGACGGCGATGCGCTCGGGTCCGTTGACGATGGTGGCGCGGAGCTCGGCTGCGGAGTCGCGCTCGAGCACGAGCCCGAAGGGCAGCTCGCCTCCCGGGGCATCGAGCCACGCGCGCCACGGTCCGGCGACGGGACCGGACAGGAGGCTCGCGCCGGCCAGCGAGATTGCGGTGAAAAGGTGCATGGGGCATACGGTACCGTATCCCTCATGCCTCGCATCTCCCGTCACGTCTTCGTCACCGGCCGCGTACAGGGAGTCGCCTTCCGGTGGTACGCACGCGAGCGGGCCGAGGAGCTCGGCGTCGTCGGCTGGGTCCGCAACCTCGCTGACGGCCGGGTCGAGGTCCGGGTGGAGGGCGAGGAAGCCGCGGTCGAGGCGATGTGCCGGTGGCTGGAGACCGGCCCCTCCCACTCCCACGTGTCTCGCGCCGAGGTGCGCGAGGGCGAGGTCGAGGATCACGCGGGCTTCGACATCCGCCCCACGTCCTTCTGACGAGCCCTGTCATGAGCTGGAACCACTCCCTGACCACGACCGCCCTGACGGTGATCGCGGCGACCACCGCTTCGGCCCAGTCCTCCCCCTGGAAGGAGGGCGAGCCCCTGCCCGCCCTGCGGCTGCCCACGATCGACGGAGCGGAGACGATCGACCTGCGCGGATTGCGTGGCAAGCGCACGTTGCTCGTCGAGTTCGCCTCCTGGTGAGCGGGCTGCCGCAAGCACGTGCCGGTCTGGCACGAGGCGACGAGGGACGCGCGCGAGGCGGGCGAGCTGCAGGTGATCGGCATCGTCCAGGAGCAGCACCGCGAGCGGGCGATGCTCTACCGCAACTGGCTCGAGCTCGACTGGCCGATCCTGTGGGATCCGTTCAACGTCACGGAATCGGCGGCGGTGCCCAACATCGTCTTCGTGGACGAGCACGGGATCGTGCGCAAGGTGCGGCCGCGGGTGGATCGCTTCGAGGACGATTGTCTCTTCGCGGACTTTCCCGCGCCGAAGACGCCTCCGCCCGAAGCTCCCGGAGCGGCCGAGCACCTGGCGCGGCTCGACGACGAGTCGCTCGGCGAGCTCGAGCGCGAGCACCTGCGCGCCCTCTCCGACCTGCTCTGGCGGCGGGAGGGGGTCATGGACGCCGCGGTGGCGACGCTCGCTCGCCACGCGGGCGAGCATCCGGACGACGCCCGGCTCCAGTTCCACGCCGGGGTCGCCCGTCGGCTCCGCTACGACTCGCCCGCGCGCCGCCCCGACGACTTCCAGGGCGCGGTGGACGGGTGGACGCGGGCTCTCGCTCACGATCCGAACCAGTACATCTGGCGCCGCCGCATCCAGCAGTACGGGCCGCGGCTCGACAAGCCGTATCCCTTCTACGACTGGGTGAACGAGGCCCTCGAGAACGTCGGCGAGAGCGGGTGGGGGATTCCTTCGGGCTTCGACTGGGACCTGACCCCCGCGGAGAAGGCGGAGCCGAGGCGGACGGTGGAGAATCGCGAGGTCGAGTCCGCCGGTCCCGATCCCGAGGGGCGGATCCGGCGCGACGAGGGATGGATCGGCTTCGAGAGCGCGGTGGCGTTCGCGACGCGGAAGGACGCGCGGGTGGCGAGCGTGCACCTCGCCTTCCGACCGGATGCGGAGCGCAAGGCGCACTGGTTCAACGGGGTCGACCCGATGAGGCTGTGGATCGACGCGCCGGACCTGCCCGAGGGCTGGACGCTCGACCACCGGCTCCTGGAACACGGGAATCCTGGCCAGGAGACGTCGACCGAGGTGCGTCGGTTCACCGTCGAGCTCGGCCTGCCCGAGGGCGTCGACGAGGCGAAGCTCACCGGCTATCTCCTCTTCCACGCCTGCGAGGACGTGGGCGGAACCTGCGTCTTCCTGCGCCGCGACTTCGAAGTGGAGGTGCGACGACCGCGCTGATCGGGTCACTTCCCGGCCGCGAAGGCGGTCAGCCACGCCTCGGCGGTCTTGCGGTGTGGAGAGTCCGGGTTCTTGTCGAGGTACTTCTTCAGCGCCTTCTCGAAGCGTTTCTCCGCCTTTTCGCGGCGCAGGGGAAACAGCGGAGGGCGAGCGCGAGCGATCTCCCCCCACGCGTCCTCGACCGCGACGGCCGCCGCGAAGGCCTCCGTCTCCTCCGCGCGCTCGAGCAGGGGCGTGGCGCGCTTCGCGACGTCGGACTTGGCGTGGAAGGCGGCGATCTCGTCGCGGGCGCGGACGAAGCGCACGGGGTCCTCGGCCTCGAGCGCCTCCTCCAGCTCGGAGAGCAGCATCTCGCTCCGGGAGTCGATCCTCTCGATCAGGTGCTCGGCGTCCGCGGTGATCCGTCGAGACTCCTCCTTGGTCTTGCGGGCGTGCCGCTTGCGCACCTTCTCCGCGAGGATGCGGGCCTTGGCCGCGCGGCCCGTGAAGTACTCGACCACCGCGTCGGCGAGCTCGGGAGCCAGCGGGCGCTCCAGCTCGCGGCCCGGCGTCTGGTGTAGTGCGTGGCGCACCGCTTCGAGACACTCGTCGAGCTTGCTGCTCGGATCGCCGCGCCACACGAGCTCCCCGTTGCGCCCGACGACGAACGCGTAGGTGATGGGGTTGGCCATCGCGTCGACGTACGGGTTGTCGTTCTCGAAGGGGTGCTCGGCGGCCACCGGGTGCTCGACACCGTACTTCGCGAGAACCTCCTTGGTCTCCTCGGGGAAGGCGGGAGTGGTCACGGAGAGGACGGTCAGTCCGTGCGCCTGGTTCGCGCGGTGCAGGTCCGCGGCGAGGGGGATCCCCACCCGCAGACACGGCGAGCAGTTCCAGGCGAAGGTGTGCAGGACGACGACCCGGCCCCGCAGCTCGGCCAGCGTGCAGGCCGGCGCCCCCTTCGCCTGGAGGAAGCCGCGGAGGCCTGGCTCGGGTGCCACCCGGCCCACCTGGGGCCCCTGGCCGGAGGTCGTGAAGGGGGCGAGCGTCGCGAGGACGACGACGAGAGCACCGTGCAGCAGCATCGGACACCTCCCTGCCGGAGGGGACGCGGAACGAACGGCGGCGCCACGAGAGCCGCCGTGATCGCTAGGCGGGGGGCGGTTCGCCGATCACGTCTCTTGACAGATCCTTTTCGGAGGGCCCGTCATCGCGATGGGAGCCTCGGCGGAAGCCGAGCGTGAGCACCTCGCCCCGACAGTGGTCGACGCAGATCCCGCAGCGCGTGCACTCCGGATCCCCCACGCTCCCGTTCTCGGCGAGGACGTGGCTCTCCATGACCGGGATCGCTATCGGACACGTCATCGAGCACTGGCGACAGTGGAGCTGCCCCGCCGTCTCCGGGTGGATCCACACCCGCAGGAATCCCCAGCGTCCCACGAGCGAGTAGAGGGCTCCCAGAGGACACAGGGACCGGCAGAAGAGCCGCGGCGAGAAGAGCTCGACCGCCGCGAGCAGGACGACGGCGAGCGCCTCCGGTCCCAGGCCGAACACGCAGGCCCACACGATGACGTTGATGGGGGAGACGGTCGTGAAGACGGGCAGGGACGACACCAGGGAGAGCAGGAGGAAGAGGGCGAGGAGCCAGTACTTGACCCCGCCCGGCACGGTGAACGTCGGGAGGACCGAACCCCGTCGCCGCAGGAACCGGGCGAGCGCTGCACGCACCGATGCGTTGAGCTCCAGCACCAGGCCGAGGGGACACAGCCAGGCGCAGAACACGCGACCGAGCAGCGCGCTCACGAGCAGGACGAGCCCCGCCCCGGCCACGAGCGTGCCGCTCGCGTGTCGCGAGGCCAGCACGACCTCGAGCGCGGCCAGGGGATCCGCGAACGGTACGACGTCGAAGAGACGGGTCGAGCCGAGAGCGCCCTTCACCCACGGGAACCACTCCCCGCGCCCCAGGACCAGAGCCAGGAGGAAGAGCGCGGCGCAGAGGCGGTGGGCCCAGGTCCAGCGGCGCATCGCGTCAGGCCTCCTCCGCGCGATCCACGGCCGCCGTGGGGATCACGCGGATCGCGGGCACCTCGGTGAGACAGGCCGTCACGCAGAGCCCACAGCCGACGCACCCCTCCTCGCGAACGACCACGTGGCCCACCTCGTCGACGTAGATCGCATCGTCGGGAAAGGGACACGCGTGCCAGCAGGCCCGGCACACGACGCCGACCCAGGGCAGACAGGTCTCCGTGTCGATCCGGGCGATGCCGATGGCCACGTCGCGGCGCGAGGGGAGCTCCTCGAGCGCGGTGGTGGGGCACTCCGCGATGCAGCGGAGCTCCTCGAGGCCCTGGCAGAGGTTGCAGGGCCCCTCGACGTCGGAGAAGTACGGCGTGCCGATCGACAGCCCCGAGCCGGCGTCCGCCATCCGCAGGATGCCGGGGGGACACGCCTCGATGCACTGGCCGCAGCGCACGCAGGCCGCCAGGAACGCCCTCTCACCGCTCGCCCCGGGCGGACGGAGGAGGGAAGGGCCGAGACGCCGGCTCCGGTCGAGAGCGACCCCGCCCGCCAACCCGCCGACGGTGAGTCCGACACCCAGGAAGAAGCCGCGCCGCGTGATCCTCGCGGTGGCCATGTCGAGCACCGACTACTTCACGGGAGGCTGGCCCACCACGAAGACGTGGCAGGTCCGGCACTTGGCGTCCTTGGCGTGGTCGACGATTCCGCTCTCGTGCTTGGTGATCGGGGCGTCGTCCTTGCCCTTCTCGTGGCACGTGAGGCAATCGTCCCGCGTCCAGGAGTCCTCGTGGTAGTCCGTGTCGGACAGCACCGGAGGGAAGGCTCCCAGGGCGAAGCCCTCCTCCGCGACCTGCCCGGACTGGTTGCCACAGGCGTGGACCAGGAGGACCATGCCGAGGGCGAGGACGGGGACGAACGCGATCTTCGTTCTCTTGGACATCACGATTCCTCCTCCGATCAGACCTTGGCCAGCTTGACGGCGCAGATCTTGAACTCCGGTTGCTTCGAGCCTGGATCGTAGGCGTCGATGGTGACTCGGTTGATGAAGCTCTCCTCGTCCTCCCAGTGCCAGGGAACGAAGACCATCCCGTCTCGCGGGGTGTCGACGACCCGCACCGGGGCCTGCGCCTCTCCGCGGCGAGAGATGATCTTCAGCAGATCCCCACTGGCCACGCCGAGCTTGGCCGCGTCCCGCGGGTTGACCTCGACGAAGGCCTTCGGCTGGGCCTGGCGCAGCTGGTCGGCCCGCATCGTCATCGTGGCGGTGTGCCAGTGCTCGAGCACGCGACCCGTGGAGAGGATCCAGGGGTACTCGTCGTCGACGGGCTCCGCCGGTCCGAGGGCCGGCCGCATCCAGACGACGGCGCGCTTGTCGGGACGCGCGTAGAAGCTGATGTCCCCGGCGGGCACGGAGTCGTCGGCGAAGGGGCCCGCGTCGAGCAGGGGATCCTCCCCCTTGACGAAGCGGCGCGCCGTTCCGCCGTGGGTGGGCGTCGGACAGGGCCAGCGAAGTCCGCGCTCCTTGCGCAGACGCTCGCGGGTCATGCCGTGGAAGTCGTAGGGCGTGTCGCGCCCCGCCTCCCGCATCTCGTTCCACACGTCCTCGGACGTCTCGAGATTGCCGGCGATGTAGCCCTTCGGCACCATGCCGGCCTCCTCGAGACGCTTGGCGAGCTCGATGAAGACCTCGAGGTCGGGCCGCGCCTGTCCCGGGGCGTCCACGACCTTGGGAAGGAGCTGGTAACGCCGCTCCGACATCCCGAAGACACCCTCCTTCTCGCACCACATCGCGGCGGGCAGGATCACGTCCGCCAGCTCGGTCGTGCGCGTCGGGAAGATGTCCAGGACGCAGATGAACGGCTTGTTCGGCCGCTCCTTGCCCATGGCGTCGCGATAGGGCGTCACGTTCGGGAGGGAGTGGCCGGGGTTGGTCGTGGAGATGAGCATGGCCTGGACCTCGTCCCGCGCCAGGGCCTTGAACATCTCGATGGTGTTGAGGCCGGGGGTGGGCTTGATCGTCCCGGGAGCGCAGCCCCAGAGCTGCTCCATCTGCTCGCGGTGCTCGGGCTTCTTGACCACGCGACCGTAGGGCAGGATGTGGCTGAGCGAGCCGGTGTCGCGCACGCCGCCGCAGGCGTTCGGCTGACCGGTCAGGCTGAAGGGCGTCGCGCCGGGCTTGCCGATCCAACCCGTGATCAGGTGGAGGTTGTGGACCAGATTGTTGGCCCAGACTCCGCGCGTGCGCTGGTTCAGGCCCATGGTCCACAACGACATCGTCGGGCCCACGGCGAACCAGCGGGCGGCCTTCACGATGTCCGCAGCGGGGACTCCCGACTGCTCGGCGGCCTTCTCGGGCGTGAAGTCCTCGAGGAACGCGATGTAGTCCTCGATCGTGCCCGCCTCGCCGGAGCCGCTCATGTACGCGATCTTGTTCGCGAGGAACTCGGGATCGCCGAGGTTCTCCTTCAGGATGACGTGGGCCATGCCGTGGAAGATGGCGAGGTCGTAGCCGGCCACCGGGGCGAGGTGCAGGTCGGCGATGGTGCGGACCGGGCTGCTCCGCGGATCGAGCTGGATCACCTTGATCGACTCGTCCTTCTGCTTCGCCATCAGGATCCGGTCGAAGATGATCGGGTGGCACTCGGCGGTGTTGGAGCCGACCAGGAAGAACACCTTCGCGTGGTCGATGTCGTCGTAGCAACCCATCGGCTCGTCCTTACCGAAGGTCGAGACGTAGCCGCCGACCGCGCTCGCCATGCAGAGACGGGGGTTGCCCTCGACGTTGTTCGTGCCGATCCCGCCCTTGAAGAGGCGGTTGGCGAGGTAGCTCTCCTCGCTGAGGCACTGGCCCGAGCCGTAGTAGGCCACGCTGTCGGCGCCCTTCTCCGAGATGGCTGATGCGAACTTCTCCGCCACCAGGGACATGGCTTCCTCCCACGTGGCGTCGACCATCTCACCGTTTTTGCGGATCTGCGGCTTCGTGAGCCGGTCCGGTGAATGGAGGATCTTGGGCAGGAACAGGGCCTTGGCGCAGACCAGGCCCTTGGTGGTGGGGTGCTCCGGATCCCCGCGCAGGGCGACGACTCGTCCGTCGACCTCCGCGACCTGCACCCCGCAGCCCGTCCCGCAGAAGCGGCACACGGTCTTCACCCACTTCTGCCCGCTGGCCGCCAGGTCGGGTCGGGGTAGCCCGGCAGATTCCTGCTTGCCGCAGCCGGCAGCCGTGGCGACGGCGGCCATGGCGGCCGTCTTCAGGAAATCACGACGCGATTGTCCCATGGTCATTCTCCTTGGCGGTCTTCGTGCGTTGGGGGGTGAGCGGCTGACTCCTGGGGGGAGTCGGGGGCCATGTAGACGGGCCAGGTTCCGAGCACGCCGTCGACGCGGTCGACCCGGTCCTGGAGGAGCGTATGGGCCTCGTCGATGGACGCGGCCTCGATCAGGATGCCCATGCGCAGATCGTCCTCGATACGGAAGGGCGTCAAGCCGGGCTGACGCTCCAGCTCCTGCCACACTTCTTCCCGGCGCGAGGTATCCACGCGCGCCAGGACGCTGACGAGAGTCATCGCAGTGTCCTCCTGATCGGGGGGATATGCGCGGACCGCACACCTTCCGACGTGCGGTCCG
>CAYRXS010000097.1:0-22588 GCA_964428225.1 uncultured Planctomycetaceae bacterium
CGAGATCGACCGGCGGATGGCTCTCAAGCGCGGGGCCGGAGAGCGTCCGGTGTCCCTGGAGGGGGCTGCCGGGAGCCCCGACCTCGGCCCCGCGCCCGACCAGGCCTACGAGAGGGCCGTCTTCGACGCCAAGGTGGCCGCGGCCTTGCGGGCCGTGGAGCGCGATTGCGGCTTCGACGACTTCGCCGTCTACCGGATGCGGGTCCTGCAGAACCGCAGCGGGCGGGACGTGGCCCGCAGTCTGGGCACCAGCGAGCCGACGATCAGCCGGCGCCTCGCCGCGGTCCGGGACCGGATCCGCACCCGCCTGCGCGAGGTCTTCTCCAAGTACAGCTTCACCCCCGAGGAATGGGAGGAACTTTCGCGAAACGGGCTCGACCTGAATCCCAACAAGAGGGTTGAGGCGCCCTTCGACGAGGCCGTCGCCGAGATCTATCACCGCCTCTCCCAGCGAGGGGCCGAAGAGGCGAGGGCAGCATCGGCCACCGGGTCGCCGCCGAGACGATGAGGAGCGGAAACCCCACGACGAGGCAATCGAAGGAGCGGCAGCCATGACCATCACGACCCTGAGCCTGGCCTCACTGGCGCTCCTCGTGTTCGGGTGCTGGATCGCCTACAAGACCTTCTGCGGGGCCTTCTGGCTGATCGGCCACGTCTTCCGGTTCATCGGGCTGGTGATCCTCCGTGTCCTGCTCCTCGTCAAGAACCTCGTCCTCGACAGCCTGCACTTCGTCGGCGCGCTCCTGACCGCCATCGTGCTGCTGTATCCGACGCTCCTGAACGTCATCTTCCTGCGGTTCCGGCGTGCGGCCCACTACGGCCGGGCCGTGGAGGACGAGCTGATGAACTCGCTGCTCAGCCTCTATCGCGTCACGCTGGGGCACCCGCTGCACTTCATCGGGCTCGGACCGCTCCTCGACGGCTTCGAGCGGCGCATTCCGGACGTGCTGGAGCGAGCCCCGAGCCGCAAGCCTCGAAAGGACGAGGTGGATCGCTTCCCCGGCTACGAGGTGACCGGCCTGCTCCCGCCGGGCGGCTCCGGCGCCCAGCTCTTCGTGGCGCGCCCGACGGAGGACAAGCTCCGCGAGTGCCGCGAGGCGGGCGCTCCGATGCCCGAAGAGGTCGTCATCAAGTCCTTCGACATCGCCGCGGGATCCACCCTGCCCCAGATCGTGCGCGAGAGCCGGGCCCTGGCCTCCGCTCGCCAGCTCGGGCTGGTCATGGAGCACAGCCTGGGCGACGACCACTTCTACTACGTGATGCCCTACGTGCGCGGCGACGTGCTCTCCTCGGTCGTCCAGCGCCTGCACGATCGCGCCGGCCCGCAGGGACTCGACGCCCAGGGGCTCGCGCTGGTCACCGGCTATACCGGGGACCTCCTGCACACGCTCGAGCGCTTCCACACCGGCGGTCTGTGGCACAAGGACGTCAAGCCCGCCAACGTGATCGTCGCGGA
Organism: uncultured Planctomycetaceae bacterium; assembly: GCA_964428225.1. Classification (GTDB taxonomy): domain Bacteria; phylum Planctomycetota; class UBA1135; order UBA1135; genus JBFMCU01. The sequence goes on from CAYRXS010000097.1 coordinate 1,457, forward strand.
CGGCCACGCGCACCTCGTGGACCTGGGGCTCGTGACGCCGCTCCAGTCGGCGATGACGCTGACCACCCACGGCACCGAGTACTACCGCGACCCGGAGATGGTCCGCCAGGCACTGCAGGGAGTGAAGGTGCACGAGGTGGACGGTGTCCGGTTCGACATCTACAGCGCGGGCGCGGTGCTGTACTCGATGATCGAGAACTCCTTCCCCGCTCACGGCAGCCTGTCGCGGATCACGCGGCGCTGCCCCGAAGCGTTGCAGTGGATCGTGCGGCGCGCGATGGCGGACATGAACGCGCGCTACGCGTCGGCGCGTGAGATGCTGAACGACCTCGCCGCGGTGGCGGCCAGCTCCGATCCCGACGCACTCCTTCCCGCGGATCTGCCTTCCTTCGGCCGCGAGGGAGAGATCCCCGTGCCGCCGACCTCGCCCCCGCCGATTCCCGAGCCGGCACCCGCCGCGTCTCCGCTGGCGGAGGCCTGGGCGCCCGTGCATCGTCAGCCGATCGATCCGGAGCTTCGTCGCCGCCGCCGTCGCCGTGGCCTCGCGGTCGCGGCCACCGTGCTGTTTGCCTTTATGCTCGTGGGAGGGGGAGCGAGGGCGATCAGAGAGCTGGGGCAGGGCGACTTCCTGACCTTCGCCTACGAGGACGACCCCGCAACGGTGGCACAGCCCACCGCCTTCGAGGACGATCGCTTCGACTCCGAGGACCTCAAGTACCTGGACGCGGCGAAGGGCATCCGGGACGAGTACGCCGGCACCGACCTCTCGGACCTCTCCGACGAGTGGGAGAAAGTCCTCCGGCGCGATTTCCGCGAGGCGTCGCGGGGGAACGGATCGGGTCGGAGCCACGAGCTCGCCAGCGCTGGTGAGAACACCGGCCGCGTTCTCGTTCTCGAGGACTTGCCGCGCCCCGCGGGAGCGGAGACCGTCGACATCGTGGGGCGGCGCGTGCGCGAGCTGGGATACGAGGTCCTGGGACTGTCCGAGCCCGGCGCCGGTTCGATCGACGACGACGAGCTCGGCGTGATCGCCGGGGCCCGGAACGCGGTGGGACTCGGTGATCCCTCCGACGAGGAGTCCGTGCTGCGGCTCCAGTACTTCCTCGACACGAGCGAGGATCTCTACGCGGTCTTCTGGCTGGATCCCGCCGGCCGCAAGGACTCCGCTCTCTGCACTCTGTTGATCCGCGGCCAGCTTCCCACCGAACCCCCGCAGAGGATCCCCCTCCAGAAGCCGGCCGACCGCCGGCTCGGCGGAAAGCACGACCACCGCGGCGACCGCCGCTGACGAGCCCGGATCCCCGGGCCCTCCTCCTCGAGACACCGAAAAGCCCGGTGTCTCGTCGCATTCCTGGGCACGACGAGTACCTGGCGTGTAAGAGAAGGGCCCTCGGCACCCCGGAACGCCGGAACTCGGAGCGCACCAGGGAACCGAGCCGGCCCTGATCCGTCCCAAGGGTCACGGCAGCACCGGCGCAGCACGGCGGCCCCCTCTCCCCCCTCGGTAGAGCCCTCGACGGTCCACGACCGCTCCCCGCCGCTCACGTGTACGATTGCCGTCGATTCCCCCAAACCCCCAAGTCAGCAGAGACTCATGAAAGCCACCTATCTCCTCACGGGTCTGACCCTGTGCCTCGTCGCGGTGACGGGTAACCGGGCCGCCCAGGACGCCGAAGTCTCCCTCGATCCCGACCTGAACCAGCTCACCGAAGCATGGCGAGCGGATCACGGCTCGAAGTGGTTGGTCGAGGAGAACGACGAGACCGGCTACGCGCGGATGCTCTACGGCTACAACAGCCCCTCCGCCGAGAAGCCGAGGTCGGACGCCGACTACCTCCGGACCGCGAGCGCGTTCGTGAGCGAGGCCGCCCCGCTCTTCGGACTCGAGATGAGCACGATGACCGCGGACTCCGTCCGGATGATCCCCCTGGGCACCGTCGGGACCTCCGACAAGATGTCCGTCATCTTCCGCCAGGAGGTGAACGGGGTTCCGGTCGTGAACGGCTGGACCTGTGTCCTGCTCGGCTTGGACGGCGAGCTCCTGGCCATCGACTTCACCGGTGTCCAGAACGTCGCGAGCCTGGATACGGGCCCCGCGACGTCCGCCGACGCGGCCGTGGACTTCGCCCGGGAGACGTTCCGGGAGGAGACGGGATTGCCCGTGACCTCGACCGACGAGCCGGTGCTCGTCATCGACCGCGAGGGCACGTTGCCGGTGCTCGCCTGGCAGGTCGCCGTCTGGCACCGCCAGGACGACTTCGTTCCCGAGGGCTTCGAGTACACGATCCCCGCCCGCGGTGACCTGCGCGTGATCTCCAAGGCCAATCTCGTGCACAACGACGTGGGCGGCAACGTCGAGTCGATGGCCAGCCCGGGAACGCTGCCCGACTACGCGGCCAACCCGGAGACCGCGCACACGATGAAGTACATGCGCGTCACCGGCGATGGGATCGGCACGACCTACACGGACGCCAACGGCAACTTCAACTTCTCGGGGGCGACCGGCCCCGTCGACGTGACGTTCGAGTACTACGGGACCTACAACGACGTCCGCAACCAGGCGGGAAGCGACTACACGCGCACGCTGTCGCTGTCGGGCACGGGGAACTCGATCATGTTGAACCCGTCCCCCTCCCAGTACGTCACGGCGCAGGCCAACGCCTTCGAGAGCATCAACGAGATGCGCGACTGGACCCGCTCCGTCGATCCGGGTGACGGACACATGGACTACCGGAACCGGGCCAACGTCAACATCAATAGCAACTGCAACGCATACTGGGACGGCTCCTCGACCAACTACTACCGCGCCGGCAGCGGCTGCGTGAATACCGCCTACTCGACCGTCATCTGGCACGAGCAGGGCCACTGGCAGAACGACCGCTACAACACCGGCAACGGCTGGGACGGCATGGGCGAGGGCAATTCCGACGTCTTCGCGATGTACATCGGCAACACCCCCTACGTCGGAGAGGACTTCTTCGGCAGCGGCTACATCCGCACGGGCTGGAACATGCGCCAGTACTGCGGCGACGGCAACGGCGGCTGCTACGGCCAGGTGCACGCCGACGGCGAGGTCCTGATGGGAGCGCTCTGGAAGGTTCGCGACAACATCCAGGGCACCCACGGAAACGGCCCCGGCGGCGACATCGCCAACGCGCTGTTCCTGGGATGGATGAACTCCTACAACCAGACCACGATCGACAGCATCATCGAGATCCAGTGGCTCACGCTGGACGACGACAACGGCAACATCTACGACAGCACGCCCAACTACCAGGACATCGACGATGGGTTCACGACCCAGGGATTCCCGGGCGTCGTCGTCAACGACCCCTACCCGGATGCGCAGTTCATCGGCAATCCCACCACGGGGTATGCGCCGCAGCTGGTCGTGTTCACCGACCAGTCCTCGGGGGACGGCCTCAGCGCCTGGTCCTGGGACTTCGGTGACACCGGCAGCTCGTCCAACCAGAATCCGAACTACACCTACGACACTCCCGGCACCTTCACGGTCAGCCTGACCGTGACCGGAACCCTCGGCCAGGACACCGAGACGAAGACCGACTACATCGTGATCGAGCAGGACACGCTGGCCTCGGTCGTCAGCGAGAACGGAACGGGCATCAACCCCGACATCCTCTCGACCGTCACCCTGCCCGTGCTCGGAACGCAGTGGCAGTCCCAGATCGACGGCGGCTCGGTGGGTGCTTCCGGCCTGACCTTCCTGGTCGGCTACTCCAGCCCGTTCGCCTTCGTGACGGGAATCGGAGAGCTCCTGATCGACGTCTCGTCCTCCTGGATGATGACGAGCATCTCGGGCGGTGGCTCGAGCATCAGCTCGCACTCCGTTCTGATCCCCGACGATCCGGCCCTCCTCGGCATTGCCGCCTACACCCAGGGCCTCCTGAACAACCTGGGTGGCTCGGCGCAGCTGACGAACGCCCTCTATCTGATTCTCGGTCACTAGGAGCGAGGCGAACCTCGGTCCTCACGATCGGCGGGAGCCGCGGCGGAGCATCCGTCGCGGCTCCTCGCGTTTCCGGAGGCTGCGCGGACGCATCCCGTGGCGCGCTCCCTCTCCGCATCGGGTGAGGGTATTCCGTTCGGGGCGTGCGCGGTACAGTGGAGACTGGCGGCGGCGGCACGCCCGTCCCGCGGCTCTCCCCTTCTCGAGGGATCGAACCATGAGGATCCCTACGCTTCTGGCCGGTCTGTCCTGCCTGCTCATCGTGCCGACGAACGGCGCGAACGCGCAAGCGCCCGACGGGACCGCGCCGTCCGAGCTCGATCGCCGGCTCGAGGCATGGAGAGCGGACCACGGCCCGCGGTGGCGGGTCCGCATGAGCGGCGAGACGGGCCGGGCGAGGATGCTCCACGGCTCCGGGTGCCCGGCTCCGTTCCGGCCGACATCGGATGTCGACTACGTCCGGATCGCCCGCGGTTTCCTGGCCGAGGCGGCTCCCCTCTTCGGGCTCGAGCTGAGCACTCTCGCGCAAGGTCGAGCGCACATGATCCCGCTCGGCACGGTCGGAATCTCCGACAAGACGTCCGTGACCTTCCGTCAGGAGGTGGACGGTGTCCCGGTCGACCGCGGCACGGCCTGTGTCCTCTTGGACATGGGCGGCGAGCTCCGGGCCATCGACTTCACGGGAATCCCGGGGGTGGCGGGAACGGACACCTCGCCCGCGCTCTCGGCGGGGGCGGCGGCGCGATTCGCCCGGGAGTGTTTCCGGAGCGAGGCAGGTTTGCCCGCGACGTTCGTGGGCGAGCCGGAGCTCCTCATCGCTCGGGAGGGTGACGGGGGGCACGTCGCCCCGGTCCTCGCCTGGCGCGTCCGGATCATGCACGAGATGGCGGGATTCCTGCCCGAGGGTTTCGTCTACACGGTCGCCGCCCGGAGTCGACCGCGCCTCCTCGCAAGGGAGAACGCCGTGCATTTCGACGTCGGGGGTCACGTCGAGAGCCTGGCGACTCCGGGAGGCCTGCCGGACGTGAGCTACAACCCCGCCGCTTCCGAGCCGATGCGCTACATGAAGGTCTCGGCTGCCGGCGTGGGAACGACCTACACGGACGAGAACGGCGATTTCGTATTCCCCGGCATCTCCGGCCCGGTCGACGTCACCTTTCGATTCGTCGGCACCTTCAACAACGTCCGGAACGAGGCCGGAGCCGAGTACGGGCTGACGGAGTCGCTGTCGGGCACGGGCAACTCGATCCTGATGAATCCCGCTCCCGAAGCGTCCGCCACGGCCCAGGCCAACGCCTTCGCCCGCATCAACCAGATGCGCGACTGGACGCGCGCGGTCGATCCGCTCGACGCGCACATGGATCACGTCAATCGCGCCGGGATCAACATGTACAACCCGTGCAACGGGTACTTCGACGGCATGTCGACCCACTACGGGCGGGCGCTGCTCCACTGCGTCAACTTCGCCTACTCGACGATCATCTGGCACGAGCAGGGGCACTGGCAGAACGTTCGGTATTCGACAGGCAACGGGCCGGACGGCATGGGTGAGGGAGCCGCTGACGTGTGGGCCATGTACGTAGGGAACACGCCCATCGTCGGCGAGGACTATTCCGGCCCCGGCACCTACATCCGATCGGGCTGGAACACGCGTCAGTATTGCGGCGACGGCAACAGCGGCTGCCACGGCGGATTGCACAAGAACGGCGAGGTCCTCATGGGGGCGATGTGGAAGGTGCGCCACAACCTCCAGCAGACCCACGGCGACGGCCCCGGGGGGGACATCGCGAACGCTCTGTTCCTGGGCTGGATGAACGCCTACGACCAGACGACCATCGACAGCATCATCCTGACCCAGTGGCTCACGCTGGACGACGACAACGGCGACATCTACGACGGCACGCCGAACCACGACGACATCGAGAGCGGCTTCGTCGCGCAGGGATTCCCGGCCATCGAGCCGGCGGCCAGGTTCGTCGGCGAGCCGCGGGCGGGTTCCGAACCACTGGTGGTGGCATTCTCCGACGAGTCCACGGGCCACGGGCTGAGCGATTGGTTCTGGGAGTTCGGCGACGGCATGATCTCGAAGCAGCGGAACCCGACCCACGAGTACCGTCGACCGGGGCGCTACACGGTCTCCTTGCGCGTGACCGGAATCCTGGGCTCGGACACGGAGACGAAGCCGGACTACGTCCTTGTCGAGCCGGGCGTGCTCGCCAGCGTCTTCGAGGAGAACGGCCTCGGAATCAACCCGAACGTCTTCTCGACCGTCACGTTGCCGGTCGTGGGCACGACCTGGTGGTCCGTCGTCGACGGAGGATCGGTCGGAGCGGAGGGGCCGACCTTCGTCGTCGGCCACGCGGCAGCCCTTCGTCCGGGAATCGTCGGGCCTGTGGGCGAGCTCCTGATCGATCCCCAAGCCGCCTGGCTCGCCACGAGCGTCTCCGACGAGCTCGGCGGCATCTCCAAGCACGCGATCGAGATTCCCGCCGACGCCGCCCTCGTGGGCCTTCCCGCCTTCACGCAGGGCCTGCTCCACCCCCCCAGGGAGGCGCCCCGGCTGACGAACGCCCTGTACGTGATCCTGGGCCGCTGACGATCCCACGTTCGCGACTCACCCGCCTTCCCGACTCGCGGGGAGGCCTCGCGCGCGGGAGCTTCGCCACCATTCCGGCGAAGAAGGGAGAACCGCCGGAATGCGGGAAACCGGTCCGCCGGCGCGGCGATCCGGGGGGCGTCCCCTGAGGTGGGTGGGGGTTTGGGATGGGCCCGGAGAGGAGAGACCGCGCCCTGTCCTCCTCCCCCCCAGACAGGCACAATCCTGGCCCCCGCTCCCTCGACGGGCCCGACGGACCCGACTCGCGCCCACCCGCGGCCGATCCTCGAGCCCGCCCCCACCCTCGACCCCGCCTCCTGCGATGAAGACGCCTCTCGCCACGGGAATCACGCTCGCCTGTCTCGCCGTCGCCTCGGGTTGCCGCGGGGCGGGGACGCCGTTCGATGCCTCGCGGGCGACGTGCTCCGACCGGCCCAACATCCTCTTCGTCTTCACGGACGATCACGCGTCGCACGCGATCGGAGCCTACGGGTCGCGCCTGAACCGAACGCCGAACATCGACCGGCTGGCGGCGGAAGGCATGTTGTTTCGCAACTGCTTCGTCGGCAACTCGATCTGCGCTCCCAGTCGCGCGACGATCCTGACGGGCAAGCACAGCCACGTGAACGGGGTGATCGACAACGGAGTCGCGTTCGACGGGGCCCAGACCACCTTCCCCAAGCTCCTCCGCACGGCCGGCTACCAGACGGCGATCGTGGGGAAGTGGCACCTGAAGAGCGACCCGACGGGCTTCGATCACTGGCAGGTGCTCATCGGTCAGGGCCCCTACTACAACCCTCCCATCAAGAGCGCGGAAGGGACCACGAAGATCACCGGCTACACCACGGACATCCTCACCGATCTCGCACTCGACTGGCTACAGGAGGGGCGCGACGAGGAGCGGCCCTTCCTGCTGATGCTCCAGCACAAGGCTCCCCACCGCAACTGGCAGCCGGGGCCAGATCACCTGCACACCTACGACGACGTGACCATCCCGGAGCCGGCCACGCTGTTCGACGACTGGAGCGGGCGAACCACCGCGACGGGAATGCAGACGATGACCGTCGCCCGCCACCTCACCGAGGGCGATCTGAAGCTGAAGCCCCCGGGCAATCTGACGGCCGAGCAGCTCGCGACGTGGAACGCGGCCTACGAGCCGAAGAACGAGGCGTTCCATGCCGCCAACCTCTCCGGCGACGAGCTCGTGCGGTGGAAGTACCAGCGCTACCTCAAGGACTACCTGCGCTGCATCGCCTCCGTGGACGACGGCCTGGGGCGCGTGCTCGCCTACCTCGACGAGACGGGGCTCGCCGAGAACACGATCGTGATCTACAACTCCGACCAGGGATTCTATCTGGGCGATCACGGCTGGTACGACAAGCGCTGGATGTACGAGGAATCGCTCCGCATGCCCCTCATCGTGCGATGGCCCGGCACGACGTCGCCCGGTTCCACCGACACCCACCTCGTCCAGAACATCGACTTCGCCGAGACCTTCCTCGACGTCGCAGGCGTCACGCCCCCCTCCGACATGCAAGGCCGCAGCCTGGTCCCGCTCCTGGGCGGCGAGGCTCCCGACGACTGGCGCCGCTCCCTCTACTACCACTACTACGAGTACCCCGGGGCACACATGGTGAACCGCCACTACGGGGTGCGCACCGATCGCTACAAGCTCGTGCGCTACTACGAGCTCGACGAGTGGGAGCTGTTCGACCTGCAACAGGATCCCGACGAGCTCTACAGCGTCCACGCCGATCCCGCCATGGCCGGAGTCGTTCGCGAGCTGACCGAGGAGCTCGAACGGCTCCAGACCCGCTACGGCGACACGCGGCCCGAACGCCCCCTGAGCGAGATCCGCGGGGAGATCGCCGCGCGGGAGGCCGTGCGAGTCGAGCGGGAGCTCGCGCTCGCCTGGAAGAACGCCGACGACGAGGTCGGTCAACCGGGCAGCCCCGCGGGCAAGCCCCTCACCATCGGCGCTCGCTGCACGCCGACGTACGGCAACGGCGTCCTCGCGGCGCACGGGGGAGGGTCGTTCGGGTACGCGCTCTACCTGAAGAGCTCGATACCGACCTTCGCCGTCCGCGAGAACGGTCGACTCCACGAGGTCGGATCGGGGATCCCCCTCGCCATGGGAACGAGCCACCACCTCGCGGGCGTCCTCGACGCGAGCGGCAACATCCGGATCTACGTCGACGGCGAACCGTGCGGCACGAAGGCGGCGAGCCTCCTGACCCGGGCCCCCGGCGAGGGCCTGTCCGTCGGCGTGGACGCGGAGTCCGCGGTGGGATCCTACGCGCCCGAGAGCCCCTTCGCGGGCGAGCTGGACGACCTGCGGTTGTACTGGGGGCGGCTGGACGAAGAGGAGATCCGCCGCTGGGCGAGCGCTGCCGACTGATCCCCGGGGACGGAACCGTCCTCAGGGCCCGATGCGGAGCTCGACGCCCTCGGTGAGGACCACCCGCGACCCGAGCCCCGCGGCGAAGTCCAGGAGCGCCCCCTGGTAGAACACGGACACTCCGACGAGGCTCCCGTCGTTGGGGACGGTGACCGTAAAGAGCCAGGGATTGCCCGGTCCGGCCCACGGCCCCCCCATCGCGGGCGGATCCTGCAGGATGCCCGGCTCGGGGCTGAGCAGCACCTCCCCCGGATTCGACATCCCCGGCAGGAAGAGGGGAGATCCGCAGGGAACCGCGGGATCGGGAGCGAGAGAGCTCCACAGACACGGCATCGCCCCCGCCGCCACGTCGCCGGGCGGATTGTCCACGCCCAGCACCACGTCGTGACCGAGCCGGGGCAGGCCGCCAACCACGACGAGGCTGTTCGCGGGATTGCCCTGACAGCCGTAGGGAACGACCTGCGCGTCGTCGTTGAGCTTCACGTTGCCGTGGGCGGTGACCGTCTGGCGCACGCCCGCCGGAGGGTCGGGGCAGTGACCGCCGGGAACCGATCCGAGAACGAGGAACCGGTCGGCGGGATTGTCGCGCACGTCGATCACGAGATCGATCGCCCCCTCCGTGTGGCCTCCGCGGGGGATGAACCAGATCTTGCCGAGCGGCGACGCGTGGCTGTGCAGCTCCTGGTTGCACCAACCGTCGAGGATGACCGTGAACTTCGCGAGGTCCGCGGAGGTCCAGTTGTAGTAGGAGTGGACGTAGGAGTCGTCGTCCTCGTGGTAGGCGATCTCGATCACGGAGTACCCCATGCTCTCGAGACCGTGAATGAACTCGACGTTCAGGTGATCGCCGTGCCAGTGAGGGGCGACGAAGCGGATCACCGTGCTCCCGGGAGTGCGGCCGAGACACCCTTGCAGGATCGCGTCCACGTTCGCGAGGTCGTACCACACGCCGTTGTAGGCGCAGTCGAAGTTGCCGTAGCCCGCTCCGAACACGAGGATCTCGCCCCCGTCGAGCTCGAGCACGCTGATCGTGACGTTGTAGTTGACCTGGCCGTTGCCCCCCTTCCGCGTGCTGTAGGCCACATGATACCCGAGGGAACCGTCGGCGGTGAGAGGCACGAAGTCGTAGCCGTTCTCGTAGGGCCGCGAGGAGTTGTCGCGAGCGTTCCCCGCCCCGCAACCCACCATGGCGTTCCAGGCCGGACCGGGCGCGATCGCGGACGGCGAGGTGCGAGCGGTGGGCGCGGATCGCGATCCTCCGTGCAGGGCGATCGCGGAGGCGGCGAGTAGCGCGGACAGGGCGAGAGCGAGGGGGAGCGCGGTGGCGAAGCGCGGCATGGCTCGAGACCTCCCGGGGTTCGAGACGGTTGCGAATCGAGGTGGCGGACGGCTCGCGGACGAGCCTCTCCCCGGGAGGATCCGGCGGGTGATCGCGAGGGCGTCGGCGGCGCCCACGCTCGCTCCATCTCCTCCGGAGGATCGGCCCGGCCCACCCGGGCGCGCCGGGCGGGGGGGCGACGAGGCCGCACATGTTGGCGCGTCCGTCGCGAGAATCACGCGGAATGACGGGCTTTTTCGCCGATCCGGGCCCCGCGGACGTTCCGCGAATTCGGGGGGGTTCGGACGCATCGCCGCGCATTCCCGGCGGCGAGAACGCGGCGTCCGGGATCCCTCCCCCTCGACCGTTGCAATCGCCTCCCCGACCGCCACCCTGAGGCCGATGGGCGAGGTTGATGGAGCACGACTCATCGGGGTCGACGGAGGAGCGAGCACGATCCGGGCCTGGCGGCTCGTTCGCGCCGAAAGCGGGCTCCTGTACCCGCGGGGCGCGGTCGTCCGCCGTCGGATCCCCCGGGAGGAGGGTTTTCGCCCCGCGCTCCTCGAGGAGCAGGTCGCCGACCGCGAGAGCGAGGAGCCGCCCTTCGCCCCCTCCGAGCAAATCCAGGCCGAGCTCGTGTGCGAGACCGTCGGAGTGGCCATCGCGAAGGCGGCGGGCGCGACCCGGCGGATCGTCGTCGGCGTCTGCATGCCGGGGCTACCGGACGCGACGGGGCGGGGGATCGTGGTCCTGCGGCACGGCCCGCGCCTGCCCCGCTTCCTCGATCGGGTGGAGGCGGACCTGCGGGACCGGGGCTTCGAGCTCGCCCGGTTCCCGCGCCGCCTCGTGGCGGACGGAGCGGCCGCCGCCGGGGGCGAGGAGGTCGGCGTGGACGGGCGGTTCCGCGGCGTGGCGAGCGTGCTGCTCGTGGCGGGAGGTACGGGCGTGGCCGAGGCGCTCAAGGTGGACGGGTGCTTCCCCCCCATCGAGCATGTGCGCCGGTGGCTTCCCCCCGTGTACCGCCTGCGCGCGAGCTCGGGAGCGCTCTTCGAGGACCTCGTGTCGATGTCCGCGATCAACGCCGCGTTCGCGGAGCGTGCGGGTACGTCCGACGCCCTCGTCGAGGAGCGCGCGGCGGAAGGCGACGAGCTCGCCCGCTCGACCCTGCGGAACGCCGCGCGCCACCTGGCGGAGCTCCTGCTCGCCCGGCTCGTCGCCCTGCGCCGCGAACCGGGAGTTCTCCTGGAGCGCATCGTCCTGGGCCAGCACACCGCGCGCCTCTTCGGCGACGAGCGGCTCGCGTCGTGCTTCGCGAATCCGCTGCGGATTCATCTGGCGGAGGGCCTGCGCGATACGGACGATGCGGACATGCACGCGGCGTACCTGGAGGAGGACGAGCTGAAGCGGGATCTCGTCGTCGCCTCCGCGCTCCCCGCCGCGCCGGCCATCGGAGCGATGGCGGACGTCCTCGGGCTCGTGATACCGGCGCTCTGATGCCTGCACATTCGCGAGAAGGAGAACGTCCGCGGTGAGCGGCGGATTCACCTGGCTCGACTGGTCGGTGGTCCTCGGCGCCCTCGTCGTGACCACGGTGATCGGAGGACGCCTGGCCGGACGCCAGCAGAGCTTCCGCGACTTCTTCCTCGGAGGACGCAAGCTGCCGTGGTTCGCGGTCAGCGCCTCGATCGTGGCCACGGAGATCAGCGCGGTCACCTACGTCAGCCTGCCCTCGGTCGTCTACAAGGACGGCGGGAACCTGACGTACCTGCAGATCGGGTTGATCGGATCGTTCCTGGCCCGGCTGATCATCGGCTACGTCCTCGTTCCCGCTTACTTCCAGCGCGAGATCTACAGCCCCTACGACTACATGGGCTCGAAGCTCGGCGAGCGCGTGCGGAAGATGACCACCGCGCTCTTCTCGCTGGGTGGCGTGCTCGGACAGTCGGCACGGGTCTACCTGATCGCGGTGGTCCTGGAAATCGTCCTGTTCGACGAGCTGCGCTGGGTCGAACAGCACACGGGCATCGACTCCCTGGTCGCGTCGATCTCCGCGATCGGGATCGTGGCCGTGGGCTGGACCATGCTCGGCGGCATCGCGGCGGTGGTCTGGACGGACGCGATCCTGTTCCTCCTCTTCCTCACCGGCGTCGCGATCGCCTTGTTCACGGTGGGCGCGCACGTGGACGGAGGAGTCCCCGCGGCCTTCGCGAGCGGCTGGGAGGCGGGGAAGTTCCGCCTGCTCGACTTCGACACCGATCCGACGAAGGCCTACACCTTCTGGGCCGCGCTGTTCGCCTCCTCCTGGGGGGGAATCGGCTCCTACGGCACGGACCACCTGCTCGCGCAGCGCCTGTTCTGCTGTCGCGACGCGCGCGCGGCGCGCCGGGCGATCATCGGAAGCATCGCGGCGGTGGGCGTGATCTTCCTCGTGGCCCTCGTGGGGATCGCGCTGTTCGCCTACTACCGCGAGCATCCGCTCACCGGGGAGGCGCGGGCCCTCGTCGATGCGAAGCCGGACCGCATCTTCCCCGTGTTCATCGTCGAGGTGATCCCCCCCGGGTTGAAGGGCGTCGTCGTGGCGGGTGCCTTCGCGGCCGCGATCTCGAGCCTGGACTCGATCCTCGCCGCTCTCTCGCAGACGTCCCTGTCCGCGCTCTGGCTACCGTACCGGCGCCGCAAAGCTCCCGCGGATTCGCCGGAGGAGGGCCGCCGCACCGTGCGCGTGTCGCGCATGTTCGTCGTGGGCTGGGGCGTCGTCCTGTGCGCGGTGGCCGTGTCGATGCAGAAGGTGCACGAGCACTACGCATCGATCCTCGACCTCGCCCTCGCCATGGGCAGCTACACCGGCGGTGCGCTCGTCGCGTGTTTCTTCGTCTCCTTCCTGCCCGTGCGCGTCGACGGCAGCGGGCTGCTCTACTCGGCGCCCCTCTCCGTCCTGACCGTCTTCGCCATCGTGTGGCATTCGTCGGGCGCGCAGCACCTCGTCGTGCTCCTCACCGCCCTCGCCCTCCTCGCGTGGCTCGTCCTGCGCTTGCGGCCCGCGCTTTCGACCGAACGGTGGACGGCCGAGCTGCGAAGGACCGTCTACCTGCTTGTCGGCCTCCTCGTCATCGTCGGGGTCTCCCGCTACGGCTACGGAGCGGATACCAGCGACGTCCTCGCCTGGCCCTGGTACATACCCGCGGGCAGCTTGGTGGCCTTCGTCCTGGGGATCGCGCTGGGGAGGCCGGTCAGTCCTCGATCTCGAAGCTGACTTCCACCTCGGCTCCCGCCTCGATCGTGACCTGGCGCTCTCGCTCGATGGCCACGGGCGAGTCCGGGTCGGTGCGGCCATAGGCCTCGAGGCGCACGGTGATTTCCCCCGTGGGGGCAGTGACTCTCTTCTGCTGACCGCTCCGCAGGCCGCCCATGCCGAACCTCGCTCCAGCACTCTCGATCCAGAAGTTGGCGTACTCGACCGGACCTTCGTAGCGGATGATCACGTGCCCCCCGCGCTCGAGCGGGATCCGCAGGCCTTCGACCTTGGACCCCGCCATCACGGGCACGTCGCGCAGAACCCCGACGCGCCCGTCGTCGCTGGCCGCGCACAGGTGGTAGTCGCCCGGGGTGAGCCCGCCGAACGAGAACTCGCCGCTCGACCGTCCGGACGTCATTCGGTAGCCGCGGGGTTTCTCCACGGCCTCGCTCAGGCCGACGGAGGCCTTCACTGGCTCCCCGGTCGCGGCATCGACCACGACGCCCGACACGCTGCCGCCGGCGGTGACCCGGAGGACGACGTCGGTGTCGCCCGCGAGAGCCTCGACGGGCTCGGATGGAGCCAAGCTGTCGTCAGGAGAGTGGCTCGCATCGAGCCGGTAGCGGCCGGGAACGAGAGGGCCGATCCGGAAGCCGCCCTCCGTCCCACTCCTCGCGCTGGCGCGTCCCCTGTTCTCCAGACCGAAGGCGCTCACGAGCATTTCCTCGGCTCCGTCGCCATGCGGACCGAGCACCCGGCCCTCGATGAACACACCTCTCCAGACGCGCACGACGACCTCCACCTCGGACTGGTGCTCGATCGTCACGCGCGTGCCCGCGGGGGCGATGGCGTCCGGTGCGGGCTGCTGGAGGTAGCCGACTCCCTCGGGCGAGGGGCCCACGACCCACTCGCCGGAGAACACGCCATCGAAGACGAACCCACCCTCCTGGTCGGTCGTCGTCCGATCCGTGGGTTCCACGTACTCCAGAAGATAGACACCGGCGTCATGCCCCGGCACCAGCCAGATCGCCAGGTCCGGCACGGGAGAGCCATCGTCACCGTCGACCGCGCGACCGAGCAGCGTGGTGCCCCCTCCCAGCCGCCAGTCTTTCTCGCGCGACTCCCCGGCCTGGAGGGTGATCTTCGTGGGTGCGCTGAGATCTTCCCCGCCGCTCACGATCACCGAGGCCACGAGGGGCGCGTCGGGAGGGAGCCCCTCGAACGAGTAGCCGCCGTCCGCGCCGACCTCGGCGTCCCAGTGTCGGTCCATTCCCCCAAGGAAGGTCCCATCCGGCTTCTTGAGGAAGTAGAGGTTCGTCTGGAGCCGCACGCGGATCGATCCGGCGGTCCCCTCGGCTCCCCGCACGCGACCGAACAGGCGTGCGGCACGGGGAAGGCGAACGACGAGGGGATTCTCGGGCGAATCGAATCGGTCCGAGATCCCGGCCAGGGCGGGCCCGCGCCCCTCGGCGATGAAAACGCCGACCTCGAGCTTCCAAGAGGCGGTCGGGATCTGGAACTCCCCCTGCGCGTCCGTCACGACGTCGGGCTCGCCAGTGACGAGGATCGGCTGCGAGCCGCGACCCCAGCTCCTACCACGACGGGTCCGCTCCACCCGGACTTCGGCGCCGGCGATCGGGCCCGCGTCCTCGCGCGCCACCACGCGACCGAAGCACATGCCGTCGACGTGCATCGAGATCCGCACGGTGAGCTCGCGCCGCTCGTGGGATTCCAGCTCGTCGACGTCGAGGGACACCTCCCGGAACGCGGCGTCGTCCGACGAAACGAGAACGGTCAGGGCCGAGCCCGCCTCGACGGCGAGCGTGGCGACTCCCGCATCGTCGGTGATCGGTGCCTCGCCGATTCCTCCCGTCGACGCGCGCACGCTCCGAGGCCACGCTCCCTCGGGGGTGCGAGCGCGCACCCGTGCCCCGGGGACGGGTCGGCCCTGCGGCTCGTCGAGCACCGTCACCACGAGCTGAGCGGGAGCCGCCGCGGAGGAGTCGACCGCGTCGGTCGACGCATCGTCCACCGTCGGAGCCATGACGCGCCCTTCGTCGGCATCCCCGGAGACCTGCGGAAGCTCGTCCTCGTGCGCCGCCTCGGTTTCGGTCTTCCCCGGCGCAGTCCCGTCCGGTTCCTCCGTGATCGAGTCCGCTACGTCTCCCGTTCGGAGCAGGAAGAACAGCAGGGCGGCAAGGATCGCCAGGCCCGTGAGGATCGCAACTGCCTTCATTGGAGGGCGCCAGCCACCTGTCAGCCTACCACGATCTCGATGGCGGTCAGAATCGACCTCGCTGACCCTCTCCCTCACCGACGCGAACCGGCCCACCCGTTTCCTCGCCGACCGCTGGCCCCACCGTGCGACGCGGACGTATAGTCCGCGCTTTCCACCACCCCGCGATCCGAGAAGGACCATGGCAGAAGCGACGCAACCGACTCCCGAAGAGCTCGAGCTCCAGTGGTTCCGCGATCACTACCGCGGGGACATGAAGCAGCTCACGTGGCGCGCGGTGCTCATGGGAGGGATGCTGGGAGCGGTGCTGTCCCTGACCAACCTGTACATCGGCCTGAAGTCCGGGTGGGGCTTCGGGGTGGCCATCACGGCGTGCGTGCTCTCGTTCTCTCTCTGGCAAGCCTTCCGCCAGATGGGGCTCGCGAAGTCGGACATGACCATCCTCGAGAACAACGCGATGCAGTCCACGGCTTCCGCCGCGGGCTACTCCACGGGGGGAACACTGGTCTCCGCCATCGCCGCCTATCTGCTGGTGACCGGCGAGCACATGCCCTACGGATTGCTGACGGCGTGGATCTTCTTCCTGGCGGTCCTGGGAGTGACCCTGGCCATCCCGATGAAGCGCCAGATGATCAACGTCGAGCGGCTGCGCTTCCCGACCGGTACCGCGGCGGCGATGACGTTGCGCAGCCTGCACGCCGACAACGAGCACCGACCCGCCTTGGCGGGCCCCGTGGCGGATACGGCAGGAGACGACGAGGCCGCGGCCAAGAAGGCCCTCGAGGAAGCCGAGGGAGCGGTGACCAGCGCGCGAGATGCCAAGCTGAGCGCTTGGTCGCTGTTCATCGCGGCCGGCGTGGCCGCCGCGCTCAAGGTGCTGGTCGGCCTCTACGACATGCTCCGCGAGCTGGGCAGTCGGATCGAGGGCACCATCCTCCAGGAGTCCTACGCCATCTTCGGCAGCGCCGCCAATAGGTTCACCGTCTGCCTGGAGAGCAGCCCGCTCATGGTGGCCGCCGGCGCGCTCATGGGCCTGCGGGTGGCGGCGAGCGTGATGCTGGGCGCGATCATCAACTGGTGCATCCTGGTGCCGATCATGGTCGATCGGGGCGTAATCGTGGAGCCGCTCGGGGAAGCGCTCAAGTACAAGACGATGGTGTCGTGGTCGCTGTGGGGCGGCGCCGCGTGCATGGTGACCAGCGGCCTGCTCGCCTTCGCCCTCCAGTGGAGGTCGGTGCTGCGAGCCCTCAGCGGGCTCACTACCATCTTCGCTCCGAATCGAGCGCGCTCTCTGACGCCCGACCAGAAGGCCATGGAGAAGATCGAGGTGCCCGGCTCGTGGTTCGCCTCCGGCACGCTCGTCGGCGGCATCGGAGTGGTGGCCATCGCCTACTTCGCCTTCGAGATGCCGGTGTGGATGGGAATCCTCGCCATCGTCCTCTCCTTCTTCCTGGCGCTCGTCGCGTGCCGCGTCACCGGCGAGACCGACACCACTCCGGTGGGCGCCATGGGCAAGGTGACGCAGCTCATGTACGGGGCCATCACGCCGCGCGCCATGCGCGTCGAGGCACCCCAGCAGACCCAGAACGTCAACCTGATGGCGGCCTGCATCACGGCCGGGGTGGCCGACAGCGCCTCGGACCTCCTGATCGACCTCAAGAGCGGCTACGTGCTGGGAGCCAACCCCAGAAAGCAGTTCCTCGCCCAGTTCGCGGGGATCTTCGTGGGCACGGCCGTCACCGTACCGATGTTCTACGTGCTCGTTCCGGACGCCGAAGCCCTGGGCACGGACCGGTGGCCTGCGCCGGCCGCACTGGTGTGGAAGTCGGTGGCAGAGCTCCTGTCCCAGGGCCTCGGGTCGCTCCACCCCACGGCCCAGGCCTCGCTGGTCATCGGAGGACTGCTGGGCGTGATCCTGGTGGCCCTGCCCCGCCTGTTGCCGCCCAAGATCCGCCCCTGGGTTCCCTCCCCCATGGGCCTGGGCCTCGCCTTCACCTTCCACTTCTTCTACGCCTTCTCGATGTTCATCGGCGGAGTGCTCGGCTGGCTCTTCGCGAAGGGCTTCCCCAAGGCGAGCAAGACCTACACCTTCCCCGTGGCTTCGGGAATCATCGCCGGCGACAGCCTCATGGGCATCTTCCTCATCCTGGTGCCGATCGTGGTTGGATTGTTCGTCACCCTGGGGTGATCGCACGCCGGAGCGGAATCGTCGCCGCGGGGA
The DNA here is from genome assembly GCA_964428225.1 of uncultured Planctomycetaceae bacterium. Lineage (GTDB taxonomy): Bacteria > Planctomycetota > UBA1135 > UBA1135 > JBFMCU01. The sequence goes on from CAYRXS010000097.1 coordinate 19,428, forward strand.
TCGCCCGGATCGGCGGCGATGGCCTACGATGGGGCCATGCATCTCGTCCGATCCTCGCGACCGCTCGCCCTCGTCGCCCTGGTCCTGCTGGTCGGCGTCTCGCTCCCCACGCTCACGGCTCCGCTCCCGCAATCGGGCGGACCCGTCCAGGGCCTGCGGAGTCCCGAGCACCGCGGCTCGCGGATCACTCGCCTCGGCGCGATCGGCGACAGCCTGAGCGACGAATACTTCGAGCAGTCCTACGACTACGCGCGAGCCTGGACCGAGCTCCTCGTCGAGGCGCGCTGGACCGAGATGGGACCGACTGCCGCGGACGCGGGGATCGGGAACTGGGGGGAGCCGCGACGGACGGGTTACGAGGACAACTGGGCTCGCTACGGGCAGACGACGGACGGAGCGATCGCCAGCGGGCAGCACACCGGAATCGCGGACGGCGTCGTCAACCGGGGCCTGAGCCACGCGGTCGTGTACCTGGGGGGGAACGACTTCGCCCCCTGGGCATTCGGCACCTACGGGAACATCTACTGGGACGTCTGGACCGACAGCGACATCGACGCCTGGATCGCGAGCCGGATCCTCAACTACCGGGAGATCCTCGACATCGTCGTCCCCACGGGGGTGCACCTGGTCCTGGCGACCATCATCGACTTCTCTCCCATGCCGTACGTCTCGCAGGGCGCGTACCCGGATCCGGTTCGACGGGAGCGCGTGGCGACGGCGGTGCGGGAGCTCGGCGACGAGGTCCGCGCGCTCGCCGAGGAGTACGAGTTGGTCTATCTCGACCTCTTCGAGCTGACGAGAGCGATGTTCGGCACCAACCTCGTTCCGAATTCCACGCTGCTCGTCGGCAACGTGCCCATCGATCTGCTCGCGAGCGACACGTGGAACGGCTCGAATCCGACGGCCGCCTGGGTGGACGACGGGGTTCACCCCAACACGGTCGTTCAGGGGATCTGGGCCAACGCCATCGCGGTCGCGCTGGACATCGGATACGACGTGAAGCTCCACACCTTCAGCGAGGAGCAGATCCTCGCCAACGCGGGGATCGCCTACGGCGGAGCGAACACGCTCCACGCCACGATCGGCGACTACGCGGCCTACGTCATCGACTACACGCCCTGAATCGACGAATGGAAACACGAGCTCCGGCGGGATCGAGGCCCCGCGGCGGAAACAAGGTCGGAAGGTTCGGCGGAGTCGTCGCGGCGGGACTGGCCCTGCTCGCGCTGCTCGGCTCGTGCGCGGGAGCTCCGGAGGCCGACCGCGACATGCGCGCGGTGTGGGTCACGCGCTGGGACTATCGCACCGCCGAGGACGTGCGCGAGATCGTCCGCAACTGCGATGACGCGGGCTTCGACACGCTGCTCTTCCAGGTGCGCGGGAACGCGACCGTCTTCTACCGGTCGTCTCTCGAGCCGTGGGCCGAGCAGCTCGGGTGGCGCGATCCGGGCTTCGATCCCCTCGCCCTCGCGATCGAGCTCGCCCACGAGCGCGGGATGGACCTGCACGCCTGGGTGAACGTGGTCCCCGCGTGGTGGGGTTCCGCTCCTCCCGACGATCCCCGCCATCTCTGGCACACGCATCCCGAGTGGTTCTGGTACGACCAGGACGGCGAGCGCCAGGCTCTCTGCGACGGCTTCTACGTCAGCCTGAATCCGTGCCTGCCCGAGGTGCGCGCGTATCTCGTGGAAGTGATGGAGGAGCTGGCGACGAGGTACGAGCTCGACGGGCTGCACCTCGACTACATCCGTTTCCCCAACGAGCATCCCGCGATTCCGCGCGGCTCGGGACTCGACTATCCGCGTGACGCGCGGACCCTCACGCTCTACCGGAGGGAGACGGGACTCGCCCCGGACGACGACGCAGCGGCGTGGAATCGCTGGCGGGCCGAGCAGGTGACGCGGCTCGTGCGCGAGATCCGCGTCGCGCTCGACCGCGCGGCCCCGGACCTCGTCGTCGGCGCCGCGGTGGGCCCGGAGCCCGAGCGCGCCCTCCACCACTTCCAGGACGTGGAGACCTGGCTTCGCGAGGGCTTGCTCGACCTCGTGTTCCCGATGAACTACACCGCGGACCCCGACCTCTTCGCGCGGCGCCTCGCGGATTGGTCCGCTCGCTCGAGGGAAGCCCGCGTCGTCATGGGCCTCATGGCCTCCGGCGGAACCGCCGAGCTGCGCCGCGACCAGGTCCGCGAAGCGGCCGCCACGACCGGCGACCTCGCCCTCTTCGGCTACCACGTGCTCTTCGACTCGCGCAACCTCGTGCTCGGCGCCCAGACCACGACGGCGAGCCGGGAGAGAGAGCGCCTTCGCCACACCCTCCTGCCGGCCTTCACGCGCTAGTGTTGCGCAACGGCGCACGGGATTCGAGAATCCGGTCCATCATGAGCCGTTCTTTGCTCGTTCTGCTTCCGATTCTCATCCCGTCTTCCGGAGATCCTGTTCCCACCGAGCGCCTGGTCTACGCTCCCGAGGAGGGTACGGTGCTGGTGCGGACCGTTCGCGCGGACGGGTCGTTCCATCTCGTATCGCACGAGGCCCTTCTCGACGGAGAGGAGGTCGAGAGCGATCCTCAGGAGGAGGCGACCGAGACCTTCAAGCGGTACGTGATCACGGACGTCATCGAGGAGCTGGACGAAGGCCGTCCCCGGCGTCTGGTGCGCACGTTCGACAAGCTCCTTCGCGGCACCATGACCCCCGGATCGAAGGACCCGGAGAGGTCACCCAGTGCGCGCGTGTGTGATCTGGAGGGACACAACGTCCTCGTGGTCTGGGACGACGGGGAGGGGAAGTACCACTTTCGCGCACCCGAAGGAGATGAGATCGACGAGGCACTGCTCGCCCCGCTGGCGGAGGACCTCGACTTCCGGGACTTTCTGCCCCCGGATGCGGTCGTGGAGGGGGACTCGTGGATCCTGCCCGCGGAAGCCGGCATCCGGCTGGGTTGGAACGGGGGAGTAATGCCCTTCCGCAGCCGGGGCCAGGAGCTCGACTCCTTCTTCATGGGGCAGGAGCTCATCAACGTCGATTCCGCCCAGGTCACCGGCAGCGCCGTCTTCGGGGGAACGCGCGAGGAGAATGGGCGTCGATTGGTGGTGATCGACTTCGAGCTCGAGATCTCTACGGGCGTGGACCTGGTGGAAGAAGACGACGGGGAGGACTGGG
>CAYRXS010000098.1:0-22338 GCA_964428225.1 uncultured Planctomycetaceae bacterium
GCGACCCTGATCCACGCCCGGGCGCTCCTGGCCCTCGGGCGACGGCGCGAAGCCGAGGACCACCTGGCGAGCCTCGCCCGGAACGCAATCCCCTCGCCGCGCGAGTTCAGTCTGGCGTGCCGCGTGATTGCCGCGTTTCGCACGGATCCCGTGACTCCGGTCGGCGACCAAGGAGGTCGGTCACGTGCCGCGCTCAACAACCTGAAGGCGTACCTCGATCACATCAACGCCAGCTACGAGGGACACGATTCCACCATCTGCTTCAGCGGTCTCGGGGCGGCCAGATTCGTGCGGAGCGACTTCCGGGGCGCCGCACAGGATCTGGACAGGGCCCGCGACGCCCGGAACGACTGGCCGGAGGAGACGCAGGAGAGACACTGGGCCGATGATGCCTGCGACCTGTATCTCCTGGCGATGGCTCACCGAGAGCTCGCCCGGATCGAGGGCGACCCGGTGAGTCGGAGGTCGGCTCTGGATTCCTACAATCAGGCGGAGGCGATGTACCAGCAGCGCGGACGACCCGCGGAAGGGGGCGACATCCTCCTGATGCTGCGGGACCGGGCGCGGGAGCTCCTGGAGATCCGCTGATCGATCGCCTCTCTCGAGACTATCCGGACGTCGCCTCCACGACGGCAACCTCCTCGGTGCTGGCTCCCGCGTCCTCGAGCAGCTCGCGATACCAGGCGACGGCCTGCGCGAGGCGCTCCGCGAGATCCTCGCGGCCCCACAGGACGCTCAGCGTGCGAGTCGTTCCCTCGTGGGTTTTCGTGCGCTGGCTGTCCTTCACCCCGTTGGCGCACGGGCCCTCGCGGTCGAAGACGCAGAGCAGACCCTTCAGGTCGATCGTCTGACCGGAGGCGTTGAAGACGTAGGAGTCGCCCTCCTCCGCGAGGCCGAGGCGAAAGGGCGGGAGGGCGAGATCGACGTCCACGACGCTGATCGGGAAGCCGCTGTGGAGCGAGACGGCGTTGCAGGCGTCCACCGCGAGGTTGATCGGGGCGAGAGCTCCCTCCCCCGCCGCGCGGATCAGGTACTCGGCGGAGGGCTTGCCGCGGCCGGTTGGCTTGTAGCCCCCGTGACGAAGCAGGTCGCGGATCGACTTGCGAACCTTCTCCTCGCGCGCGAGAGGAGCTTCCGCTTCGAGTCGCAGCAGGTCGGCGAGCGGCTGCGGCGACGGCATCTCGCCGAGGCGACTCGGGAAGCTCGTGAGGAACGCGCCGGGGCGGAGGTTGGGATGAGCGTCGACCAGGATCGGCTCCATGCGCGTACCGTAGCGCGGATTTGGGCGTCGCGGTACCGCGAGGGACGTTACCCTGTCCCCCCCGCCTCGATCCGGCGGGACGAGACCTCGGAATTGCCGCGAACATGACCGCTCCTCTGCCCATCGAAGCTCGCACGAAGCCCGAGCTGGATCCCGGATTCGTGCCGGCCGTCCTTTGGAACCGCGCCTATCGCGAGCGCGCGGCGTCGGACGCATCCTCCTCCCCCCTGCGGATCGCCCTGGAGCGACCGGACGGGACGACCTTCGTGCACGAGACGCTCGTCCCGTCGCACGAGGGGGGGAACGTCGCCCTCAACGAGCGGTACGTCGAGCGGCTCGTCAAGTTCCTCCTGTGGATGAAGGGTGGCTCGCGGATCCACGTCGGGGGGAACGAGGCGATCGCGGGCTCGATCGCCGAGACCTACGGCCCGCGCGGCGAGCGGGCCTTCGACCACGAGATCGTCGGCCTGCAGATGTTCGGCGAGCCCCTGATCGCGGTGCCGTGCGCTCTCGACGACGTGCCCCCGGCCCGGGAGAAGGGAATCGCCCTCGGCCGCAACCTCGGCGGCCATCGCATCGGCTTCGACCTCGGCGGCAGCGATCGCAAGTGCGCGGCCCTGATCGGCGGCGAGGTCGTGCACTCCGAGGAGGTGACCTGGGACCCCTATTTCGAGCGGGATCCGACCTACCACTACGCGGGCATCCACGACACTCTCCGCCGGGCCGCGGAGTTCCTTCCCCAGGTGGACGCCATCGGGGGCAGCGCGGCCGGGGTTTACGTGAACAACGAGGTGCGTGTGGCCTCGCTCTTCCGCGGCGTCTCGCCCGACGACTTCGAGCGACACGTCCGCCGTATCTTCTACCGGCTCAAGGAGACCTGGGGCAACGTGCCGTTCGAGGTGGTGAACGACGGCGAGGTGACCGCGCTCGCGGGATCGATGTCCCTGGACGTCGACTCCTTGCTGGGCGTCGCCATGGGCACGAGCCTGGCCGCGGGCTACTGCGATCCCGACGGCCACATCACCTCGGGCCTGAACGAGCTCGCCTTCGTCCCCGTCGACTACCGGGAGGACGCTCCCATCGACGAGTGGTCGGGCGATCTCGGCTGCGGGGTGCAGTACCACTCGCAGCAGGCGGTGGCTCGTCTCGCTCCGCTCGCGGGGATCGAGCTCTCCCCGGACATGCCGCTGGCCGATCGGCTCGTCGAGGTCCAGAAGCTCGTGGCCGACGGCGACGCTCGCGCGCGCCGGATCTTCGAGACGATGGGGATCTACTTCGGCTACTCGATCGCTCACTTCGCGGAGTTCTACGCGCTCGAGAACCTCCTGGTCCTCGGCCGGGTCACCTCGGGAGAGGGCGGCGAGATCCTCCGCTCGGTCGCGGAGGCGTTGTTGCGTGACGAGTTCCCCGAGCTCGCCGAGCGGATCTCGCTGGTGACCCCGAGCGAGAAGGACAAGCGCCACGGCCAGGCCATCGCCGCCGCGAGCCTGCCCCGTATCGACTAGAAGGAGAAAGATGCGATTCCACCGCGCGGAAGCCGACGTGTTCGTCCCGGACGGAGAGGAGCTCCCCGCCGCCCTCGAACGCACGACGCACCTCGCCATCGGCGCCCACCAGGACGACCAGGAGTTCATGGCCTACCACGGGATCGCGGAGTGCTTCGGTCGAGCGGACCGGTGGTTCACGGGCGTCGTGATCACGAACGGCGGCGGCTCGGCCCGCACGGACGTCTACCGCGACCATACGGACGAGGAGATGATGGCGGTGCGCCGGCGCGAGCAGCGCAAGGCGGCCCACGTCGGGGAGTACGCCTGTCAGATCCAGCTCGCCTACGCGAGCAGCGAGGCGAAGGACTCGCAGGAGGGCTCCGTGGCCGAGGACCTGCGCCGGATCCTCGAGATCGCGCGTCCCGATGTCGTCTATCTCCACAATCCCGCGGACAAGCACGATACGCACGTGGCCTGTGCGCTGCGGTCGATCGACGCCCTGCGGGCGCTCCCCCCCGACGCCCGCCCTCGCAAGGTCTACGGCTGCGAGATCTGGCGCGACCTCGACTGGCTCCTCGACGAGGACAAGGAGGCGTTGCGCGTCGATCGGCACGAGAGCCTCGCGGCGGCTCTCGCGGGGATCTTCGACTCGCAGCTCGTCGGCGGCAAGCGCTACGACCTCGCCATCGCGGGCCGCCGCCGCGCCAACGCAACGATGTTCGAGTCCCACGCGGTGGACGAGACGCAGGGGCTCACCTGGGCGATGGACCTGACCCCGCTGATCGATCCGTCCGGCCCCTCCGTCCTCGAGCACACCCTCGCCTTCGTCGACCGCTTCCGCGAGGACGTGATCGAGCGGGCGCGGCGGCTCGGCGGCTCCTGATCCCGCAGAGCGGATCTCACCTCTCCCGGAGGCTCTCGACGAGCGCGCGGAGCTCCTCCATCTCGAATCCGTGCTCGCGACGGAGCTGGCCCAGCTGCTCGTCGGGAGAGAGATCGGGGGGCAGGCCCAGCCCCTCGAGGATCGCCGCGAGGGGGACGCCCGTCGTCTTGGACACCTCGGCCAGGGTCATCGAGCCGCGGATGGAGTGGTCCTCCGCGGATTCGACCTCGTGCTCTCCATGCTCTCCCTCGTCGCCTCCGGTCGTCCGAACGGGGGTGAACAAGGGAGCGAGGGCGAGTCCCAGGAGCGCGAGCACCGCCACGAGCGCGATCGCCACGCGCATGCCCGAGCCCTCGCGGGGGCGGCCCCGGACGACGCTCACGATCCACCGCCAGTGGAGCAGGAGGTGAAGCGCGCAGATCGCGAGGAGGACGACCGCGACCCAGAAGTGGACGTCCCCCCACTCGTGTCGATCCATCCCCCACAGGGTGGTCCACCGGCCGGATCCCGGGGGAAGCACCCACCGGACGAGCACGCCGGTCGTGGTGAGGAAGACGAAGGCCGCGAAGGCGAGAGTGTCGACCAGGAAGTTTTGCTTCGCGCGTTTCATGAGAGACCTCCCGAGGCGGGGAGCGGAGCTCGCTTCGTAGCAGACGGAGGCGGCCCGAGCCAAGGAACTCCGGGTCCGAAGGCGTCTTTTCCCGAAAGCCGGTTATGAATGGGCCCGGACGAGTGTTCCGGTCCGTGTGCCCGTGGAACCGACCTGCACCGAAGAGCTCCCCGACCTCCTGCCCGGCCTGCGCCGGCTCGTGGCGCGCTACGCGGCGGCGGGGGACGTCGACGACGTGACCCAGGAGTGCTGCGTGCGCATCGTCGAGAAGGCGGGGCTCTGGGAGCGAGCGCGCGGCCCCTTCCGCGCGTGGGCGCGGACCGTGGCCCGGAGGGTGACGCTCAACCGGCTGCGACGGCCCCGCGCCGAGCGGCTGGGGGAGGAGCCGGCGCAACGCGCGCCCGAATACCCTCCGGATCAGGTGCGCTGGGTGCTCGAGCAGCTCGCGCGGCTGCCGGAACCCCTGCGGAGCACGCTGCATCTGCATTACTACGAGGGCCTCCCCCTGGCGGCGGTGGGAGAGCGGCTGGGCATCAGCCAGCCGGCGGCCTCGAAGCGCGTGGCCAGAGCGCTCGAAACCCTGCGCGGGCGCGCGCGTCAGCAAGGTCTCCTCTCGACGTTCCTGCCCGCCGGGTGGGCCGCCGCCCTCGCCAGCTCTCCAAAGATGAAGATCCTCGTCCTCGGCACGCTCGCCGCCCTCTTCGGAACCGCGGCCGGCAGCTTCTTCCTCCCCTCCTCCGACACCCACCTCGTCGCGAGGACCGACGCGTTGCCGCGGACGTCGTTCGCGGATTCGCTCGACTCGCCCCTGGATCCGAACGGCAACCTGATCTGGTGCGCGAGCCTGCCCCTCGCCTGGAACGAGCTGCGGGAGCTCCTCGGCGGCGACGTACACCTACTCGACCAGCCGCCGATCGTCGATCGTCTGAATGCGACCCGCGTGCGACGCTCGGACGTGGACGAGGACTCGCTCGTCGCCCGCGCGGGCTACGTGAAGGACGGCATCGTCGAGGAGATCCAGGCGGAGCTCGAGCGCGTGTTCGGCGAAGGGCGGGATCCGGTCTTCGACCGCCGCGGGGGGAACGAGACGCTGCAGATCCTCGCCTACGCCTTCCTGTTCCAGAGCCTGCGCTTCCCCGTCCCCTTCGAGGATCTCGAGGAGGAGCGGCTCGCATTCACCCACCGCGAGGAGAAGGGCGACCGACAGACGGCGGTCGACTCCTTCGGCATCGCGCGGCTGAAGCACGCGGCCGAGACGGAGCACCACCGGGCGCTCGCGAAGCAGGTCTCGGTGTACGACCACCGCAGCAACGACGACGTCATCGTACGGCTGCACGCCAAAGGCTCGAAGGACCGGATCCTGCTCGCGCGGGTCGAGCCCGGGAAGTCGCTGGGCGAGACCTGGGACCGCGTGTGGAAGCGCGTGCGGGAATCCAAGCCGGAGCGGATGCACCCCGGCGACAGCCTCCGCGTCCCCGAGATCGACTTCCACCTCACCCACCGCTTCGACGAGCTCGCGGGGCGCACCTTCGCGAATCCGGGCTTCGAGGATTCCTTCATCGTCGACGCCGTCCAGGACCTCCGCCTGAAGCTGGACGAGCACGGAGTGGTGATGAAGTCACGCTCCGTGATCCGGGTGGCCGCCGACGTGTCGCCCGAACCCGTGCGGCTGCACTTCGACCAGCCGTTCCTGCTCGCCCTCCTCCGCGAGGGAGCGGAGACGCCCTACCTCGTGACGTGGATCGCCCACCCCGAGATCCTCGTCGGTCTCGAGCCGGAGGAGGACGGCGACGATCGCGAGGATTGACGCCGGCGCTAAGGCGATCCGGGTCCGGGGATCGTCGAGAAGGTCAAGCCGGCATCCGCGAGGCGTTCCCGCAGCTCGTAGGCGAGGTCGGCGTTTCCCGCCCGGGAGAGGCGGCGAAGGACCTCGAGCGCGGAGTCGGAGGGGCTCTTGCCGAGTCCGTCCGCGATCTCGACGCTCGCGGGCGAGGTACGCACCGCGGTGACGAGGTGGTCGACCGCCTCGCGCAGGAGCCCCGCATCGGCCTGGAGGCGGGCCAGGCCCGCGAGGGCGAGGCACTGGTAATGGGTGGCGGAATCGACGAAGTCGGGCGAGGCGTCGAGCGCGCGCTGGAAGAGGAGGCGACTGCGCTCGTAGGCGCCCATCGCCGCGTCGGGATCGCGTCGGCCCACGTCCCACTCGGCGGCGACGAGGGTGCCCAGCCCGTGGAACCAGTCGAAGGTCGGTCGCAGCTCCTCGGGAACGAGGGCGGCCTCCTCGTCGTAGGCCGCCTCGAGAGCGCGAGCCCCGACGTCACGCAGGACCTGGAAGCGCAGGTACAGGTGCATCTCCGCGGAGGCGGGGAAGCGCCGCAGACCACGGCGCACGAGCTCGGCCTGGGCGCCGTAGGCGTACAGCGCGCCGTACAGGTTCAGGAACGCCTTCCAGTGCGCCTCCGTTCCGGCGGGATGATCGAGCAGGACCTCGTAGGCGGCGACCACGTCGGGGATCGCGTCCGCGGGCCAGGCCTCGCCGGCCGCGATCGCCGCGTACAGGGTCCGCGAGCGGACGGTCGCGAAGACGTTCAGGACCTCGGCAGCGAGTGGTGATCCGGCGTCGCGCACGAGTCGCGGCAGGGCTCGCGCGGCCATCGTCCCCGCCTTCTCCATGTCCGAGAGCATGTAGCTCGCCCACGCGTGGAGACCGAGGAGGCGGCCGTCCTCGGGCGCGACCTCGAGGCCCCGCTCGCAGGCGGTGATCGTGTCCTCGAAGAAGAAGGAGGGATTGCGGTTCATGGCGAGGTGGACGCGCGCGAACCGCATCTGGGTGGCCGCGTGCTGCACCAGGAGCTCGAGGTCGTCCGACGAGAAGGCGAGGGCGGTGTCGAGGGCCGCGAGCAGGTCGGCTGTGGCGTCGAAGTCCTCGGCGGTCGGCGCGGATTCCGGGAGCGGCGGAGCCGAGGCGAGCGCCAGCCGCCACCGGTCGACGTCGACGTGTACCGAGGGACGGCCCAGGGTCGAGTAGACCCTCAGGTAGAAGGCGGTGCTGGCCTTGCGCTCCTCGTCCTCGACCTCCTCGACGGCGCGGCGAAGCGCGGCGACGAGCGCGGTGTGGAGATCGGGCTCGTCGGCGACCGTAGTGAACGCCGCGGGAACGTGATCGAGAGGCGCGACGCCGGGGTGCTGGATCATCGCCCACACGCCCTGGCGCCGCACGGCCGCGGCGGGATCGCGCAGGGCCAGGCCCACGAGCTCGGGGTGCTGGGTCTCGCGCACCGAGGACAGGGCGAGCCCGGCCAATCGCGCGCGCGTGCGCTCGTCGGCGACGACGAAGCGGCGCTCGAGCTCGTCGCGGTTCGCCGCGTCCGGGCTGGCGAGGAGGTCCTCCTCGGAGAGCGTCTTCGGCTCCGGCGGCGCCGGCGTCTGCACGCCGAACTCGCGCAGCTTCTCGTCGACGACGGAGAGATCCTGCACGAGGAAGACGTCGAAGAGGATCTCGCCGTCGGGGCTCACGCCCACGTGCCGCGGAGCGACACGGTTCCCGTCGAAGTAGCGTTCGAAGAGGACTGGCTCCTCATCGATGTGCTCGGAGTTGACCAGCCGCCCGAAGCGTCGATCGGGCAACCGGCGCCCGCGATCGTCCCGCTCGTGCGGTTCGCGCCGATCGGGCGAGGCCAGGATCGGGACGAATCCTCGAGCGAGCTCGACGAACTCCGGGTCGCGGTAGCGCCCCCAGGCCAGGCTCTCGCTCGCGTTCTCCCCGTCCGTGTTCACGCAGATGAGCAGCGGCTTGCCCGTCGCCTCCGCGAGCGCGAGCGCGTCCGCGAGCGAGCGCTGCCAGGGCATCAGTGGCGGACGGGCCCGCATCGCGTCGGTGACCTTCCACTGTCCGTAGCCGGTCGCCTCGTCCGTTCCGCCTCCCCGACGGCGCGGAGTGAGCTCCTGCGCGTCGAGCTTGCCGTCGCCGTTCGCGTCGAGACCCGCGTGCAGGGCCCCGAGGTCGGTGAGCGTGACCCGACCGTCGGCGTCGACATCGAGGCTCGAGTCGAGGGTGGCGAGGATGACGCCCGGGGTGAACGCGTTGATGTCTTCGGGGGGAGGAAAGCTCTCGGCGCGGCGCATCCACTCGATCACCACGCTCTCCTCGATCGCTTCTCCGGAGGCGGGCCGGGATTCATCGAGGAGGGTGTCGCGCTCGGCGGCGGAGACCTGTCCGTTCTCGTCGGTGTCCGCGAGCGCCGATGCGAACGGAACGAGGAAGCCCCTCCACCGTCGACGTTCGCCCTCGGAGTCGCTCACCGTAAGCGCCTGCTCGAGATCGATCATCGTCAGCGTGCCATCCCCGTCGACGTCGAGGCTGAGCAGGCGAGCCTTGACGAGGCGTCGATCGACGACGCCAGCCTCGTCGGGACGAAGGGCCTCGAGGAAGACGGTCCATTCCTCGGCGGCGAGCTCTCCGTCGCCGTTCGCGTCGGCGACGCGCGCAAGCCCCGCGCCCGGAGCGTAGATATCGAGCATGGGTCGCCGCGATCCCTGCTGACCGAAGGCACCGGAGGCGACAATCATCGCCACGATCGAGAAGAGCATCCACACGCTCGAGTGCTTGTTCATTCCGCTGATGGGGACAGGTGGCCGCGCGACGACGATCGGTATCGGGGCGGGGAGAGATACGCTCCGCGGCCCGATCGCGCAACTCGAAACCGGCTGGCGGTACCTGGTTCGAACGTGGAGCGGTGATCGGACCTGGTACCGTATGCGGATGGAACCCGACCCGCTCGCGCCGCCCGCGATTCGCACCGTCTCCCTGACGCGTCGCTTCGGCGACTTCACGGCCGTGGATTCGCTCGACCTCGAGGTCGCGCCGGGCCGGTTCCTGGGATTCCTCGGAGCCAACGGGGCGGGGAAGTCGACGACGATCAAGATGCTGACCGGCCTCCTCGACATGAGCGCGGGAAGCGCGTCGATCCTGGGACACGACGTGACGCGCGATCCCATCGCGGCGAAGCGGCTCATCGGCGTCGTGCCCGAGGACCTCGCTCTCCACGATCGCCTCACCGGCGCCGAGCACCTGACCTTCGTGGGCCGCATGTTTGGGCTCCCGAAGCGGGACATCCGCCGCCGCACCCGCGAGCTCCTGGAGTGGATGGACCTCGACGAGGACCCGAAGAAGCTGATCGTGGACTACAGCCACGGCATGAAGAAGAAGCTCGCCCTCTCCGCGGCGCTCATCCACGATCCAAAGGTCCTCTTCCTCGACGAGCCCTTCGAGGGGATCGACGTGATCGCGTCGCGGACCATACGCAATCTCCTCGAGTCGCTGACCGAGCGGGGGGTGACGATCTTCCTGACCTCCCACGTGCTCGAGATCGTCGAGAAGCTCTGCGACGACGTCGCGATCATTCACGAGGGCAAGCTGATCGCCCACGGCTCGCTCGACGAGCTGCGGGCGGGGATCGCAATCGAGGAAGGAGACGACGGGCGACGACGAACCCTGGAGGAGGTCTTCCTGAACCTGGTGGAGGCGGATCCGACCGAAGCCCCCACGCTCTCCTGGCTGACCTGACCCGGCTCGTCCATGCACCAGATCGTCGCCATCGCCTGGCTTCGCTACCACCTGGTGGCCAACTCCTTCCGACGGGGCAAGGAGCTCGCCAACTTCATCAGCGCGATCGTGGTCGGGCTGTTCGCGATCCTCATCTCGACGTGCTGCGCCATCTCGTTCGGGGTGATGGCCTGGAGGGGCGGGGGGGGAGGAGATCGGGACCTGCTCCACTACGCGTGCCTCGGGGCGTTCTGGGCGTCGTTCGTGGTCGGTATGTTGATCCCCCTCGCGCTGTCCGCGGGGACGCAGGGAATCGACGCCTCGCGTCTGCTCGTCTATCCCGCGAGCCGTCGCAAGCTGTTCGCCGTCTCGCTGGGCTCGGCGTTCATCGCGCCCGACCATCTCCTTCACTATCCGATCCTGATCGCGACGTTCCTGGCGGGCTTCCTCCTCCCCGCGGAGCACGTTCTCGGCGCGTTCGTGTTCTTCCTCGCGATCCCCCTGCTCGTGGTGACGTGGGCCCACGCGGTGACCACGGCCCTCCAGGGGATCATGCAGAGGCGACGGGGCCGGGAGCTCGTGGGCATCATCGGCTTCGGAATCCTCGTGGTTGCCGGCGTCCTGCCCGCGTTCTTCACCAGCGCGGAGGCCGTCGACTCGCCACAGGGCAACGAGCTCCTCGCCGTCCTCGTCCACGAGTTGCGCGGGATCTCGGGCCTCCTGCCCCCCACCCTGGCCGCCGAGGGACTCCAGGCCCTTCGCGCGGGGGAGGGCGCCGTGGCGCTGCGCAGCGGGGTCGGGATCGGCCTGTGGACGCTGATCGGGCTGGTCTTCTCGTACCTGGCCTTCGTGAGAATCGCCCTGCGCGTGTCGACGGGGAGCGCGCGAGGACGCTCGCGGGGAGAACCGGAGCGACGGCGCCTGCCGGACGTCACGGAGATCGTCCCGTTCCTTCCCGTCGAGTCCCTGGCGGTGGCGTCGAAGGAGCTGCGCTACCTGCTGCGCAGCTCGATCGGCCGCTTCAACCTCGTGATGATCCCCCTGTTCGCCGCCCTCGTCGCGTTCGTGTTCGCGCCGAACCTGCAGAACCCGATCCTCGGCATCGCTCCCGACGACTTCGCCCTGTACGGACTCCTGCTGTACACCGTTCTCTTCACGAACAACTCCGTGAACAACTCCTTCGGGTGGGATGGACAGGGATTCCAGTCGTACGTCCTCAGCCCGGTCCGGCTCGAGCGGGTCCTCCTCGGCAAGAACCTCGGGGTCTGGGCCTATACCGCGTTCCTCGGCACGATCTGCTTCGCGGCCTGGGTCGTGCTGGTCGGGATTCCGGAAGTGGAAACCCTGTTGACGGCGGCCTGCCTATTCGCGAGCACCGTCGTCGCCTTCACGACCATCGGCAACTTCGTCTCCGTCTCCTTTCCGATCGCGCGAAGCCTCTCCTCCATGAAGAGCTCGCCGGCCCCCGCGGCCATCTTCCTGTCGTTGCTGACGATCGTCGGCCTCGGCCTGATCAACGCGATCTTCCTCGCCGTGCCCGCCCTGCTGGACGTCCCCGGACTCCGACCCCTGTTCCCGCTCGGGCTGCTGCTGGCGTGCCTGCTGATCTACCGGGGCTCGCTGGACCTCGCGGCGCGCTTCCTCGGCCGGAGGAAGGAGGCGATCGCGGAGGTCCTGGACAAGACCGGCGGCGGCTGAGCCAGTCGGGGCGCCGCGCTTCCCTCAGCGGGGGATCGAGAGGAAGTCCTCCCGGGCCCGAAGCTGCTCCTCGGAGGGGTTGTCGACCTCGACGACCTTCCGGCCGTCTCGCGTGTAGCCGATGACCTCGAGCGAGGCCTTCACGTCGGGGTACTTCGTGCCGTCGATGTAGTCGCGGTAGAAGGCGGTCAGGTCCGCCTGGGCGATGCCGTTGATCACGCCGATCATCGAGCCCTCGGGGAAGCCGCGGTCCCGGTCGATGTAGGCGTGCCGCAGGAACCGCAGGAGGTCGATGATCCCGCGCTCGCCGTTCGAGGCGCGCCGCATCTCGAGGTCGAGCGCGAAGACGACCGTGGGTCCGGTGTGGTACATCGACGAGACGAAGCCCATGAGCCCCCCTTCGGTCCAGTTCGTCGCCGCGCGGCTCACGTCGGTCCAGGACGTCTTGCGATCCCGGCCCGCGAGGCGATGGCTGCCCGCGAGGCCCCTCAGGAACCGGTCCCGATCCAGGAAGCCCGCGTGGAGGAGGATGTGCTGGGTGAAGTACTCCGTGATCCCCTCGTTGACCCAGATCGTCCCGGTCTCGAACGGCCGCGTGTAGTCGGGGCGGTGCAGGCCCTCCACGTGGATGCGCTCGGCGCACCAGGTGTGGAAGAACTCGTGGGCCACGATGTCCCACACGCCGCGCCCCGCGCCCATGCCCTCGGAGAGCAGGATGAGGGTCGAGTAGCTGTGCTCCAGGCCGGATCCTCCGCTGTGGGGAGTGAAGCAGAGCAGGAAGTGGTAGTGGGAATACGGGAGCCCCTGCATGAGCTTGCTCGTCGTCTCGACGATGCGCCGGCAGCCGTCAGCGAGCTCCTTCGTCTCCGCCTCGTCCTTGCCGTACACGGTCACCGCGTGGGGCTTGCCGTCGACCTGGAACTCGACGGTGTGCAGATCTGGGGAGAAGAGGAGGGGGGAATCCTCGAAGCGAAAGAAGGAGGGAGCGTGGTAGCGCCCATCCTCGTCTCGCTCGAGCGCGGTGGCGACTCGCCATCCTTCGGGGAGCTCGACCTCCAGCACGACGTCCTCGTCCACCAGCTCGGGCACGAAGCCGAACAGCGACACCGGATTCACGAAGGCGTAGCCCGGGGCGATGCGATTGCTCTCCACGTCGATCACGCCCTTCGTGAAGGTGTCATCCGAGAGCGAGGCGGCCTCGTAGCGGACGGTGATGCGCTCGGTGCTCCCCGCCCGGATGGCGTAGTGGGAGTCGTCCACCTTCTCGATCGCGAGCGGCTCGCCCGAGTCGTCGTCGGCGACGACGTCCTTCACGAACCGGCCGAAGTCGGCCACGTGGTACGCGCCGGCCGTCCACCGGGCCATCCAGAGGTCCACGGTCTCGCCTCCGGGGTTGGGGAAGCTGGCCTCGACTTCCCACTTGCTCTCGGTTCCCGGCTCGAGGCGGAGCTTGTAGTGCACCTGCGCCGAGGCGGCGGGCGCGGAGGCGACGAGCGAGACGCCGACGACGGCGGAGAGCAGGAACGGGGCGATCTTCATCGGGCGTCGAGGTGGGAGACGGGTGGACGGAGCGGGCGGGACTGGAGGCGGGATGCGCGAGAGACCGCTCGGCATTCTCTCGAGCGCGTCTCACCTGCGTTAAGGGTGCTCTCCCCGGATAGGATACGGGGCCCGTCCACCGGAAAGGAGCCACCCTCATGTTGCGGATGCCTCGAGCCACCGTCGTCGCTTCCCTGCTCGCGATTCTCACGATCCCGACGTCGTGCGGCGCGCTGGATCTCGACCGCGAGGCCCCCTCGAGCCGACCCAACCTCCTGATCGTGTTCCCCGACCAGATGCGGGGGCAGGCGCTGGGCTTCCTCGGCGAGGATCCCGTCCTCACCCCGAACCTCGACGCGCTGGCCGAGGAGAGCCTGGTCCTGACCCAGGCGATCAGCAACTACCCGGTCTGCAGCCCCTACCGCGCGATGCTGATGACGGGCAAGTTCCCCCACGCCAACGGGGTGCTCACGAACTGTCATTCTCGCTCCGCGCCCTTCGGGAACGAGCTGCGGGAGGAGGATCGGTGCTGGTCGGACGTGCTCGCCGACGCCGGCTACTCGCTGGGCTACGTCGGCAAGTGGCACCTGGACGCCCCCTACCGCCCGTTCGTCGAGTCCTACAACAACCGCGAGGACTTCGCCTGGAACGAGTGGTGTCCTCCCGAGCGACGCCACGGCTTCGGCTTCTGGTACGCCTACGGCACCTTCGATCGCCACGACGCGCCGGAGTACTGGGCGACGGACACCCCGCGCGAGGAGCGCGTGAAGGTCGACCAGTGGGGCCCGGAGCACGAGGCGGACGTGGCCCTTCGGTTCCTGCACAACGAAGGCGGCGAGTATCGCGACCCGGACGCTCCCTTCGCACTCGTGGTGTCCATGAATCCACCCCACATGCCCTACCAGCTCGTGCCGGAGGAGTACGTCGCGCGGTACGGCGAGAAGACATGGGAGGAGCTGATCAACCGCGACAACGTCGACTTGGCGAACGACACGAGCGGCGCGAAGCTCGCGAGGAAGCAGATCAAGAACTACTTCGCGATGGTGACCGGCGTCGACGACCAGCTCGGCCGGATCCTGGGGGGTCTCGACGAGCTGGGCCTCGCCGACGACACGATCGTCCTGTTCACCTCCGATCACGGCAACTGCCTCGGCAGCCATGACGAGGTGTCGAAGAACAACCACTACGAGGAGTCGATGCGCGTGCCCTTCCTCATTCGCTGGCCGGAGAGGATCCCGGCGCGCCGCGACGACCTGCTGCTCTCCGTACCCGACGTCTATCCGACGCTCCTCGAGCTGATGGGCCTCGGGGACGAGATCCCCGCCGACGTCCAGGGCACGAGCCACGCCGAGCTCTTCCGGACCGGCGACGGCCCTCGTCCCTCGTCGGCGGTGTACATCAAGATCCCGGTCGAAACCCCCGCCCTCGGCAAGCGCGGCGTGCGCACGCACCGATACACCCTGATGATCCACAAGCGCGAGGGCGAGCCCGACACGATCGTGCTGCACGACAACCTCGCGGATCCCTTCCAGCTCGAGAACGTCGCCGAGGAACATCCGGAGGTCGTCCGAAAGCTCATCGAGGAGGAGCTCGTCCCCTGGCTCGAAAAGACCGGAGATCCCTGGCTCGGGTCGTGAGCGTGACTACCTGAGGTCGAGGACGACGTCCAGATCGGTGACGCCGTCGACCTCGACCACCTGCTCGTGTCTGTTGCCGGGCCACTCGAGTATCGAGACATGGAACCGTCCCGGTCCCAGACCGGGCAGGGCGATCTCTGTGCTCCCCTGTCGGGATTGAACGCTGCGCAGGTAGGTGGGCTCCTCCAGGCGTTCGGCGGAGACGAACAGCGCCGGGGCTTTCCTGCCGGAGGGGGCGAGAACCTGAATGCGAAGGGTCGAGCCCAGGGCAAGATGCGGCTTCTCCAGAGCATTCAGTCCCGCGCGGATCTCGACCTCCCGCAGCGCCACCGGCGCGTAACCGTTCCCGGCGTCGATCCAGAGGGTGCAACGGCCGCGGGGTATCCCTCCCACCCGAGCCTCTCCGTCGATAATCGGCGCGAACCACGCATCGATCGGATCGCCCTCGGGCTCGTCCGAAAAGCGGTAGACGCGCACGGATTCGGGCATTCCGTGATCCTCGAGCGAGGTCAGGGGAATCCGCACCTCGTCTCCCGCCACGAGGCGAAGGACGATTCCCTTCTGTCCGCCTTGAATACGCACCTCGCCGGGATCCCGTGCGGGGACAAGGAAGGGGTGCCACGCGCGCAGAGTGATGGGACGATCGTTCGGGAGCCTGGACTCGAACCTCCCGTCCGATCCGACCTCGATCCCGGGCGGCGGTTCGCCACCTTGCATCCAGAGAGTCTTCGTGGTTTCCATGCCCCCGCCTTCGACGAGGACCCGGACTCGGTCGAAGTCCGTCCCGGGGGGCACGTCGACTCGTCCGCCGACGCATTCGATCGAGCTTAGGTCTAGGTGGAGCCGCGCCTCCCTCACGCCGGGCCCGACCTCGGCCTCCTCGAACACCCCGCTCAGCAAATCCAGGACGCGATGGAGCCCGGGTTCCTGAAACGCGAACCGGAACTTGCCGTCGGGGGCGTTGGGGATCGAGAGTCCCCCCGTGAACCACGTGTCGTCCCACCTCTCGTTCTCCTCGTCCCACGCCTGACGTTCGACCCGGAACCGCCCGTCCCCCGGGGGATCGACGGTGATGAGCACGGAGTAGGACGGCTTCAGGTCGAAGGCGAGCACCGGATCTTCCGCGAGGTCGGCCGGCCGCGCCTCGATGTACGCGTAGTCGTAGTCCCTCCCGGTGAACTTGATCGACACGGGCTTCTCCGGATTCGCCGTGGCAATCCCGATCTTGATTTCTGCCCGATCCGGATCTTCGTCCTGTATGGCGATCGCACACAGCGGACTCTTGATCGCGTACTCCGAGGGAAGGCAGGGGATCCCGTTCGACGTCACACGCACGATGGCCGGAATGAGCTCCGACAGGACGACGTCCAGTCGGGCGTCACCCTCCTCGAGATCCACACGGCCGACATTCTCCGATCCCTGGTAGGTGCCCGGCCGTTCGATCTGCACCTCCAGCTCCCCGCCGGGAAGCCCCGCGAAGACGACTCGCCCCGCGGCATCGGTCGAGGCCGGACCGGCGACCAGCCCGTTGGAGAACGCCCGCACGACCACATCCGGCACCGCTGCGCCTCGGGAGTCACGAACGACGATCTCCGCCTGCCGCGGACGGCGAAAGGAGACCTCCTCTCCGACGCTCCCGGCCATGGGCACCGCCAGGATCGCCAGAGCTCCGCTGGGCGTCTCGGCGAGGAGCGTGTCCTCGCCCACCGTGAGGTCCGCGACGATCACGTGGCCGTCACGTACGACACCGAGTTCGGTGAGGTCATGTCGCCTCGCCCACGGCTCCCGGGCCCTGGGCCGCACGGAGACCGCCTCGCCCTCCACGGGGGCGGGCATCTCGCCGTCCGTCACCGGCCAGCGAACCGTGCGCATCACCAGGGAGGGAAGCTCAATCGTCAGCTTGCTCGCGTACGCCGCGAGCTCCACACCGGGGGACCCGAAGGCGCCGTGCCCCTCGTATCCCCGAGCGCGAGCTCTCACGACGTACTCTCCCTCCGCCGGAAGGCCGATGATCCGCGCGCAGCCCTCCTCGTCGGTCGGACCGAGGTCTGTTCCGGACGGGTCGATGTGCTCCCCCTCGCTGTAGTACGACGTACCCCGGACTCGCGAGGCCTCGAAGGCGGGGAGAATCCGCCTTCGATGCATCTCGAGCACCGCCCCCGGGATCCCAATCCCGGTTCGCTCGTCGACGACGCGAATGTCCACGGTTCGCCGAGGTGCCGTCTCGATGATCGTGGGTTGCGAATCCGTCCGGGGGAGGACGACGGTCGCGTCTCCACGGACCGCCGGCGTCTCGGCAGTAAACGCGTACAGCCCGCCGGGGAAATCCTCGAAGGCGACGAAGCCCCTCTCGTCGGCGGTGCGCGTTCCGAGCACGGGGCCCCAGGGAAGAGCCTCGGCCGACACGCGCGCTCCGCGCACCGGCCGTCCCTCGTGCCGGACGATCACCTCGTGCCGGCACGAAGCCCGCAGAACGAGCGTTCCGAGATCCGCAACTCCCCCGGCCACCGGAGCCCCGTGCTCGATCGTGACGGAATGGGGGTGGATTCCGATGGGGGCGATCGCGCAGCGTCGCACCGCGACCTCGGCGCCTCCTACGGTTGCACGAACGAATCCGATCCGCTCCTGCTCCCCGAACCGATCGAAGGGCCCGAACGCGAATCGGCCCTCTCCATCCGTCGTGGTGCGGCGGCTCTCCCCGTCGACGAAGGAGATCTCGACCGCTACGTCATCCACTCCGAGTCGGCGCCCGTCCACGACGCGGCCCGTGAACGCGAGCTGAGCCGCGGGATCGAGGGAGAGCGGCGCTTCGCGGTCCAGCGGTGCTCGAAGGGAAGGCTCGATCGGCGGGCGAGCCAGGTCGGGTGCCGAAGTGGAGGACGGAACGGGGAGCTCCGCGTCGACGGCGACCTCATCGCCTTTCGAACCGGACAGGGGGCCCACGACCAGCTCCCGCCACAAGAGGAGGCCGGCCACTCCCACCAGGGCGGCCAGGATCACGACCTTCGTCTTCGTTCCCATCGCTAGTCCTCCCAGGGTGACTAGAGCTGCCCCGCTCGCCGCCGCGGGGGATTCGGCGAGGACGGCCAAGCCCAAGCTCCAGGCGCGCCGGTCGCCGTCGAACGCCTGGTCGAGCCGCCGCCTGAGCAGCTCACGGGCGCGGCGCAAGCGTGAGCGAATTGTCTCGAGCGGAGTCCCCGAACGCTCCGCGATTTCCGTTGGGGAGAGCTCTTCGTAGTAGCGCAGGTGAACGACGTCGCGGTGGGCCTCGGGCAGCGCTGCGACCGCCTCGCCGACAAGACGGAGCAGCTCGGTGCGCTCCGCGATCTCGCTCGCTGAAGGCAACCGCTCGGATCGTGCGGCCGCCCGCTCGCGCCGGCGCCGTCGCTCGTGGGCGCGCCAGAAGCGGGACGCCCGTTTTCGCGCCACCGTGCTTAGCCAGCCGCGGATCCCCTTCGTCTCCGGTGGAGGGCGCTCGATCGCCGCGACGAGCACGTCCTGCGCCAGATCATCCGCTGCGTCCTCGTCGCTGACCAGGCGCTTGGCGAGGGAGCGCAGGAAGCGAGCTTGCCGAAGCAGCTCCGCGTCGTCGAAGGTCCGGGAATCGGTCATTGGAACTCCAACCATCCCATTCCCGCGCACCGGGTTCGGGGTGAGGGAATCCGGGATTTTCTCCGCGTCGATCCGCGGGGGCGTCTCGCGTCCCCTCGGCGCCTGGTGCATGTCACGCGCCACGAGGCGCCTCGCTCGTCCTCGTAGAGACCGATTCCCTCGACGGGGCTCGCGTCGTGAGGCGGCGCCGTCCCGGGTTTCCGGGAAAGCCTCAGAACCGGGCTCGCCAGTGGCCGAAGGAGACAGCGAGCCCGAGAACGCGCCGTCGATGCCCCCCCGCAACGATCCGGCACGGAGGACGGCTCACTAGTCCAATCTTCGCCCGGGCGGTCGATCCCTGATCGCGACGGGTTCTCCCTACGCAGGATGAGAGCATGGGTCTCCGTGTCCATGCGAACCTGGATTCCCTCCGGGTTCGTCGGGCCCTGTCGGTCACGAGCGACGAGCTCGCCGTCCATATGCGGCGGCTGGCTTCCGGTCTGCGCGTCGTGAGCGCCGCCGACGACGCGGCGGCCCTGTCGATGGCGGAGAGGATGCGCGCCCGGACCCGCTCGCTGGGCGCCGCGGAGCGCAATGCGGGCGCGGGGATCGACCTCCTGCGAACGGCGGAGTCGGGTCTCTCCGAACTGACCGACCTGTTCATCCGCGCGCGCGAGCTGTGGGTGCAGTCGCTGAACGGCACCCTCTCGGCGGAGGACCGGGCGGCGCTCGCCCGCGAGCGGGAGGATATCGCCCGGGAGGTGATGCGGCTCGTGCACGAGACCGACTTCGCGGGGCTCCAGCTCTTCGACGCGGAGCGCAAGATCTCGATCCAGGTCGGGGTCGACGCGGGCGAGACGATCGACATCCACCTCCGCGACCTGCGCTTCCTCTTCGACGCGTTCGAGACGTCCGATCCGCCCGACGAGATCCCTCCTCTCCCCCACGGCGATCCGGCGCCGGGGCAGTTGAGCCTCGACGACTGCATCGACTTCCTCTCCCGGTATCGCGGTGAGCTCGGCGCGGAGCAGCGGCGGCTGGAGAGCGCGCACCGGGAGATCGCCGCGTCGCGCGAGGCGGGGATCGCGACGGAGAGCCGGATCCGCGACGCCGACTTCGCCACCGAGGTGGCCAGCCTCGCCCGGCTCGACATCCTCCGCCGGATGGCCGTCTCCGTCCTCGTGCAGGCCAACCTGCAGCCCGCGGTGGCCCTGGAGCTCCTGACCACCCTCCCCGATCCGATGATCGTCGAGGCCTATCGCTCTCCGGATTCGCCGGACGAATCCGAGCGCTTCCCGTGGCTCGTCGGCCACGACGCGCGCCGCTCGTCCTCGTAGAGGCCGATCCTCTCGAAGGGGATGGGCTCGAATCCGATTCCGAAGGCGGGGGAATCCTCGCGCAGGCGGAAGTCGTGCCCCTCGGGATCGACGAAGAGCGGATCGACTCCGACGAGGTTGCCCGCGGGGATGACGAAGGGCCGGGCCTCGGCGTAGATCTCCTCCCAGCGGCCGCCCCAGCAGACGTTGTGCGCGATCACGTTGCCCTTGGGAGCCTTCGGCTCGTCGGCGAGAATGCCGGGGAGCTCCGGATAGCGCTCGGAGTACGGCGGCCGGTCGTAGGCGATACCCTTCAGGGTGCCCTTCTCGCTCGCCTCCGCGATCCACTCGTCGGCGTGGTAGTGCGCCCAGCCGAGCGCGCGGCCGTCCACGTGCAGCGCCGGCTCGCAGTCGACGAAGACGTTGTTCACGATCGAGCAGTCCCGGCCTCCGCCGAGGAAGGCGGCGCGCGTGACGCGGTGGAAGACGTTCCCGACGATGTCGGCGGACGAGAACATGTCGTCCAGGTACACGCCGACGCAGCCGCGTCCCTCGAAGCCGGTGATGTCGTGGAGGTAGTTGTAGCGGATCACGTGGCCGCGCATCGTCCAGTCGCGACCGGCGTAGATCGCGCCCGCGTCGTTCGACTCGAGGCACACGTCGTGGATCTCGTTGTACTCGAGGACGTGATCGTTGCCCCCGAACCCGATCGCGATGTGGGGCGCGTCGTGGATCAGGTTGTGGGACGCGCGGTTGCCGACTCCTCCGAGCGAGACGGCCTTCTCGTACATCCGATTCCACCGCCCGTAGTGGTGGACGTGGTTGTTCTCCGCGAAGTGACCGGCGGGCTCGAGCGTCGCCCGGTCGCCGCCGCTCAGGCTCGCTCCCCCGCCCCCCATCGCGTACATGTCGCAGCCGATCACCCCGTGGTCCTTGCCTCCCGTGACCCGGATCGCGTCGCCGCCGACGTTGCGGATCGTGCAGCCCTCGAGGCGGACGTGCGCTCCTCCGGAGACGGTGAGCGCGGTGCCGCGGGCGGCCTCCAGGGTGAAGCCCCGCAGGGTGACGTGCGACACGTCCGTCATCGTCACCAGCGTCGGAAGCACGGAGACGACGACGGAGCCATCCTCGACGGGGGCGGGCGGCCAGAACCAGAGCTCGCCCTCCTCGCGATCGAGGTACCACTCACCCGGCGCGTCCAGCTCGGCGAGCGCGTTGTAGGCGTAGTACCACTGGCCCTTGCGATACCCGTAGCGGTGATACGGCGAGGCGAGGTCGATCCGCGAGCCCTCGACGTCGATGCGCTCGATCCGCTGGCGCTCGTCGGACCAGTCCCAGAACCAGTATCCGTGCAGCCAGACGTCCGGCTCGTCGAGCCAGCGCCGCGGCCGGTCGCCCGCGTAGAGGAACGCGCCCGTCTTGCTCCCCTCGCGCCCGTGGATCACGTGCCCGTCCTTCACCACGACGTCGACCACGTGCACGAAGCCCTCGTTCGGCCAGCGCGCGAGGGTCATGGGCTCGTCGCCGAAGAACAGCTCGATCCCCCCGCCCGCGGGCGAGCCGAAGTCTCCGAGGCCCTGATCGGCGAGGTTCGCGCGGAGGACGTGCGCGCGCGCCGACTCGTCGAGCCGCGCGAGATCCTCGGGATCGGAGACCGGGGCGAAACCGGTGACGCGCCGGCCTCCCGAGAGGCGCGCCACCTCCCCCGGGGCGGCGAGGTAGCGCACGGGCGCCGTGGCCGTGCCCGAGTCTTCCGCGACCAGCACGAAGGGTTCGTCGAGGTCGTAGATCCCGCCGCGCACGACGACCTCGAAGCCCGACGACGACTCCCGCACGCGGATCTCGTCCCGCGCCCGCGTCAGGGACGCGAAGGGACCGTCGGTTCCCTCCGCGTTCGGGGACGCGAGCTCACCCGACCAGGAATCGTCTCCGTCGAGCGCGACGTACAGCCGCGCGGGCTCCGAGCTCCCGCCGCCGCTCGAGGCCGCGGCGAGCGCGACGGTCAGAACGAAACCGGCCACCACGAAACTCGTCATCAGTTCTCCTCGGACGTCATGCTGCTGAAGTAGGCGAAGGTCATCGTGTTGCCCGCCGTTGTCTCGTGACGACGCCTCGAATCCGGCAGGCCGCCTATGCCCTTCTTGCACAGCACGATCGGTCCGCCGCGTTCGGAGAAGACCGAGGCCTCGGTGAGCTGTCCCTTGCTCCAGGCGAGGTCGATCACGAGGCCACCCCGTGCGCGCAGGCCGACAACCCGCCCCTCCGGCCAGGCTTCGGGAAGGGCGGGCAAGAGCCAGACCTCGCCCGCGTGGCTCTGCAGGAGCATCTCCGCGATCCCCGCCGTGCCTCCGAAGTTGCCGTCGATCTGGAAGGGCGGGTGGTTGTCGAAGAGATTGGGCTGCGTGCTCTTGGCGAGCAGGGCCTGGACGTTCTCCCACGCCGCGTCGCCGTCGTGGAGGCGCGCGTAGAAGTTGATGATCCACGCCCGGCTCCAGCCGGTGTGGCCGCCGCCGTTCGCGAGGCGGTGCTCGAGGCTCTTCCGCGCGGCGGCGGCGATCGCGGGCGAGCGCGCCATCGAGATCTGATCGCTCGGGTGCAGGCCGTAGAGGTGCGAGACGTGGCGATGGCCCGGCTCGGCTTCCTCGTAGGAGCGCTCCCACTCCATGAGCCGGCCATCCGCGGCGACCTTCGGCTCCGCGAGTCGCGAGAGGGCGTCGCGCACGCGCGCGACGAAGTCGTCCTCGATGTCGAGCACGAGCGCCGCCTCGAGC
>CAYRXS010000099.1:0-22260 GCA_964428225.1 uncultured Planctomycetaceae bacterium
CGCCGACCCCGCCGCCCCCCCCCCCCGCCCCGTGGGCGGGGGCGGTGGGTGGGCGGGGCCCCGGGCTCGGTATCAGGGGAATTTCACGTAGGTGCCGCCCGTGTCCTCCGCGATCCACTCCAGCACGCGCAGCGATCCCCCCACCGAGATGCAGTGGATGACCACGCCGCGGTGCTCGTTCCACTCCGCGACCTCCTGGCGGATCGCGTGCGGGTCGATCACCTCCCCCACCGTCGGCTCGCCGTCGGAGAGCACGTAGATCGTGTCCACGTCCGGGTCCTCGAAGGCCAGGGCCAGCGCGCCGTGCAGGTTCGTCCCTCCGCCGGCGTGGATGCGCGCCACGAATCCCTTTGCGTCCTCGAGGGTCTCGGGGGTCTTCTCGCTGATCGCTTCCTGCCAGGACTCGACCCCGCCCGAGAAGATGATCATGTTGAAGAGGCAGACCTTGTCCAGGGAGTCGAGACAGCGCGACAGCTCGCGACGAGCCACGTCGATGCGCGCCGAGCCTCGCTGCCCCACATACTGGCCGCGGGTCAGCTCCGCCATCGACCCGGAGACGTCGAGGATGAAGGTCACCCGGTGGGAGTCGATGCGGATCCCGAAGAAGCTCGTCCGGGAGATCTGCTTCAGGCGACGAGTCTCCGCCTCGCGCTTCAGCCGGCGCAGCTCGCTCGCGGTGACGAACTCGAAGGATTCGCCCTCCTCCTCCCACCACCTCAGCCAGAGCCCGCCCGTCTTGCTGAAGGGCTTGCCGGTGAGCCGGAAGAGGATCTCGCCGAGCTCGATCGCCATGCGCCCGGTCTCGTTCGGGATCCGCCGGCAGAGGGCGCCGACACCCTCCTTCTTCTTCATGTGCTCGAGGCCCTTGGCCGCAGCAAGCCGCGTCGACCACAGCTCGTGCTCGAGGGCCTTGACGAGGATGGGGAGGAAGTCCGCGTCCTGCGTCTTGCCGAGGACCTCGATCGCGCTGTTGCGGATGTCGTCATGTTCATCCCTCGCGTAGGCCAGGAGCTGCCCGATCCAGTCCGGGTCGTTCGCTCGGAGGGCGCTCATCGTGTCGATGGCTTCACTGACCAGATCCCGGTCCTTCGACTTCCCGATGAGCTTCTCCAGCTCGGGGATGACGTCCTCGAGCTCTCTCTCCACCGCGATCTCCATGGCCAGCCGCACTACCTGCCCGTCCTTGTCCTTCAGGAGCTTGATCAGCGTCTTGTCGAGCTTCTTATCCGGAATCCCGCGGGCGGCGCGCAGCGAGAAACGCTTCTTCAGCCCCTTCCCCTTCCCCGCGTCCTTCAGGAGCCGCTTCTTCAACTTGGGATCGTCGAGCTCCGCGACCAGGTCGGCGAGGCCCATGGCGAAGGCCTCGGGGGTTCCCGCGCGCGTTCCGATCTTGATGAAGTCGTCCACGACGTCCATCCCCTTGGCGTCGATCAGGAGCCGCGCGGCGATCAGCCGATCCGAGGCGTAGGCGTTGGGAGCCGAGAAGAGCTGCTCGGCGAAGGCGACCGCCTGCTTGTCCCCGCGCGAGTCGAGCTCCTGGATGGCGCGCAAACGGATGCTCCGGTTGCCGTCCCGAGCCGCGGCGACGATCTGGGGAAGCTCGAGCTTCCCGACGATCATGTCGAAGGCCAGCTCGCGCAGGACCTGGAGCGGGTGCGCGACCTCCTCCTCCTCGGGCTGCGCCTTCGTCCCCCGCGGCTTCGGCTTCGTCGAGGGGTAACAGATGCCCAGGTACCACTGCGCGTCCTCGTCGCGGGCGTTGCCGACGTGGTGGAGCATCGCCCTCTCCCGGATGTCGTCGTCGGCCCCGGACTCCACGATCATGGCCAGGAAGGCCTGGCCGTAGTTACGGCAGCCCGCGATCTCGTCGACGGCGATCTCGCGGAGCTCCCGATCGGTGGAGGCCGTGGCCGCGTCCATCAGCTTCTGCAGAGCCCGCTGCTCCTCGCCGGCGACGGTGTCGAACACCGCGATGCCCCGCAGCACCGCCCGGCGCATGTAGACGCTGTTCATCACCTCGTAGACCTGGAGGAGCCCGTCGAGGGCCTCCCGCGTCTTCAGCCCCGCGAGCTTGCGGACCAGGTCCGGATCCGCGTTGTCGGTCCGGAGCTCGAGCTCCGCGACCAGCGTCTCCACGTCCTCGGGCGGAGCCGCGACGGGAGCGGGAAGGGGGGCTTGGGTGCCAAGGAGGAGGGCCAGAGCGAGAAGGAGGCTCTTCATGATCAACCCCGGGTTTCGCGGGCGCGGGAACTGCCCACCCCCCGTTCAACTCCCGGGGAGATCGGGCCGATACCAGGATCCCCCGATCCTAGCCGGAGGAGACCGACCATGGAGCCCCACACTCGTTTCCCCGATCTCGACGAGGCGCCGCCGGCGCCTGTGCTACCCGCCAACCGGGTCCGCGAGCTCCTGCGCCGCCTGCGGGACCTGGACCTTCACGCCCCCCGTACCTCCCTGTCCGGAGGGGGGCGCGTGCAGATCGACGGCTGCCTGTCCCGGGACGCCCCGGTCGAGACGTCCCTGCGGTACCTGATCCACGTCGAGGGAGAGTCCGATCACAGCCTGGAGATCTCCGGAGTCGAGGGGCGGCTCGAGCTCGAGGTTCGGGAGCGCGGTGCGAGCGAGGTGATTCGACGCGTGTCGTGCCCCCTGCTCCTCGACCCGGAAGGCCGGGCCACCATCCCCGGTATCCGGGCGCGCGTCCACACCGACACCACCGACCCCCGCGAGGTCGAGCACTTCCTCCGCCGCCTGGTCCGAGCCTCCTTCGCTCGACGCAACCGCCCGGAGTGACTCAGTCGCCTCGGGCGACGTGACGGCGCAGGATCTTGCGCGTCATTCCCGTGGTCGCGAGCTGCCCGAGCTCGGCCGGATCGATCCAGCGCGTGGCGCGGTCCTCGGCGACCGGCGCTGCGAGGGCGCCGTCCCGCACGGTGGCACGGATGCGGTGATGGGTGATCGAGTGGGAGATCGTCCCTAGCTCGCGGCCCGCGCGGAGGTCGACTCCGGAGTGCGTCTCCGGCCAGAGCCGGGGAGGCGTTCCCTCGACCGTCACCTCGCGCGTGGGCAGCTCCCACATCCCCGCCATGCGTCCGCGCGCCGGACGACGGCGGACGAGCACGTCGTCTCCGCGACGCACGAGCAGGACCTCGAGGGCGACGTCCACCGGCGCGCGCCGCGGGCGTCGCGCGGGAAGTTCGATCTGCCGTCCGGCGGCGCGGGCCGCACAACGATCGGAGAGCGGACAGTCGGGACACCCGGGCTTCCTCGCCGTGCAGAGCAGGGCGCCGAGCTCCATGAGCCCCTCGTTCCAGCATCCCGGGCTCACGACGCCCTCGCCGCTCGCAGAGACCTCGGGCGGCACGAGGCGGGCGGCGAGCGACCAGAGCTCGCGGTCCATCACCGACGTGCCGAGCGGCGCCTCGAGCAGGAAGAGCCGGCTGAACACCCGGGCCACGTTCCCGTCCACGAGAGGCTCGGACCGGCCGAAGGCGATCGAGAGGATCGCTCCCGCGGTGTAGCGCCCCACGCCGGGGAGAGCGAGCAGCGCCTCGCGATCCCCGGGGAGCTCCCCGGAGTGCTCGGCGACGATCACCCGCGCCGCCTCCCACAGGGCGCGCGCGCGCCGGTAGTACCCGAGCCCGCTCCAGGCGGCGATCACGTCGTCCTCACTCGCGGCGGCGAGGGTGGTCGAATCGGGGAAGCGCGCGAGGAAGCGACGGTAGTGGTCGAGCACGGCCTCCACGCGCGTCTGCTGGAGCATCGCCTCGCTGATCCAGGTCGAGTAGGGATCGCCGGCCCGGCGCCACGGCAGATCGCGGGCGTGCTCGACGAACCAGCGGCAGAGCCGAGCGCGAAGGTCCTCGATCGCCTCCCCGGAGAGAGCGCGCGCCGGATCCTCCTCCTCCGGACGGCTCATTCCCGGGGCGGGCGCGGAACCGCCCGGATCTCGAGGTCGCGGATCGTGATCTCCCCCGCGCCGAGGAGCTCGACGCGAACGTGGCGCCCGTCGGCGGAGCCCGCCAGCTCGGCGTAGATGATCTCGAGCCCCGGGGAGAGCGATCGGGTGGTCGGCTCCTCGCCCGCGCCTTCGGGATCGTCGTCGCGGGGACGGGAGACGCGGCAGGTGGTGGGGGCCTCGGTCTCGAGGGCCAGCCGCACGAGGGCGGTCGAGTTCTCGGGGAGGGCGGCGAGCGGCAGGTGGTAGGAGTGCGCTCCCTCCGGCGATCGCCGGACGTGGACGGTGATCCCCGTCTCCGGGAAGAAGGCATCGAGCGAACCATCCCGCTCGACCAGACGCTCCAGGTCGGAGGCGGCGAAGAGCACGGAGTCGGAGGCCCGGAACCGGCGGCGACGCTCGAAGTCGATGCGGATCTTCTCGGGATTCGGAGGCAGCCGCTCCTGCATCAGCACGCGCTCGATGATCTGCTGCGTCACGATGTCCGGCGTCTCGGCGATGATGATCTCGGGGTCGAAGAAGTACTGCCAGTAGTACACGACGCGCGAGAAACCGTGCGACAGGTGGCCGATGACGTTCGTGGCGAACGAATCGCGATACATCACCATCCGGGGCCGCTCGGGATCGTCGATCTCGGTGCCGATGGGGCGCGTGCGCTCGCCCGCCATCAGCCGATCCTGGTTCTGGTCCTCCCACGGAGTGCTGGCGTCCACCATCCCGTCCGTCACGGCCCGGTAGGGGTAGGGGACCTTGGGATCGAGGATGACGATGTCCTCCTCGTAGAGATCGGGCAGCGCCATCAGGTGCGTGATGTCGCCGCCGGGCATCGTCTTGATCCGGCGCGTGAAGTCGTCCTCCGCGAGGAGCGGGATGCCGGGGAAGTCCTTGCGCAGCTCCTGGATGATGCTGCGGTAGGCGGCGAAGGCTCCTACCTCGTTCCAGTGCCCGTCGTACACGCGGTAGACGAGCTCCTTCTCCTTCGCCTCGAGCAGGGCGGGGCGCAGGTCGAGGAGAGGGACGTACGAGTGTTTCTCGATGTGGCGACCGAGCTGGTCGAGCCGGGTCTCTTTCCCGATGCGCTCGACCGAGTCGGGCAGGTACTCGGGGTAGATCGAAACCTTGTTCGGCGCAACGATGAACAGGAACGGCACCCCGCGATCGTCGCAGTAGTCGTAGCACTCCTCGAAGCGACGCTGCCAGGCTCGCAGCAGCTTCGGGGGCATGGGATTGATCGCACGGTGCTGATCGATGGCTCCCTGGATCCCCATGTAGAGCCACCCTTCCTTCCCGAAGACGACGTCGTCGGTGGGCGACGTCCGCAGCCCCTTCGCCTTCAGGACGTTGTGCACGCGGATCAAAGAGCTCCGGAAGCCGAACACGTCGTTGTAGTAGGCCTCGTAGTTCTTCGGGTACTCCCGCAGCTCCTGGTAGTCCGCGGTGAGGCGGGGTCGAGGCGCCAGGGTGCGCTTCTCCGTGATGGAGGATGCCGGAGACGGGCCGAAGAGCGTGTTGCCGAGGGGAAGCCAGATCCCGACCAGGAAGCACACGATCAGGATCGCGCCGCCGACCCTGCGTATTCTCGTGATGGTGCTGTCCATGGTCCGGGCTCAGAACTGGAAGTAGATGAAGGGGTTGTGCGTCCCCGAGGCCATGAAGCTGGCGCAGAGGGTGAGGATCAGGAGGAGCCCCGCGACCCAGCCGACCGTGGCGAGGCTCTCCACCGCGATCCGACCGCGGGGAGCGAGGGCCGCGGTCTTGCGCTCGTACCACGCCTTCAGCCGGAGGTGGAGGGGAACCGAGCACACCGCCGCCAGGGGGATCACCAGCAGCACGTCGGTCGTCAGGTACATGGACAGGTTGTGCCAGGAGCTCGACCAGTCCCCGATGCCGACCATCATCTTCACGTGGACGTAGGCGTCGGAGATCGTCAGGCAGCGGAAGAACACCATCCCCACGAGCCAGACCATGATCGTGTAGACGTACTTGAACGGCGTCCAGATCCGGCCCAGCCACGCCAGCGCCCTCTGGCGCTCGAGCACGAGGAACGTCCCCTGGTAGGCGCCCCAGAAGATGAACGTCCAGTTCGCCCCGTGCCAGAAGCCGCAGAGCAGGAAGATGCTCACCAGGTTGATGTACATCCGGATCGGGTGGCATCGGCTCCCGCCCATGGGGATGTACACGTAGTCGCGGAACCAGGTCGACAACGAGACGTGCCACCGGTTCCAGAACTCCCGGACGGACTTCGCCGTGTAGGGGAACAGGAAGTTCTCGGGGAAGTGGAACCCGAGCATCCGTCCCAGGCCGATGGCCATGTCCGAGTACCCCGAGAAATCGAAGTAGATCTGGATCACGTAGCCGATCGCCGCCAGCCACGCCAGCGCGGGAGTCAGCTGTCCGGCGGGGAGGTCGTAGATCAGATCGACGGGGACGGCGATCGTGTTGGCGACGAGCACCTTCTTACCCAGCCCGATGACGAACCGACGGATTCCGTGGGAGACGCCGTCCAGGGTGATGCGCCGCTCCGTCAGCTGCTTCTCGATGTGCTGGTAGCGAACGATCGGGCCGGCGATGAGCTGCGGGAACAGCGAGATGAACAGGCCCAGGTCGAGCGGCTTGCGCTGGACGTTCGCGTTGTTCCGGTAGACGTCGATCACGTAGGACAGCGCCTGGAACGTGAAGAAGGAGATCCCGATCGGAAGGTGGATCGGGTTCACGTGGGGATCCCACCCCAGCGGATCGAGGTCGAGGCTCGCGAGCAGGCGGTTCAGGTTCGCGACGAAGAAGTTCGTGTACTTGTAGGCGAACAGCAGACCGATGTTGACGACGATGGCCAGGACCAGGGAGACCTTGGCCGCGCGTCCTCCCCGGTACTTGCCGATCAGGAGCCCGAACACGTAGTTCGCGAGGATGGAGGCGATCATCACCCCCACGAAGAAGGTCTCCCCCCACGCATAGAAGAACAGGCTCGCGGCGAGCAGCAGGACGTTCCTCACCCGCCGGGGGACGACGTAGGTGAGCCCCAGCACGATCGGCAGGAACAGGAACAGGAAGATCGTCGAGCTGAAGAGCATGGAAGATCAGCGACGCGCGGCTCGGGGGGCGGCCCGCCATTCGACGCCGGGCGGGAGGACCGAAGCGGTGGGGCGGGGCGGGCTACGCATCCCCTCATCGGCCGACGAGGCGCCCGCCGTTAATCTCGCACGGGCGATGCGTCGCTCTTTCCGTCCTCCCGAGGGGGATGCTGCCGATCGAAACGGGGCTTTCCTTCCGCTCATCCGGCCGACCATGGTAGCGACGCCCTTCGCGCCGCGGGAAGGGGGCGGCCCATTCCTCGGAGCCGCCCGGGAGTCTCCGACCCGCCGCCGGGGGGTGGCTCGGCCTCGTCCTCGTTCGCGCTACGCAGCCGGGAAGCGTACCCTGTCCGCCGCCTTCCGCCGCCATGAAGAAAACCATCGCAATCCTCCTCTACGGCCTGGTCTCGGGGGTGCTGCTGTCGGTGATGCGCGCTCCGGCCGGTCTCAATCTGGTCGACGTGGCCGTCGCCGACGGGACCGCCGCCGCGCTCTTCCGGGCCGTGGCCCTGTTCGCCGTCGCCCTGTTCATGGATCCGGTCCGGCCGCTGTTCCGGCGCAACGTCCCGGTCGCCCGGCTCCTGGCGGGAGCCGCGGTGGGCTACGCCTTCCACGGGATGTTCCTCCAGAGCCTCTTCGAGCCCTCGACCCGACTCGGCTTCACCCTGGTCCTCCTGGCGGGCACCCTGATCCTCTTCTTCCTGACCGGGGTGAAGGAGCGGGACGCCGACGAGCCGGATGCCGAGCCCCTGGCCCCGGTGCGGATGCTCGATCGCCTCGGCTTCGTCCTGCTCGGCGCGGGAGGCGCGATCGCGGTGGAGAACCTCGCGCGTCACGTTCGCCTCCTCGGCCTCGGGCTGCCGGAGAGCGACTCGGTGATGGGGAGCGTGCTGCTCCTGGCCTTCCTCCTGGGAGCCGGGGCCATCGGCTACCCGCTGCTGCGTCGAGGCTGGGAGCGCGTGCTCGCGAGCGGCGGAGTCCTCCTCGCCGTCGGCGCGACCCTCCTCGGCCTCCGCTACCTCACCAACCTCGCGAATGAAAAGCTCCTGGACGTGCTGGAACGTCCGCTCGTCTTCGACCTGACCTCGATCGGGATCGGCGGCCACAACGTGACGCAGATGGGGATGCTCGGCCCCACCCTCGTCTTCTCGGCGGCCTGCTTCGCCGCGCCCGGCTTCCTTCTCGGGGCGGGGCTGGTCGGCGCGCGGCACCCCCGGCGTCTCTCCAGCCTCCTGCTCGGCGCCGCGGTGGGCGCGGTGCTCACGTCCTTCGTGATCCGGGGCGCGGCCGAGAACATGAGCTGGCAGGAGGCCGGCGCGAGCGAGTGGTCCTTCGTGCTCGTCGTGGCCGGAATCGCCGTCGCCGCGATCGGGGCGGCCCTCGTCTGCAACCGCGCCCGGCGGCCGCGCGTCCGGCTCGTCGGCCTGGGCGTGATCCTGACCGGGGCCTGCGTTCCCTTCCTCGCCGAGCGTCCCTCGGTCTGGCTCGTCTCGCCCTGGTGCAGGGTCCCCCTCGAACCACTGCTCCTGCGACCACTGCCCGAGGGGCTGCTCACCGTCGAGTGGAACCCGGGGGGCCTGGTGGCGACCCTCGATCGCCGGCGCCTGACGCCAAGCAACGTCGAGGAGAGCATGGACGCGGATCGGATCGCCTGGTCCTGGTCCCTCCTCGACCAGGAGCGACGGGCGAGCGGCGAGGCACGGGTGCTGTTCGTCGGACAGATGACGCCCTCGCGCCGGACGGCTTTCGAGAGGCTCGGCCCGATGTGGCTCGAGCGCACCGCGCCCTGGCACGCGGCCCTCGAGGAGGTCGAGCGGATCCTGTTCGAGGACTCCTCCCCTCTCGCCGGCGAGCCGACCCCTCCCGCCGAGGCCAAGGCCCAGATCGACGCCGGGGACTACGATCTGGTGATCGTCGCCCCCGTCCACGGGCCGATCCTGTACCAGTCCTCCGCCCAGGTGACCGGCTGGGGGATCCCTCCGGAGCCGGTCACCGGCGGGCTGTCGGTGCCCGAGGGCACGCTGGCCGTGGTGTGGTTCGACGCCACGGCTCCCATCGTCCGCCGCCCGCTCGGCGACCACGTGATCCTGGCCGCGGGTGCCGCGCTCGAGGAGCTGTCCGTCGGGATGGTCCTCGGCGATCCGATCGAGGAGCCCTCTCCAGAGCGGCCGGTCCTCCTGCCCTCGGGGCCGCCGGGATCCCGCCCGACCGCCTTCTCGCTCCTGCGCACGCGGAACGACGACCGCGCGAGAGCGATGGTCACCGCCCTGGCCGCGCGCCTCGAAGAGGCGGCCGAGGCCCCGGCCCATTCCGGGCTCGCCCGCGGGCTCCACGCCCACCACGCCGCCCAGCACCGCAGCTCCCCCTTCGAGAGCCGGGCCGGGCAGATCGAGCTCGACGAGGAGGCTCTGCAGGGCTTCTTCGCGGCCGCCGGAGTCGCTCCCCTCGACGCCTTCAGCCGGAGGGTCTGGGAGGCGCTCGCCTGGCTCCTCTCCGAGAAGCGCGAGGCCGGATTCGCCCTGCGCTTCCTCGAGCCCGTCGCCGAGCGCTACGGCCCGTGGCCGGAGGTCGACCTCGCGGTCGCCCGGGGGGGCGGAGAGATGTGGGAGTTGCTCGACGAGAGCGATCGGGAGAAGACGCTGCTCTACCTGGAGCGGACCATCGAGGCCCGTCCCCACGACCTCGAGCTGCTCGTGGAGGGCGCGATCCTGCTCGGCCGGGGCGGCCGGCACGAGGCGTCCATCCGCCACCTGCGCCACGCCCTCGAGCTCCAGCCCCCCACCGTGGACGAGCAGTACAACGTCGCCTCCGTGGTAGAGCACAACCGCCTTCGCCTGCTGGGGATGGCCCTCGTGCACGTCGAGGATCCCGAGGGTCGGCAGATCCTGACGGAGCTCCTGGACAAGAACCCCCACGATCCCGATCTGCCGGCTTTCCTCTCCGAGGGTCCGGTGCCCGATCCCCCCGACGGTTACGTTCCGCCCGGGGACCTCGACGACCACGCTCCGTGAGCCCTCGAGGGCGGTTTTCGGCCTCCTTCGTGCCCCTCTCGCCGACGCCCGCTTGCACAATTCTTACATTTGGCGGCGAGCCCGGGGAT
This sequence comes from uncultured Planctomycetaceae bacterium, assembly GCA_964428225.1. GTDB lineage: Bacteria > Planctomycetota > UBA1135 > UBA1135 > JBFMCU01. The sequence goes on from CAYRXS010000099.1 coordinate 10,130, forward strand.
GCGAGCTCCTGGAAAGTCCCCCCACTTCGCCCCGACTCGGGGCAAACTCGCAGGGCCCGACTCCCGCGTCGGGAGGCCCGACCGGCCCGCGCGGGATCCGGGCGGGGTACGTTTCGGTGAGCCCCGGGGACGGTCTCGACCCCCCCTCCAGGGCCCGAACCGCCTCACAGAATCCGGGGAGTCACGGAACATCCTGTCTCCACGGGCACCCTATTAGGTCGGGTGGAGCCCCGTCTTTCGCGGGGACACCACCGATCCCCCCGGCCCCCTATCCCCCCGTCGTCCCGGACGCGCGTCCACGGGGAAGGGATCCGGCCCTGTCAACGTGCGAGAAAGAACCGAGGACCATTTACCATGAGAAAGACGCGTTTCCTGGGTGCAGCGACTGCAGCGCTGGCCCTCCTTGGCGCGGTCGGTCTGTCTCAGATCCAGCGGATGGACAGTCTGGAACAGATGATGGACCTGGCGGACCATGCCGTGGCCGGTGTGATCACCGACCACCACGTGTTCCGCGTGGACCACCCCATCGACGGCCCCGAGCTCTACTTCACCACCATCACGATCGAGGGCCGGCTGGTCGGCAGCGAGACGAACGCCACCGTCGACGTGACCATCCTGGGCGGCTTCATCGACGAGGAGAACGGGGTGCACAACTCCGAGATGCCCTCCTACGAGGAGACGAAGCCCGGCCGGCAAGTGGTCGCCTTCTACGGATGGCAGGACGATCTGGGCGGCGAGGTTCCCGGCAACGGCCTGAGCTGTGGCCACGGGGGCCTGTACCGCACGGAGCCCTGGTCGAAGGGCACGATGGTCTACGGTCGCGGGAAGGGCTATGCGATTTCCCGCAACACGACTCTGAGCGGACTCGACGCTCAGATGGCCAAGATCAACAAGCGCTGAGCAAGGAGCAGATGAACAAGATGAAGATCAAGAACATCCTTCTCCCCAGCCTCGCGCTCGGCATGGCGGTGGTCTTCCTGGCCCCCGCCACGGAGGTCATGGCCTGGACGTCCTGGGGCACGACCCTCTCGACCAGTCAGCGCCACATGCGCGTGTACAACAACTTCTCGGACGCCGCGTCCAACAACAACACGACCATTCACTACAACTGGCCGGGTTTCGACGGCGCGGAGCTCGCCATCTGGAAGGCGTATGCGGAGTGGGGCAGCGAGCTGTTCGGCGACGGCAGCGGCGACCCTCTCCAGACCGTTGGAAGCGGCGGCGCGAACTTCGATCCCTACATGGTCGGCAACGCGACCAGCATCGGCGCCGTGAGCAATAACATCGTTTCGGCGATCGGAGCGTGCAGCTCCGGCGTTCTCGCCTATTGCGAGAAGAGCTCGTCCGGCTGGCGGATCCGCTTCTGCGACAACGCCTGGAACTGGCAGGACGGACCCGGCGACGACGGCAACATCGACATGCAAGGCGTCGCCTGCCACGAGCTCGGTCACTCCCTGGGGTTGGGCCACAGCGGCAGCTCGAACGCGACGATGTACGCCTACATGAGCGGCAGCGGAACCTCCGCGCGGAGCATCGAAGCCGATGACATAGCTGGTGTGCAGGGCAGATACGGCGTCAAGTCGGCGTCCAAGCCCACCATCACCGGCGCCACCTTCAATGGCAATTGGGCCACCATCACGGGCTACAACTTCAGCACCACGGGCAACGACGTCTGGTTCGCGAGAGAAAGTGCGTCCGCCGCCGGCTCGGATCCCCACCTCAAGGTGTCGGGGGTCAGCTCGAACGGTGGGGGAACGCAGATCGTCGTCAACCGTCCCACCGGATCGGGCCCCGGCAACGTGCTCGTCCAGAAGAACGCAACGGGGCACGCGTCCCTGTCGAACGGCTACCCGGCCGACGTTCCCGGCACTCCGGCGAGCGCGACCTACCGCAACGGATCCGGCGTCAATCCCAACATCTTCACCTACACGAGCCTGCCGATCCTCGGAACGAACTGGACCTCGGAGATCGACGGAGGATCGGTCGGCGCGAGCGGACTGACTTTCGTGGTCGGCTACTCCGGTCCGTTCCAATTCATGACGGGGGTCGGAGAGCTGCTGATCGACGTCAGCACCCCGTGGCTCATGACCAGCATCGCCGGGGGTGGAAGCAGCATCAGCCCCCACTCGATCGCCATCCCCTCTGATCCGACGCTCGCGGGATTCCCGGCCTACACCCAGGGTTTCCTGAACAACCTGGGTGGTAACGGCCAGCTCGTCAACGCGATCGACCTGATCATCGGCTACTGACAATCCGCCCGGCGTTGCGACGTCGGCGAGAGTACGAGGGAGTCGCGGTGAATCCGCCGCGACTCCCTGTTGTTGAACACGCTTCAGCGAGACCGTATCGGGCCGTCGAACGGCCCGATTTCAGGGAACGTCTTCCCCCGTGGGGCAAGCTCATGGTGGCGGAGGAGATCCCTCCAAGGCGAGCGAAGCCCGAACCGAAGGAATCGAAAACCACAGGACCCCGAACCATGAGAAAGACGCGTTTCCTGGGTGCAGCGACTGCAGCGCTGGCCCTCCTTGGCGCGGTCGGTCTGTCTCAGATCCAGCGGATGGACAGTCTGGAACAGATGATGGACCTGGCGGACCATGCCGTGGCCGGTGTGATCACCGACCACCACGTGTTCCGCGTGGACCACCCCATCGACGGCCCCGAGCTCTACTTCACCACCATCACGATCGAGGGCCGGCTGGTCGGCACGGAGACGGACGCCACCGTCGACGTGACCTTCCTCGGCGGTTTCATCGACGATGAGAACGGGGTGTACAACTCCGAGATGCCCTCCTACGAGGAAACCAAGCCCGGCCAGCAAGTGGTCGCCTTCTACGGATGGCAGGACGACCTGGGCGGCGAGGTTTCCGGCAACGGCCTGAGCTGTGGCCACGGAGGCCTGTACCACATGGAGCCCTGGTCGAAGGGCACGATGGTCTACGGTCGCGGGAAGGGCTATGCGATCTCCCGCAACACGACTCTGAGCGGACTCGACGCTCAGATGGCCAAGATCAACAAGCGCTGAGCAAGGAGCTGGTGACCAAGATGAAGATCAAGAACATCCTTCTTCCCGGCCTCTCGCTCGGCATGGCGGCGGTCCTCCTGGCCCCCGCAGAGGAGAGCTTCGGATTCGCGACCCTCGGGACCAACCTCTCGACGTCCGAGCGTCACGTGCGCGTGTACGACAACTTCGTGGACAATTCGGCCAACAACAACACGGGTTCCGACACGAACTGGCCGGGCTACAACGGCGCGGAGCTCGCCGTCTGGAAGGGAGCCGCGGAGTGGGGCAGCGAGCTGTTCGGCGACGGCAGCGGCGACCCCCTGCAGTCGGTCGGCAGCGGCGGCGCGAACTTCGACGCCTACTGGGCCGGCAACACGGACGGCATCGGCACGCCGGGCAAGAACATCGTGTCGTCCGTCGGTTCCTGCACAGGCGGTGTCCTCGCCTACTGCGAGGGGACATCCTACGGCTGGCGGATTCGCTTCTGCGACAACGCCTGGAACTGGCAGGACGGACCCGGCAACGACGGCAGCTGGGACATCCAGGGCATCCTCACCCACGAGTACGGCCACTCCCTCGGACTCGATCACAGCTCGGTGTGGGGGTCGACCATGTACTCCGGTGCGTCTCCGCCCGCGACCTCTCTTCGCAGCATCGAGGCCGACGACATCGCCGGCGTGCAGTACATCTACGGGGTCAAGTCGGTGGTCAAGCCTCGCATCACCAACGTCACCCACGCCGGCGGCTCGGTGACGATCACCGGCTCGTTCTTCAGCCTGACCAACAACGAGGTGTGGTTCACGAACGAGGCTCTGACCGCCAGCTACAACGACCCCCACCTCAAGGTGACGGGCGTGAACGCGAACGCCAGCGGAACGCAGATCGTGGTCGTTCCTCCGCCGGGCGCGGGATCCGGTAACGTGCTCGTCAAGATCAACTCGACCGGACACGCGTCCCTGTCGAACGCGTTCCCGTGCGATCTGCCCGGCACTCCCGCGAGCGCGACCTACCGCAACGGCACCGGCGTCAACCCGATGGTCTTCACCTACACCAGCCTCCCGGTCATCGGGACGAACTGGACCTCGCAGATCGACGGAGGCTCCGTCGGCGCGAGTGGGCTGACCTTCGTCTTCGGCTACTCCGGTCCCACGACCCTCCCGACGCCCATCGGTGAGCTCCTGATCGACATCACCACGCCGTGGCTCATGAGCAACATCGCGGCGGGAGGAAGCGGCATCAGCCCCCACTCGATCGCCATTCCGAACGATCCGGGGCTCCATGGATTCCCGGCCTACACCCAGGGTTTCCTGAACAACGTGGGCGGCGTGGCCATGCTGACCAACGCGATCGACCTGATCCTCGGTAGCTGAACCGGAGCGCCCCGCCGCAAGGCGGGCGCCCGCGGACAGGAAAGGGCTCGTCGGACTCCGGCGGGCCCTTTCTCGTGGAGCCCCTCGGGCCCCCGACGGCCACGAACCGGCCGGAATGTGGAGAAAGAGGCCCGAAGACGGAACGTCTCACCCCCCCGCGGCAAGGTTATGGACGAGGGTGGGTCGTCTCCGGCACGACGCCGCGGCGCATCTCCCATCTGGAAACCCCTTCGCTCGGGACATCCCATCGGGCTCTGCACTCGGATTGCACAACGGGTGCCTCGGGCGGCGGCTTCCGGGCGAGGGCCGTGGTTCGTCCCGTCGGGGCGATGCCCCCCCTCCTCGCCTCCGGTGGGACTTCAGACGCGGACCATCCCATCGAGTGAGTCTCCTGGTGTCGGATTGTTCATCTCCGGCGATTCTTGGGTCCAGTCTCTCTCGCGGGCCGGCGTCCATCGGGACGTCGGCCCTTTTTTCGTCTCCCCCGGGTTCCGTTGGCGGCGCCCCGGGCACGGTGCGTACCCTGGGGGGTCTCGGCGGGCGCGTGACCCGTCTCCGAGCCCCTCCTAGGACCCCCGTGACGTCGATCCCCCCTCGAGAGAAGAGTCGCAGCCTCGCCGTTCTCGCGGCGGGCCTGGTCCCCGTCCTGCTCGTCACCGCCCTCGTCTACGTCCTCGCCGGTGCCCTGGGGGGAGAGCCGGTCTACGACGACCTGGAGATCATCCGGCGCAATCCCCTGGTCGCGGACCTGGCCAACCTGCCCCAGCTCTTGACCCGCCCCTACTGGGATTTCCTCGCGCCCGGCGACGCCGAGCAGATCGGTTACTGGCGTCCCCTGACCGGAGTCGCCCATGCCGTCTCCTACTGGATCGCGAGCGGGGAGACGTGGGCGTTCCACGCCATGGGGCTGGCCGTTCACCTCGGGGCCACCGCCGCCGCTTTCTTCCTGGCGCGGAGGCTCTCGGGGAACGTCGGCGTCGGGACCTTCACCGCGCTCGTCTTCGGGCTGCACCCGGTTCACGTGGAGAGCGTGGCGTGGATCTCCGCGCTCAACGACCCGCTGTTCGGACTGTTCGCCCTGCTCTCGCTCGTCGCCTACCTCCGCTGGCGCGACCGCGGCTCGTCGGGGATTCCACTCGCAGCGGCGGTGTGCTTCCTGCTCGCCCTGCTCTCCAAGGAGCTCGGCGCGGCGGTCGTCCTCCTGGTCGCGGTGATCGATCTCGGCCGGCGACGTCTCGCGGACGAGCCGGAGGGACCGTTCTCGGGATTCCATTCCCTCGTACGAGCCTACGTTCCCTTCGGCATCGTGCTCGCCCTCTACTTGGTGGCGAGGATGTTCGTGTTCGAGAGCCCGCTGGCCGGATTCGATCGCGAGACGACGGGGTTCGAGGTCGGCCTCCTCCGCCTCGCCACCCTGCGGGTCGAGTTGCTCGGAGGCGCGCTCGAGCTGCTCGCCGTCCCCTACCACCTGAGGCTGTTCCGCCCCTTCCGGCCCGAGTTCACCCTGTTCAGCTTCTACGGAATCCGGATGTTCGGCTGGGCCATCGCCGCGATCCTCCTGGGCGTGTTCCTGTGGCGGCGGGGCGCGCGACTGGGCCTGCTCGCGCTCCTGATTCTTCCCGCCGGTCTCCTCCCGGTGCTGATCAGCGTGAAGTCGCTGGGCATGTTCCCCCTGTCCGACCGGTTCCTCTACCTGCCGGTCTTCGGGTTGGGCTTCGGGATGTGCCTGCTGCTGTTCCGCTATCTGCCCGGGGTGGTCGCCGGGTTCTTCGTCACGGTCCCCTGCATCGCGTACGGGATCAAGAGCGTCGAGCGCATCCGCACCTGGCAGAACGAGGACGCCCTGTTCACCACCGCCGTCGAGGAGTCGCCGCGCTGCCCCGGAGCCCTGTGGGGTCGGGGAAGGACCATGCTGGGCCGGTTGATCGAGCATCCCGACCCGCAGCTCCTCCGGGAGGCGATGAAGATCTACGAGGACGCGGGAGATCTCCTCGCGGGGGCGAAGCCGGGGGAGGATCTGTGGGCCAGCTCCCGTGACTTCCTCCAGGTCAACCTGGGCCTGGGGTGGTGCTACCTCCTCGAAGCCGAGATGTACGGGGACGAGAGCTACGAGACCGCGATCTGGATCTTCGAGGAGCAGGCCCGGCGCGTCGAGGCGGACCTCGAGGGGGCCCGGAAGAGGGAAGCTCTCGGCATCCCCGTCCGGACCGAGCACCTCGAGCTCGAGCAGGTCTACACCGGCCTGGGCGTGGCCTACTACAGGTCCGGCGACCGGGCGCGGGGCGAGGAGGAGATCCGCAAGGCCCTCGCCTTCAAACGCGACTACGCGCCGGCCCACAGCATGCTGGGCGACATCTTCCGCGACCAGGGCCAGCACCAGGCGGCGCGGCGCTGCTACGAGAAGGCGCTCTCCCAGCGGCCGGACAATTACCTGGATCAACTGCGGATCGCCCAGAGCTTCTGTGCCGAGGGCCGCATGCGGGAGGGAGTGAAGCTGGCCCACGAGCTCGTGGAGCGCTTCCCCGACGAGCCCGACGCGATGGTGGTCATCGCCGCGGACGCCCTGGGGAAGAGGGACTGGCGGGAAGCGCTGCGGTGGCTCGACCGGGCCCTCGGCGTCGACCCCCAGCACGGCTACGCCTGGTACCACAAGGGGAACGCCCTCGTCCTCCGGGATCTCCAGAGCGCGGGAAGCGCCGCGGGCCGGGGCGAGGAGACCCTCGAGGCCTTCCGAAACGCCGCGCGGCTGATGCCGACCGCCTACGAGGTGCAGTACCAGTTCGCGGCCTACCTCCTGATGGCCGGAGCCCACGAGGCGGCGATGCCCCACCTCGCCCGGGTCTACGGGCTGTGCGAGGACGAGGACGGCCTGCTCCAGCTCCACCAGACCCTGACCACGATTCCCGATCCCACCCCGGACTGGCTGTGCTCCCTCGCGGGGATCGACCGGTCGCGCGAGGCGCTCGACATGGCGGAGTCGTGGCTGACGACCTCCCTCGCGATCGACCCGGAGCACGCCGATTCCCTGATCCTCCTGGGCCGGATCCTGCGCGAGCGCGGCCGAGACGAGGAGGCCCTGGGGTGCCTGCGTCGCGCCTGCGGCTCCGACGAGCACGCCTTCGAGGTCCACTCGGAGCTCGGCCTCTACTTGCGGGAGCTCGGCCGGACGGAGCAGGCCATCGAGGAGCTGGAGACCGCCCTGCGCATCGGCCCTCCCGCGACCTGGGACACCAAGCTCGCCGAGGCCGCGATCGCCCGCCTCGAGGGCAAGCTGGTCGAGCTGCGCGGGATCCGGGACACGGTGGGCCCCCCGATGGACGGGGGCTAACCCGGCCGCTCACAAACTCCGGAATGGCTCCAGAGGGGCCATCCACGCCTCCGAAAGGGCGAATGCGGCGTCCCCTCGCGCCGCACCGGCGTGCCCCCCCACGACCCCTTGCCACTCGTGGACCAGTGCACCCGACCCTGAAGGAGATCCTCCTCGACGTCGAGCGGATCGAGCCGTTCCCGCAGATCGCGATCCGGGTCCTGGAGATCTCGATGCAGGAGACCACCGGGCCGAACGACCTCGTCGAGGTGATCAAGACCGACGCGGGGATCACCGCGAAGGTGCTCACCCTGGCCAACTCGTCGCTCCAGGGATTGCGCGTGACGATCTCGTCGATCGAGCAGGCCGGCATCCAGCTCGGAACGAAGACCCTCGTGAGCCTCGTCATGGCCTCCGCTTACGAGTCCTTCTTCATGGGGCTGGGCTCGTCGACGCCCCGGTCGAACCGCTCGCTCTGGGAGGAGTCGCTCGCCAACGCCCTGGCGGCCAAGCTGGTGGCCGAGCGGGACGACTACGCCGATCCCAACCTCGCCTACACCGCGGGCCTGCTCCAGAACATGGGACTGATCGTGCTGGATCGGTTCCTGATGAGGGAGCGCGACGAGATCCTGGGTCTCGTGGACATGGGGCGGAATCCCCTGCGGGCCGAGCGCCTCCGGCTCGGGCTCGACCACGCGCAGATCGGGGCGAGGATGGCGCGGAAGTGGGGCTTCCCGGCCCTCCTCGTCGACGCGATCCTCCACCACCACACGCCGCAGCTCGCCGTGATCGATCCGCATCTCTGCGCCACGACGAACCTCGCCGAGGCGCTGACCTGGCACGTCCTCGGGGAGGACGGCATGGCTTCCCTCTCCTACGGGGTCTCCGGTCACACCGTGCAGATGGTCGACCTGGGCCCCGGGGAGCTGCCCCGGATCGGGGAGGAGATCCTCGCCGAGCTCGACCGACAGCGGGGCCTGCTGGGCGCCGAGGAACCGGCGAGCCCCTAGGGAATCCGGTGCGGGAGCTCCCCCGCGGGGATCAGGCCCGGCGACGCTCCCGGGTGGCCAGCCCCTCGGCGTTCTGGTAACACTCGAGGGCCTGGGCGTAGAGCACGCGCGCGGTCTCGCGACCCTGGGGACTCGCCACGCCGATCTGGGGCTCGAGCTCTCCGAGCACCTCGGAGCCGGCCTGTCCGAGGAGGTCGAAGATCGGCTCCTCGCCCGCGGCCAGGATCTCCTCCGCGGAATCGTCGACGAGCTCGACGCCGAAGAGATCGTTGCCGAGGTACCCGATCAAGCCGTCCCCCCCGTACAGCCGGGTGAGCGAATCGCCGAGCCAGGACCGGTGTTCGATCGGAAGCGCCGCGCCGGCTCCGGGGGCCGACAAGCCCACGACGAGCAGGGCGAACGCCCGCTCCTCGCGCTGCGCCTCCCGGAGGTCCTCGGCCATCCGGGCGAAGAACTCCCCGCGGGTGACGACTCCCTCGGGCAGGCCTCGCGAGGAGGACCTGCCGCGGGACGCCAGCCCCTTCGGCGCCTCGACGTCGGTCGCCGGGAGGGGTACGGCCTCGACCCGGGTAGCCACGACCTGCATCGATTCCCGTCGGGCGGCGGCGCGGCGCGCCACTTCCTTCTGCAGGGAATCCCCCACGATCCCACCGGCGGTCACCAGGGCCACGAGGATCGTCGTCTGCGGCAGCCACCCCACGACGTCGTAGGTCACCGTCAGGGTTACCGCAGCCGAGGACGCGACGACGGTCACGAGGAGGCACGCGAGCAGCTTCTGGCCGCTCTCACCCCAGGTCGCGCTCGCGGTTCCCCCCAGGCGCTGGAGGTGACGCCCGAAGCGGACGTCTTCCATCCCCCGGCCCGCGAGGGTCCGCGCGGCCAGCCGAACCGCGCCGAGGGGGAGGAGGACGATCCAGATCGTCTGGGCTCCCGCCTCGAGGATCCGGATCATCTGGGCCTCCCCGATCGAGCCGGTCCGTGGGCCGGTCCACTGGGCGAGGAGCAGGTACAGGATCCCTCCCGCGGCGAGGGCGGCGAGCTCCACCGCGTCGCGGGCGTGCTCGCGGATGAACACGGCGGCGTCGCGAATGGTCTGGCGAGGAGACGACACGAGGTCCGCCACGGACAGTCTGGTTCCAGAGTCGTTCATGGTCATGGTCGGGGGGCCGGCGAGGGCCTCCCCCCGGGTCTCGTGGGAATTCCTCCCCTCTTCGGCAGATCGGCCCCGATCCCTGAGCCCGGCGGGCCCCGGACCGCCTAGCAGTCCGTTGAAGAAGTGCTTCGGATGCCAGGGCGGTGGCATCCGCCCCGGGTCGGCGCCTGGAAACGCAGGCGAATTCGTGGATTCGGCGAGGCTTTCGGGTGTCGAGCCGGGGTGGAGGATGCCGTCATGGCGCCGAATGACTTCTTCAACGGGCTGCTAGAGGCCCTGCAGGCTGACCGCGTCGAGGTCGAACACCGGCCCGTCCACGCAGCACTTCGCGTGGGGCCAGTCCCCCAGGGGGCCCTCGGGCCGGGTCGGCACGGTGCAGCCGTTGCAGATACCCACCCCGCAGCCCATGAGGGTCTCGAGAGAGAGCCAGCTCTCCAGATTCCGCTCACGCGCAAAGGCCTCCACCGCCGCGAGCATGGGATCGGGCCCGCAGGCGAGCAGGCGCGAGCGGGCGGGGAGCTCGCCCGCCGCCACGAGCTCCTCGAGGAGGTCGAGGACGGTGCCGTGGAAACCCCCCGAGCCGTCGTCGGTGGCGGTCCACAGCGGGACGCCGAGCTCCCGGAGCTGACGGACGTCGTAGAGCAGCCCCCGGGTCGCCGCGCCGAACAGGAGCGCGATCGAGGAGGCGGGCACGGGCGTCGCTCCGTCCATGCCCCGCAGGGCCTGCTCGATGGCCATGTGGAAGGAGGCGGAGCCGACCCCGCCGGCCAGCATCACCCAGGGTTCTCCGTCCCCGTCCAGCGTCGGCCAGCCGTTGCCGAGGGGTCCGGTGAGGAGCAGCTCCTGGCCCGGCATCGCGGCGGCGAGGGCCATGGTCCCGCGCCCCAGGACCTTCATCAGGAACTCGATCTCGTCCCCGTTTTGCCGGTAGATCGAGAAGGGGCGGGGAAGCAGCGGAGAGGCACCGTCCGTGCGCTTCAGCATGAAGAAGCGCCCGGCGCGGACCCTCGGGAGCGGCCGATCCGTGGACAGGGCGAGGATCACCGCGTCGTCCCCGCAGAGCTCCGAGCGCACCAGCTCGGCGCGCAGGGTGCGGGCGTCGTCGGGCGGAGCGGCCATCGTCGACCCAGGATACGCCGAGGCGGGGCGGGGCGTCAGCGCTCCTCGCGGATCCTTTCCACGAGCTCCAACGCGAGGTCGTTCGGCACCGGGATGCTCAGGCTGTACTGGACGATCCGCCACCGCCCTTCGCTCTTGCGCAGGACGCCCGTGCCGCGGCATTCGCCGTAGTGCTCGTTGACCAGGCGCTCGTCGAACCACGCGGTGTCGCCCGAGGGATCGAGGAACACGTTCCGCTCGAGCGCCTCGTAATCCCAGCCCCGTCCCTGGGAGAAGTAGGGCTCGGCGAAGTCACGGAACTGGTCCAGCGTCCACCGTTCCCCGGGGTCGGTCCCGAAGTAGATCGCGTCCGGGGCGAACAGGGAGAAGTACCGCTCTCCGTCGGCGAGGGCTGCCGAGCGGTGGAGCCCGTCGAGAACGGCGTCCACGTCCCGGCGGTCGGTGGCCAGGGGTCGGGGAGGGCTCTCCTCGGTCCGGGGAGTCGTCACCCGGAATCCCTCCCCGGGAGAGGTGCGACGCGCGGTAATCTCGCACGCGGAGAGCACACACGTGAGGAGGGCGAGGAGTAGGATGGGGATCGTCCGATTCATGGGTACGGCAAACCTCCCCACCATGATAGCCGGAAGCGGGCCGGCCGACGTAGCGGCGGAGCTCACGCGGCTCCTCCATCGCGAGGACCCGTACGATCACCTCGGGCTTTTTCGGCAAATCCGAGGACGAAAGCGGGGGCCGCAGTGACGCCAGGAGCGCATGAAGATCAGTGACCTCGGGTATCAGCTGGCCGGCTGGACGCTCTTCGTTCTGTGCGCCGCGTGCTTCATCGTCTCGAGCGTGCAGCACGGGGATCTCCTCGCGCTCGTCGGGAGCGCCATCTTCCTGGTCGCCTGCATTGTCTTCCTCGTGCCGCTGATCAGGGAGGCGAGCCGGACGAGAGACGGCCCGCGGGCGAGCGATGGATCCGGATCGCACGATCCGGGCGCGGCCGATCGCCGCAGGCCCCGCTAGCCGATCGTGCACTCGTAGGCGCAGTGCAGGCAAAGGGATCCGCCGAAGCTCGCGGCCTGCGTGAAGAACACGAAGCCCGTGAACGAGGGGTCGTTCGGCACCGGAATCGACCGAGGCGGGCCGCCGAGCCGCGCGACTCGCCATCATGCTCGGCTCGATTCGGCTG
>CAYRXS010000100.1:0-22259 GCA_964428225.1 uncultured Planctomycetaceae bacterium
GTTATGCCACAAACGGCGCTTCACAAATAGGGGCTTGGTGAGGGATTCGGGTTAGCGGGGGGAGCCGATCATCCGGCCCCCCCGGACTCGACGGGAGCCGGCCGCTACGCCTGGCGAAGCTCGCGCTCCGCGAGGACCATCTTGTAGAAGACCGTGAGGGCCAGGGCTCCGACCCCGTAGATCCCGAGCCCGATCATGAGCTCGGTCGCGCTAGGCCAGTACTCGGTTACCTCGCCGAGCGGCGAGGGGATGAAGCCGCCGCAGACCATGCCGAGGCCCTTGTCGATCCAGATGCCCACGATCACGCCGATGCAGGCGAGGACGAGCAGCGGCTGCTGTCGGCGGATGTTCGGCACCAGGAGGAGCATGAGCGCGGCGAGGCCCACGAGCTGAGCCGCCCACATCCAGGGCACGAGCGTCTCCTTGCCGTCCAGGCCGAAGAACAGGTACTCGAAGTGGCTGGTGTGGTGCGGGATGTCGCTGTAGAGCGCGGTGAACAGCTCCATCAACACGAAGAAGATGTTGATCGCCATCGCGTAGGTGACAATCAATCCCAGCTTCTGGATCGCCTTGTCGCCGGCGTCGAACTTCGTGAACTTCCTCAGGATGACGGCGAGCAGGATCAGGAGCGCGGGACCGGACGCAAACGCCGACGCGAGGAAGCGCGGGGCGAGGATGGCGGTCATCCAGAAGGGGCGCGCGCTCAGGCCCGAGTACAGGAAGGCCGTGACAGTGTGGATACTGACCGCCCACGGGATCGAGAGGATGATCACCGGCTTGATCCATTTCGGGGGCGCCACGCCTCGGTTCTCGGCTCCGAAGCTGACGTAGGCGATGATCGCATTGAGCCCCAGATATCCGGCCAGCACCACCATGTCCCAGAACATCACGGAGCCGGGAGTCGGGTGCAGGAGCACGTTCGTCACGCGCATGGGCTGCCCCATGTCGACGAAGATGAACAGCATGCACATGAGCACCGCGGCGATGGCGAGGCATTCCCCGAGCACGACCATCTTCCCGAAGGCCTTGAAGTCGTGCAGGTAGTACGGCAGGACCAGGATCACCGCGGAGGCCGCCACCCCGACGAGGAAGGTGAACTGGGAGATGTAGAATCCCCAGGGCACGTCTCGACTGAGGCCGGTGACCGTCAGACCCGCGAAGAACTGATACAGGTAGAAGCCCAGGCCGAGGAGGATGAGGATCGAGAGGATCCCCACCAGTCCCCAGTACCTCCGTGTGCCTACTAGCGTCTTCTCGAGCATCGCTACCTCACAGCTTGTAGTGGACCTGGGGACGGGTGCCGAGCTCGGCCTTGCGACGCACCGTGAAGTTGGACTGGATGTACTCGAGGATCTGATCGAACTGCGGGTCGTCGGGATTCTCGAGATCCCCGAACAGGATCGCCTTCTCGGGGCAGGCCTCGGCGCAGGCCGGCTTCAGCCCGATCGCGAGGCGCTCGGTGCACATCGTGCACTTCTCCACGACCCCCTTCGTGCGGGTCGGGTAGGAGGGATTCGGGATCACGGGATCCGAGTACTCGTCCGGCTTGAAGAACTCCCGCGGGTCCTTCCAGTTGAAGCTGCGAGCCCCGTAGGGACAGCCGACGATGCAGAACCGGCACCCGATGCAGCGGTGCTGGTCCATCATGACCGGGCCGTCCGCGCGCTTGAACGTGGCCTTGGTCGGGCACACGCGGACGCACGGCGGGTTGTCGCAGTGGTTGCAGAGGACGGGGATCTCGCGGTGGCGGAGCTCGTCGCTGGCGTAGTGGCTGACGTGCTCGTGGAGGGCGTGCTCGACGTGCTCCTCCCAGATCCACTTGATCTCCTCCTCGTGGTCCACCGACCCGTTCTCGTGGACGACGTCGGGAACGTTGTGGAGGCGGTGGCACTCGGCCATGCACGCCTTCCCGCAGTTCTCCGCGCTCGCGCACTTCGTCGTGTCGATGGCGAGCGCGTACCGCTGGCCATGCGAGGCCTCGGGAGCGGGCTCGTGCTGGGATCGGCCCAGGCGTGAGGCGACGACCGGAGCGGCTCCGCCCACGCCGAGGATCGTGATCCCGGCGGCTCTCAGAAAGTTCCTACGGCTTTCGTTCATGGCTCACTCCCCTACCGGAAAGGTGTGGCAGTCCCAGCAGTACGGACTGACGCCGGCGTAGTCGTGACACGCGTCGCAGAACGCCACCTTGTCGCCGTGACAGTGGAGGCAGGTCTTGGACAGGCTCTTCTGGACTCCTCGCTCGGGGTGCTCCGGATCGAGGAGAGAGGGGGGCACGTAGTAGCCGTCCGCGGCGGTGAAGAACCGCTCGCCGTCGCGGACCACCTCGTCCCTCCAGTCGTTCAGGAGGTCCATGTGCGAGTCCCGCATCTCCTGCGTAGGCAGGACGCACTGCTCTCCGAGGGCGGCGGGCAGGTCGGGCGGATCGCCCAGGTGCCCCGGCCCGATGATGTACCAGACCGGGAAGGTGATCAGGCCCAGGAAGATCACGAGTCCGGTGATGATCGCGCCTCGATCGTTCATCGATCTAGCCCTCCTCTCCGTTGCCGTTGAGCGGTTCCAGGCGGAAGTTGACTTCTCGCTTCTTCTGCCCCTTCATCACCAGGGCGTTGGCCACGAGCTCGTGGACGCCGGTGACCTGGACGCCCGGCGCCCAGTAGTCGCACACGGTCACCAGCGTCGCGCGGTCGATGGCGCACATCGCGGCGAGCTGGTTGACCCCGTACTTGTCCTGGACGTACTTGACGGCGCTGCCGCGCGGAAGACCCCCGCGCAGCCGCATCTCCATGTTCTCGTCCGTTCCGAGCCCGGCTCCCCCACCGCAGCAGAAGGTCTTCTCGCGGATGGTGTCCTCGGGCATCTCGCGGAAGTTGTTGCAGACGTTGCGCAGGACGTACCGCGGCTCCTCGAACAGCCCCATGACCCGGGCCGGGTTGCACGAGTCGTGGAACGTCACGTTGATGTGGTTGTTCTGGCTCGGATCGAGGTTCAGCTTGCCGTGCCGGATGAGGTCCGCCGTGAACTCCGCGATGTGGATCATCTTGGTGGAGGCGGCGTTGTCGAACCGGGTCCCCGTGAAGGGTGACGTCGGCACCTCGAGGAAGTCGGCCGGCCCGTTCATCGTGTCCATGTAGCCGTGCATGACCCGCCACATGTGCCCGCACTCGCCGCCCAGGATCCACTTGACGCCGAGCCGCTTCGCCTCGGCGTAGATCTTGGAGTTCAGAGCCTTCATCTTCTCGGCGGAGGTGAAGAGCCCGAAGTTGCCCCCGTCCGAGGCGTAGGTGCTCCACGTGTAATCGAGGCCGATCTCGTGGAAGAGCGCCATGTAGCCCATGCAGGTGAACGTCCCCGGATCGGCGAGGAAGTCACCCGACGGCGTGACGAAGAGGACTTCCGCCCCCTTCTTGTTGATCGGGATGTCGACCTCGATCCCCGTCGCCTCCTCGATGTCCTCCGCGAAGAACTCCAGGGTGTCCTTCAAACCGTGCGGCTGGATCCCGAGGTGGTTGCCGGTGCGGAAGCAGTTCGCCACCGGCTCCATCACCCAGTTCACG
Organism: uncultured Planctomycetaceae bacterium; assembly: GCA_964428225.1. GTDB lineage: Bacteria > Planctomycetota > UBA1135 > UBA1135 > JBFMCU01. Next base: position 3,555 of record CAYRXS010000100.1, read on the forward strand.
TTGAGGCCGAGCAGGTGCAGGATCTCCCGCGCCATCATCGTGATCTCGGCGGTATCGATCCCGTAGGGGCAGAACACCGAGCAGCGCCGGCACTCCGTGCACTGGTAGAAGTAGTAGAACCACTCCTTGATCACCTCGACGGTGAGCTCGCGTCCTCCCGCGAGGCGGCCGAGGATCTGGCCGGCCTTCGTGAACTCCTGGCGGTAGATCGAGCGCAGGAGCTCGGCCCGCAGGACCGGCATGTTCTTCGGATCTCCACCCCCGATGTAGAAGTGGCACTTGTCCGCGCAAGCGCCGCACCGGACGCAGATGTCCATGAAGACCTTGAAGGAGCGGTACTTCTCGAGCCGCTCCTTCATGCCCTGGATGACGATCTCCTTCCAGTTCTCGGGGAGCTTCCAGTCCGCATCCTGGGGCGCCCACTGGCGCGGGTTCGGCATCCCGAGGTACTCGAGATGCTTGCCCTTGGCGGGATAGATGAACGAGCCCGGCCGCACGTCGACCGGAACGTCCATCCACTCCTTGTCGGGAGGCGTCGAGTCGACGTTGGAGAGCGTTTCGTGCTCGTAGAAATCGACCTCGTCGGGTTTGACTTCTCTGGCCATGACCTACTCTTCCTCCGTGGGCTCCTTGTCGACGGGAATACCGCACGCCACCATCTTGTCCCGGAACTCGTCCTCGTACTCCTCGTAGGTGTGTACGGGAACGGGGTAGTCCCAGGGGTTCACGTGGCGGACCATCCGGTTCGTGTTCGCCATGTTCCGGGTCGGACTCAGGAACACGCCACCCATGTGCATCAGCTTGCTGAACGGGAAGTAGACGAGCAGGACGCAGACGAAGAGCAGGTGCGCGTAGAAGAGCCAGTGGATCTGCACCCCCTCGCCGAGGAGGAACACCGGATGGAAGCTCACCAGCCCGATCGCCACCTCTTTCGCGGCCACGATGTCCGTCCGGACCACATGCTGCATCAGGAGGCCGGTGATCGCGATCCCCATGATGAGGAACAGCGGGAAGTAATCCGCGGGCAGGGAGATGTACCGCACCTGAGGGATGACAACCCGGCGCAGGAAGAGGAAGGCCGCCGCCGCCAGGAGGAACGCCCCCGACATGTAGAGGGGAGGCGATCCGATCTGCATGAACCCGTCGAGGCCGATGAGCCAGAGGATGGGCTTCGGCGTGGGTTCGGCGAAGAGCCGCACGTGACGCAGCAGCACGGCGAGGAAGCAGGCGTGGAACACCAGCGAGGATGCCCAGAGCCAGATCGTCGAACCGTGAATCACCCGACCGTCCTTCACGCCCGTCACCGTGTTCCGGAACAGCGAGCGGAACAGCAGCACCTCCAGGATCATCCGCCCGATGACGCCCCCCTTGGTGTAGGGATTGTCCAACGGGGCCGGCTTGATCCAGTCGAGGGACTTCTGCTGACCGCACGACGTCGGAATGCGGAAGGGCACGGGCACCTTCGCCCACTCCAGGATTCGCCAAACGAATCCGACGAGGAACACCACGATGGCCACGTAGGGCAGTACCGCTCCGAACAGCCACTGCCACTGCAGGGCCGCCCCTCCCACGTACGCCACGAAGAGCAGTACGAGGACTGCTATCAAGGAGAGCAGAATTCTCATCGGCCACAACCTCCCGGGGATTGCTCGCCCGATGGCACGTCGTCCCAGTTCATTCCCGCCATCTTCAGCAACGTCGAAACCCGGCCCTGGGCCTCTCGCACGCGGATGTCGGAGATCCGCTGCCGGTGTTTCGCGTAGCTGTCGAAGGCTCGCAACGCCAGCTCGTCGATCCGCGCCCGGAAGTCGAGCAGCTTCTCCAGTCCGCGCCGGTCCCGCAGCTCGGAGGCCAGTGCTTTGCGCACGACCTTCTCGAGCTCGAAGACGAAGGCGACGGACCGGGAGGGCTCGACATCCTGAACACAGGTGACCTGGACGATGCGGTCGAGATGCGGCGCGAGCTCTTCACCCGGCGCATCCCGTGTTATCGCGTCGAAGAGGGCCTCGATCTCGGTCGAGATCGTGGTCCCGATCGGATTTCCGAAGGGGTTCCCCGTGGTCTCGAGGAACTTCGCGGAATCCGGAGGGAAGGTCTTCAGGACGGCCTGAATCCAACCCTGGATGATTGCTTCGCGCTTCTGACGCAGCAGTTGTTGCAAGGCCGCACCCTCGCGGGGCCCCCACGGTGTGCGAGCATCGGCCCGCGCCACGAGTGGCGCGGGTTCGAGCTCGCCCCGGGGGGCACCGTGGGGGGGCCCCCCGGGGGGGGTTGATTGGGCCGGGGCCTGGTGTGGGGGGGGTTGGTGGTCGCCCGGGGGGGGACGGCCGTGGTGGCGTGCTGGATCAGACGCAGCCGGTCGGCTTGGGCAGGCCCGCGACCTTGCAGGCGCCCTTCGCCGGGCCGGAGGGGAACAGCTCGTAAACTTTGTTCAGCTTGAAACCGGTCGCCTTGCAGAGCTTCCGGATCATCGGGGCCACGCCGAACTCGAGGTAGTACTCGCGAAGGTAGTTCACGAGCTTCCAGTGCTCGTCCGTCAGCTCCTCGACTCCTTCGGTCTTGCCGAGTGCCTTGGCTACATCTTCGTTCCAGAGGTCGGGCTGCTGGATGAAGCCGTCTTCGTCGATCTCGAGCGTGGTGTCGCCGACTTGAAAATCGGGCATCGGAATCCTCCTAGATTGCTCCTAGCTCTTCTTGCCAGGACCATCGCCTATTTCCATGGTGAGGACATCCTCACCACCGTCTTGTTTGAGAGCCTTGTCGATGGCTCTGATGAGCTCCGGTTCGGGCCTGAATCCGAGAGACTCGGACTTCAGGAGGCAGACCTTGGCCTGCGGTACCCGACCCACAGCATTCAATCCGGCGGCCAGGTGGTAGTAGCCACCGGCATTCTCCGGATCGAGTTCCACGACGCGCTGGAAGCACTCGACCACCTTCTCGGGGTTCCCCATGTACAGGTGAGCGAGGCCCAGGTTGTAGTGCCCCTGCACGGCCTTCGGATCGAGGGCCACCGCCTCGGCGTTGATCTCCGCGCTTCCCGCGAAGTCGAAGCGCGAGAAGAGCACCCCGCCCAGGTTGATCCGGGCCTGGTACTGCTCGGGGTCGAGCTCGATCGCCTTGCGCAGGTTCGCCTCCGCCTCGGCGACCCGGCCCGCCCTCTGCTGGGCGGTCCCCAGCTTCAGGTGTGCCTCCGCCGAATCGGGGCTCTGCTCGACCGCTTCGGTCAGGAGCCGCAGCTTCTCGCGTCGGCTCGTGTCATCCGACATTGGATTCTCCTCCGCGAATGCGGTCGTTCAGGGATTTCTGGAGCCCCTTGCCGACCTTACCGGGGCAGGCCTCGGCGATCGTCGACAGCGCCTCCGCGAGCCCCTCGTTCAATCCCTCGTCTCCGGCGAGGCGGATCAGGTCGGGGACCACGGGCAGCAGGAGCTCGGGATTCTCGCGAGAGATCTCCACGATCACCGCGGGAGCGGACAGGGCGTTCGTGCCGGACTCGTCGTTCATCGCCCACACGAGCCGCCGCGTGATCCCCTGGACGAGCGAGGGGTGATGGCGGCTGGCCAGGGCCACGGTGCGAGCCGCGACCTTCCGGGTGTTCGTGTCGGCGTGGTAGGTGAGCGCGAGCAGGTGGCGCACGGCCCGGGGCTGTTCGGCCACCAGCTCGTCGATCGCGTCGAGCTCGCCTTGCTCGACCAGGCCCCGTACCCGCTCGCGGAGGCTCATGACGGCACCCCCGCGGCGGTATCGACCAGGGCGGTGGCCCACTCGGGCGTGCCCAGGGCGTGCAGGTGCGTGTACGTGGCGAGGACGTTCTCCACGCGGATCCCGTCCCGACCGTTGCCGAGACCCGCCCCGCGGACGAGCTCGATCGCGGTCGTGAGGGGGCTGACGTCCTCGCGGATGACCGAGTAGTGGAACTCGTGCCCGCGAAGCTCCATCCCCTCGGGGAGGAACGGATTCTGGCCGTCGATCCGCGCCTGCACGTAGCCGTGGCCCTGGGGCCGGCTCGTGTGCTCGACGCTGAAGGGCAGAGCCCCCACCATCGGGTGCAGCTCCCCCTCGTGCAGAACGGCGCGGGAGAGGTACATCAGCCCGCCGCACTCGGCCCACACGGGAAGCCCCGCCTGGATCTCGCGGCGGAGCGTCGAGCGGAGGGAGACGTTGGCGGAGAGCTCGGCGGCGTGCACCTCGGGGAAGCCCCCGCCGGCGTAGAGTGCGTCGATCTCCGGCATCTCCTCGTCCTCGAGAGGCGAGATCATCACGAGCTCGGCCCCCGCCGCCTTCAGCGCGGAGAGGTTCTCGGGGTAGTAGAAGGAGAAGGCACGGTCTCTCAGGATGCCGATGCGGGCGCGCGGAGCGGCGGGAGGCTCGGGCGCCGGGTTCGTGATCTCGCAGGGAACCTCGTGGCGCCGCGCGATCTCGAGGATCGCGTCCACGTCGACGTACTGGTTCACGATCCGCGCGATCTTCTGGAGCACCGTCTGGGTCTCCGGATGCTCGAAGGCGGTGACGAGACCGAGGTGCCGGCTCGGCAGGTGCTGGTCCGGCAGCCGCGGGATCGCGCCGAGGACGGGAATGCCCGTCTCGGCGAGGACCGCCTCTCGGATCACGGCCTCCTGCCGGCCCGTGCCGACGCGGTTGAGCACGATCCCCGCGATCATGAGCTCGGGTCCCAGCGCGCGGCACCCCGCGACGAGGGCGGCGACCGTGCGCGTCACCTTCCGGACGTCGACCACGAGGACCACCGGAGCGTGCAGCAGCCGGGCGAGGACCGCGGTGGAGTGGGATCCCTTCGCGTCGAGCCCGTCGAACAGCCCCCGGTTGCCCTCCACGACCGTGATGTCCGCGGCCCGGCCCGCCTCCGCCGCAGCGTCGAGGATCCGGGTCTCGGACATGAGGTACGTGTCGAGGTTGCGGCCAGGGGCGTTCGCCGCCGCGCCGAGCCAGGCGGCATCGATGAAGTCCGGCCCCTTCTTGAAGGGCGCGACCGCGAGCCCCCTGGCGCGAAGGGCACCGATGATGCCCAACGTCACCAGGCTCTTGCCGGTGTCCCCGGCCAGGCCCGCGATGACCAATCGATGCAGATTGCCTTCCGGCACGGCACTACCGCTCTAGAGCATGTCCAGGAAGCCGCAGGGGCACTCGTCAGCGCACTTCTTGCAGCCGTCGCAGGACCCCAAGTCGACCTTGTAGAAGTCGCCGAGCTGCGGCTCTCCCACCTTCTTGAAGCAGCCGGGCGTGCAGTACATCCAGCACCGCTCGCAGCCGAAGCACAGTCCGCAGGAGAAGCACCGGTTGACCTCCTCGAGAGCTTGCTCCTGGGTGATGCCGAGGTCGATCTCCTCGGTGGGCTTGGAAACCCGCTCCTCGGGATCCAGCACCTTGCGGACCGCGACGTCCTTGGCCTCGTAGAAGTCCATCTTGATCCGGTCCGGACCGACGGGCGGGGTCTCGAATCCGTTCTTCGGCTCCTCGCCGCGCAGGGTGGCGTGGATGCTGAGGGCGGCCTTGTGACCCTGGCCGATGGCCGTCGTGGCGATGCCGAGGTTGATGTTGTCTCCCCCGGTCCACACGCCGTCGACCTCGGTCTTGCCCCACTCGTCCCCGTTGATCCAGCCGATGTCCGTGAAGGCGCCGAGGCTGTCGCAGTCGGGCGACTGGCTGACCGCGGTGATGACGGTGTCGATCTCGATGTCGTCGATCGCACCCTCGATCGGGACGGGACGGCGACGGCCGGAGTCGTCGGGCTCGCCGAGCTCCATCCGCTGCACCTTCATGCCGACGACCTTGCCGGAGTCGTCGCGGAGGACGGCGGCGGGGGCGGCGAGGAATACGATCTCGATGTTTTCCTCGAGCGCTTCTTCGATCTCGCGCTCGATGGCGGGCATCTCCGTGCGCGTGCGGCGGTAGAGGATCGTCGTCTTCGCGCCCTCGCGCTCGGCGACTCCGGCGACGTCGCGGCCGATGCGCAGGCTCATGCGAGCCGCGTCGATCGCCGTGTCACCGCCGCCGATGACGACCACCTTCTGGCCGATCTCGGGGGTCTCGCCACTGTTGGCGGCCCGGAGGAAATCGGTGCCGGTGTAGACCCCGGAGCCTTCCTCGCCCGGGCATCCGAGCTTCCGGCCGCGGTGGGCGCCGATCGCCGCGAAGACCGCGGCGTGGTCCTTGCGCAGGTCCTCGAAGGTGAGGTCCTTGCCGATCGGGGTGTTGCACTTGATCTCGACGCCGAGGCCGGTGATGAGCGCGACCTCCTTGTCGATGATGTCCCGAGGCAGCCGGTACTCGGGGATGCCGTAGCGCAGCATGCCGCCGGGCTTGGGCAGGCTCTCGTAGATCGTCACGGGGTAGCCGCGGCGGGCGAGCTGGTAAGCGCAGGACAGGCCCGCGGGGCCGGCGCCGACGACCGCGACCTTGTCAGTGAAGGGGCCTCCCACGTCCAGCGTGGGGGGCTTCAGCCCGCGCTCGAGACCCCAATCGCCGATCGACCGCTCGACCGAGTTGATGGCCACCGGGTCGTCCTTCTCCTTGCGATTGCAGTGGGTCTCGCAGGGGTGGGGGCACACCCTGCCCATGACGGACGGCAGCGGCATGGTCTCCATCTCGAGCATCCATGCCTTGTCCATGGCCTCCTCGAGGCTGAGGCCGGTCTTCTCGCGGTGCGCGATGGTCGTCAGCCAACCGCGGATGTCGTTGCCGCTCGGGCAGTGTCCGATGCAGGGAGCCTGCTTCGTGGCCTGTTGAGGGCGAAGCGCGGACGTCGCGGTCCCGGCGACTCCTCGGCCCGTCGTACGCAGCGGCTTCTTCTTCTTGTTCTTGTTCAGTAGACCCATCGCGCTAGCTCCACGTGTCGTGTCTTGATTGCTGCCTCGTGCCTCGCCTTCGCCGGTTCGGCGTCGTCGCGAGGAGTGCCCGCCTCATCCCCCATCGAGGAGCCGCCCTGATGCTCTCACCAGGGCAAGCTCGCCGACGGAAGGGTGATGGGGCCTTGTTTTCACGCGACAGCCCCCCGGCGTCTCCGACGGGGGGCTGACGCCCACTGGATTGGATTCTCTTCCGGGAGAGCTCGTCCCTACGCGTCCGGGTTCAGCACGATGTAGCTGCCACCCACGTAGGAGTAAGTGCACTGGCCGGAGTCGATCAGCTGGCGGATCGCCTTCTTGCAGAACTTCTTGTCGCAAGAATCCTCGCCGAACTTCTCGATCATCGCCTTGGTCAGGTCCATGGCCTTGAGATTCCTCTTGCCGTGGTACTCCTGGACCATCGCGTACATGGCTTCCGCCACGCTCTCCACTGTCACGTCGCTCATGATGACCAGCTCCTACGCCTGACGCACTTGCGCGGACCGCTTGTAGGTCTCGCCGGCGTGCGTGAAGTCGTCGATGTGGTACTTCGTGAATTCGATCCCGGTCAGCTCGAAGAACTTCGGCCAACCGATCCGCTCGATCCACTCACCCATGCGCTCGAACTTCTTCGCGTTGGCAGCGTAGACCTCGACGATGTTCTTCACCGCAGCGACGGTCTCGGGCCAACGGGGCGGGTTGTTGGGCAGGTACGGGATGGCGAGCTTCGAGAACATCGGCTCGTGCCGCGCATTGCTGACCTTGCCGCCGACCCAGATGGACAGGCCGTCCATCTCGGGATCGTTCAGCGTCATGGCCGGGCACACGGTGTAGCAGTTCGCGCAGAACATGCACTGCTCCTCGATGACCTCGACCGACTCGTGGCCGTCGACCGTCTTGGGACGGACGGCGCCGGTCGGGCAGGAAGCCACCGTGGAGGGGATCTCGCACTGCGTCTTGATCAGCTCGTTGTTGATCGCCGGTGCGCGCCGGTGGACGCCCAGGATGGCGATGTCCGAGCAGTGCACGGCCCCGCACATGTTCAGGCAGCAGGCGTACGCGATGCGCAGCTTGGCGGGCAGCTTCTCGTGCTGGTAGTACTCGAAGAGCTCGTCCATCACGGACTTCACGACGCCGGAGGCGTCCGAAGCCGCGGAGTGGCAGTGCACCCAGCCCTGGGTGTGGACCACGTTGGTGATCGTGGCTCCGGTCCCTCCGACGGGATAGCCCTCCTTCTCGAGGCGATCGATCAGGGCGTCGATCTTGCCTTCGTCGGTGAGGAGGAACTCGACGTTGTTGCGGCTGGTCCAGCGCAGGTGCCCATCGCAGAACTCGTCGGCGATGTCGGCGAAGAGACGGATCGTCTCGATGCTGGCGATACGGGCGGTGGCCGCTCTCACGGAGAACAGCTTGTCACCCGAGGCGGCGACGTGCATGAGCACGCCGGGCTTGGGGTTCTCGTGGTACTTCCACTGGCCGTAGTTCTTCTTGATGACGGGCGGGAGGAATTGCTCGTAATGCGGCGGCCCGATGTCAGTCTTTCTTTCGGCTACGTTGGCAGGCATCTGAATGTCTCCAGTTCTCAGCGTGTCGTGCTTGGGCCTTGGCTATTCCTCTTCCTCGGCTTCGAAGAAGATGTACGGGTTCGTGCGCGGGTGGATCACCATCTCGGGCAGCGGTTCGAGACCGACCTGCTCGAGGAAGTTCCCCAATCCGACGCGCTGGATGAACTCACCGACGCGCTCACGGTTGTTACCGTGCTCGCCCCAGATGTCCCAGATGGCCTCGGCGACCTCCTTGAGGTCCTCGAAGGGGGGCTTCATCTCCACGAAGGGCACGAGCACCGAGCAGAGCAGCGCGCCGCCGATGATCGGGGCCTTGCCGCCCAGGAGGATCATCGCGCCACGTTCCTTGCCGGGGGCGAGGGCCTTGTGCAGCACGTTGATGCAGTGCATGCACTTGACGCAGTTCTCGTCGTCGATGGTGAGGGTCTCACCGTCCCAGCGCATGCAGCGGCTCGGGCAACGCTTGGTGACGTCTTCCCGGATGTCGATGTCGCCGTCCGCGGCCTTCTTGACCTCGGCCTGGTCGATCTGGATCTCGTCCCGCCAGGTGCCGATGATCGACATGTCCGACCGGGCGACCGAAGCGACGCAGTCGTTGGGGCAGCCCGCGAACTTGAACTTGTACTTGTAGGGGAAGGCCGGGCGGTGCAGCTCGTCCTGGAACTCCTGCGTGAGGTCGTTACAGGCGCCCATCGTGTCGTAGCACGCCCACTCGCAGCGCGCTTCACCGCAGCAGCAGCTCGGGGTACGCACGTCGGAGCCCGACCCACCGAGGTCGAAGCCGATGTTTGTCAGCTCGGAGAAGACCGGCTCGAGGCCGTCGGTGTCCGCGCCGAGGAGGATGATGTCCCCCGTGGACCCGTGCATGTTCGTGATGCCGGACCCGTGCTTCTCCCAGATGTCGCAGAGCTTGCGGAGCACGTCCGAGGTGTAGAACCAGCCCGAGGGTTGGTTGATGCGCATCGTGTGGAACTGCGCACACTCGGGGAATTCGTCCGGGAGGTCGTTGTAGCGGCCGATCACTCCGCCGCCGTACCCCATCACGCCGACGAGACCGCCGTGCTTCCAGTGGCCGATCTTGTCCTTGTACGACCGCTCCAGCAATCCCAGGAGGTCGTTCGCTTTGGGATTGTCAGAGCTCTTCTTCAGCTCCTTGACGAAGCTCGGCCACGGTCCCTTCTCGAGTTCATCGAGCAGGGGGGTGTCCCATTTCTTTCCTGTCATGGCAGCTCCTTGTGGGTGCCCACACTCCGATGGCGTATGAACCGCGTTCGTTCCTTCGTCCAGACCGCTCGCTTGCGGATGTGCAACGGTTCTCCGCGCTGCCCGTCCGGCGGCGTGAGCGTGTCCAGGCTTGCTCGTGTGGACGCCCGGTCCATCAGACGGATACCTCTTGACAGCAGGGAATGAACGCGAACCTAATTGGCGGGAAATTCTAATCGGGGCTCGTGATGGCCCGTCAAACGCATAATCCTGATGGCCCCGATAAAGAGAGTTGATGAGCGCGGTTTTCGGCGCGTTTCGGCGCTCGATTCGCCACGTGCGTGTGCCGCCTGGCGGCATGTTCCCCACCCGCGTTCGCGGGGGCGTCACGGTGCATGTGAACGGGTCTTCGGGGGATGGAGGGCGCGCGCGCATCGGGGCCGATAGTCGTGTGCGTGAGGGGGAGGGCGCTCGTCCGGTCGGACTGGTCGTCGGCAGGTGATGCGTGACGGAAGGTGCGGGTCTTCGGACGCCCATTCCAATCCCCCACCCACCCCAGGGGATCGCCCGAGCGTGCCAGCGGTTTCCCACTCGTCCGGAGCTCGTCCGGACGTCGTCGGCAGCCCCCGCCGCCGCCCGGTTGCCCACCGGTCGGATGCGGCTCGAAGCGTCGGTCGGGGGTCCGCGCGGAGGCGCTCCTCACGACGGTCCGGAGGCCCCTTTGCGGGGCGATTCCGGCGCTCCTCCGGCCCGGAATCGGGGGCTTCCGCGGGGGGGGGGTCGGAGGATCACCGCCGGGGCACACATTCTTCCCGGATGCGCCTTGACTCGCGGTGGTGCACCGACGGACGCTATTAGGCTCCTTTGCGGAGGCGACACGGAGCGATAGAAGCTCCTTATGTGCTCCTACCCGATTCCCGGGGGTGCCAGGCCACCCTCGCGAGCCCTGCATCACGACCGATTCCGTTGGAACTCCATCAGCTCCAGTGCTTCATCGCGGTCGCCGAGGAAGGCGGCTTCAACCGGGCCAGCTCCCGGCTCCGCATGACCCAGCCCGCGATCTCCTACCAGGTCAAGCAGCTCGAGAAGGAGCTCGGTCAGCCGCTGTTCTACCGGCGCCCCCGCGGGATCAGCACCACGGAGGCGGGCCGCGTCCTGTTCCACCACGCCCGCCAGCTCATCGAGATGGTCCGACGGACCCGCCACGCCATCGACAGGCTGTCGGGGGGCGTCACCGGCGAGGTGCGCATCGGCACGGTCAACAGCGTGGGCATGTACATCCTGCCCGGGGTCATGCAGAACATGCGCGCCAAGTACCCCGACGCGCGCCCCACGATCCTCTACCGGAACTCCTACGAGATCATGGAGGCCCTGCTCTCGAACCAGGTCGACATGGCGATCGTGGCGGATCCCACCCCGGACCGCCGCTTCAGCCACGAGACGATCCTCGTCGAGAAGGTCTCCCTGGTCTGCGGGCGCAGCCACCCCTTCTTCGGACGCGCCCAGGTCACCCCGGAGGAGCTGAAGGAGGTCAACTTCGTCTCCCTGACCGACGAGAATCCCACCGGGAAGCTGGTCCGCGACTACCTGACCCGGGCGGGGGTGACCGGAGACCCGGTGGTGTCCACGGACAACATCGAGACGGTCAAGAAGATGGTGGAGGTCGGCCTCGGGGTCGCCCTCCTGCCCAACATGGTCACCAGCGAGGACATCGCCTGCGGCCTCCGGCTGGCGGGAAAGCTGGCCCGGGTCGACATTCCCTCCGCCGCCCTGACCCGCAAGATCATCCTCGTGACCTGGAAGCAGCTCGAGCTCTCCCCCGCCGCGGCGGCCTTCATCGACCTCCTGCGGGACCACTGCGCCGACTGGCTCGACTGCACGGAAGGCGGCATGGTCCCCGGGCCGACGGGCGAATCCCCCTCCGAGCCCGGAGAGCCCGACCCGGCCTGAGGCACCCGAGACGGACGACGCTCGCCGTGATCGATACGATGAATCGGTGCCCCAAAAGAGCCTTTATAGCCGGGGTGCCCCTCGCTAGTTTTGCCCGAGATCACGAGGAAAATCGCAAGTCGATGCGGATCGGCGCGCTCCGATGGCCGACGAAGCTCCCCGGCTTCCGGCGGTGCGGCGCGAGCGAGAAATGGTGGGGTTCCGTGCGCATGCCGGGTCTCGGGGCGTCCCCGGACGCCCGCGTGGGGGTATGGCGGACCAATGAAGCGACTGGACGAGAGCAGACCCTGGGCGGGAACCTCCTCGAAGGGGAATCCCCGCTTCGCCTCGAGCGATCAGGACCGGATCGGCCTGAGACGGCTCGCGGAGGATCTCGACGAGATCGCGAGGGCCCTCCCGGGAGTGGGGCGCCTGTGCGATCGCCTGAGCTCTCCCATCGCACGCTCCCGTCGCCCGACCGATCCGGAGTGCCTCGGGTCGGAGACGGTCGAGCCCGCGGACTCCTGAGTCCCTTCCGTCGGTCCGGAGGCCGACAGGCCCCGTGAGCGACCTCGGGAAGCCCGTCGAGCCCCGAGGCGAGGTCCCCTCGCAGCGGCGCTACAGCCGGCTGGTGCTGAACATCGCCCTCAGCATCTCGCTGGTGTCCGTGATCCCGCTGCTCGTCCTGAGCTGGTTCAACTACTACGAGCTCCGCCACAGCCTCGGCGCGGATGCGATCCGGGCCGTGGAGCGAGCCACCGAGGCGGCCCGAAGCTCCGTCGAGTGCCTGCTCTCCACCCGGCGGATGGCCCTGGCGCTGGCGGCGCGGACGACGCTCGGTGAGGAGCTGCTCGATCCGAAGGGGCTGGAGAGGCTCCTGGGCACCCTCCAGGCCTCCCACCCGGGCTTCCTCGGCCTGGGGCTCGCGGATCGGGAGGGCTGCGTGGTCTCCCGCACGGACGCCCACGGAATGCCCGAGAACGCCCTCGACACGGAGCCCTGGTTCCGCGAGGCCCTGGAGGAGGGGGCCGCGGTATCGGAGGTTCGGGCCGGCGATTCGGGCCTCCTCACCTTCCGCACCACCATCCGGATCGACCTCGGGAATCCGGGCCCTCACGTCCTGTGGGCCACGAACGACGCCGAGGTGCTCGCGGGAGCCCTCGCCGGCCGAGAGCAGGAGGGATCCGAGGCGTTTCTCGTGAACCGCGAGGGTCGGCTCCAGACACCGTCCCCGCTCTACGGCCCTCCCCTGACCGAGATCACCCTCCCCGGAGCCGCGGTCTTCCCCCCCCCGGCCGACGGCCCGATCGTCGACGAGATCCCCGGGGACGGCCCGGAGCGGCGTCACGTGGGGTGCGTGTCCGTCGAGGGCTCGCCCTTCGTCCTGGTGCTGACCGGCCGGAGCGAGGGACCCGACAGCTGGATCGCCCGGCGCCACAACCTGGTGCTCTTCACGGGGTCGAGCGTCCTGCTCATCGTGATCGTCGTCACGTGGGGCTCCATGCGCATCGGGACCCGTCTGGTGCGCTCGGACCTGCGCCGGGCGGCCATGTACCACCAGCTCGAGTACACGAACAAGATGGCGGCCATCGGCCGCCTGGGAGCCGGCGTGGCCCACGAGATCAACAACCCCCTCGCGATCATCGGGGAGAAGGCGGGGCTCGTCCGCGATCTCCTGACCATCGCTCCCAAGGAGCCCTCGCGCGAGAAGCTCCTGGAGCAGATCGACTCGATCCAGAGCTCGGTCGAGCGCTGCAGCAAGATCACCCACCGCCTCCTGGGCTTCGCGAAGCACATGGAGGTGGAGATGGAGGAGATCGACCTGCGCGACCTGCTTCGCGAGGTGCTCAGCTTCCTGGACAAGGAGGCCGGCTACCGCAGCATCACCGTCCACCTCGACGTCCCCGAGGACTTCCCGAACATCGTGAGCGATCGGGGCCAGATCGAGCAGGTCTTCCTGAACGTCGTCAACAACGCCTTCGCCGCCGTGGACGAGGGCGGCGAGATCTCCCTCACGGGGGAGGACACCCGCGACGGCTTCGTCATCGTCCACATCGAGGACGACGGCATCGGGATCCCGGAGGATTACCTGAAGCACGTCTTCGAGCCCTTCTTCACCACGAAGGGCGGGACCGGCACCGGGCTCGGGCTGTCGATCACCTACGGGATCGTGGGAAAGGTCGGAGGCTCGATCGCCGTGCGGAGCAAGGTCGGAGAGGGCACCCGCTTCTCCATCCGCCTGCCGCTCCAGGGGGGCGAGGAATGAGGGACCTGCGCGTTCTGATCGTCGACGACGAGGGCGACCTCGTGAAGACCCTGGTCGAGCGGCTCCGCCTGCGCGGGGTTCGCGCGCACGGGGTGAAGTGCGGGGTCGCGGCCCTGCGCTACATCCGCAACAACCGGATCGACGTCGCGGTCGTGGACGTGAAGATGCCCGAGCTGGGAGGGATCGAGGTCCTCCAGAACATCCGGCAGCTCCCCGACTCCCCGGAGGTCGTGCTGCTCACCGGACACGGCTCCACGGAGGATGCCCGCCAGGGGCGAGCCGCGGGCGCCTTCGACTACCTGCTGAAGCCGGTGCGCCTCGAGGATCTCCTCCGGGTCCTCGAGGCCGCGTCCCGGAGTCGGCGGACGAGGGAGGAATGAGCTCCGGAAGCGAACTGGCCCTCGCCGGCCTCGAGAGCGCGTTCTGGGGGCGGATCACGGCCGGGCTCGGCCACGAGATGAACAACGTCCTGGCCACGGTGGGCGAGCTCGCGGGCCTGCAGGAGGACCTGCTCGCCGCCGGGGGGGCGGACTCGGGGCGGCTGGCGGAGATCGCGGGGCAGATCGGGGCCCAGGTGGAGCGCGGCCGGGAGCTGACCCTCCTCCTGCGCACGCTGGCGCACAGCGTGGACGCCGACGACGCCCCTCTCGACCTCCGCGCTTCGGCGGACGAAGCCGTCGCGCTGTGTCGGCGGTTCGCCGAGCTTCGCGGGGTGGAGCTCGCGGCACGGGTGAGCGGCTCGGCTCCCGCCGGAACGGGCCGCCCCTTCGACCTTCTGCACGTCCTGGGCCGGGCCCTCCTGGCGGGCATCGAGTCCGCGGGCTCGGGCGAGACGGCCACCCTCTCCGCGGAGGCGGACGACGAGGGGCTGCGCGTCCTCGTCACCGCGGGCGGGAGGGCGCCGGAGACCGAGGAGGGCGCCGGGGAGGAGCGGCTCGCGCTGGCCCGGCTGGTCGGGGCCCTGGGAGGTACCCTCGAGGCGAGGGGGGCGGGGGATCGGTCGCCGGGGCTCGAGCTCGGGCTGCCCCCCGGGATCCGCGGTGGACGGGAGACGGGAAACGGCTAGCATGTTCGGCTGATTCTCCTGCCCCGGGAATACCGCCAATGCCTGCCGACCGCGTGCTACTCATCGACGACGAGAAGGAGCTCCTGAAGACGCTGGCCGAACGCCTCGAGGTGCGCGGCCTGGTCGTCGAGACCGCCGAGAGCGGAGAAGAGGCACTCGCCATCATCGAGCACGCCGATTTCGACGCCGTGGTCCTGGATCTGGCCATGCCGGGGATCGACGGGATCGAGACCCTCAAGCGCATGCACGAGATCAAGCCCGACCTGCAGGTCGTGCTGCTCACGGGTCACGCGACCGTCGCCAAGAGCATCGAGGCGATGAAGCTGGGCGCGGTGGATCTCCTGGAGAAGCCCGCGGACATCAAGGACCTGCTCGCCGGGATCGAAGAGGCGAGCAAGAAGAAGGCCGTTCTCTTCGAGAAGCACATCGAAGAGGGCATCTCGAAGATCATCCGCGAGAGGGGGTGGTAGCCGATGGGTACTTCCGAACACGCGAGTCGCCTCGAGAAGTTGACGGTGGGAGACATCATGGTCCCCATCGCCGACTATCCGAGGGTCACGCCCAACGCCACGTTGCGGGAGGCGATCCTGGTCATGGAGGCGTCCCAGCTGGTCGTGGCGGGTCGCAGCTCCTTGCCTCGTGTCCTGCTCGTGGTGAACGAGGAGGATCACCTCCTCGGGCACGTGCGCCGGCGGGACGTGATGAGGGGGCTGGAGCCCAAGTTCCTGCTCACCAAGCCCCTGGAGTACCGCAAGCAGTGGTTCCACGTGGACGTGGATCCCCTGCTCTCCGAGCTCTCCATCGAACACGTGGTCAAGGAGATCCGCGAGCACGCCGAGCATCCGGTCACCGACGTGATGCTCCCCATGAAGGGGTCCGTCCGGATCGACGACCCCGTCATGACCGCCGAGTACGAGATGCGCTCCCTGGGCGTTCCTCTCGTCCCCGTCATGGACGGGAACCGGGTCATCGGAGTCGTCCGCACCGTCGAGATCTTCGCCGAGCTGACCCGGCTCGTACTCTAGACCCCGCGCCGACCGACCCGATGAACCCGCCCAGGACCATCTCCAGACCGGCTCGTCGGCACTCCACCCCCGTTCTCCCCCGTACCCCCGGCACCCGTATTCCGGGTCGTTCGAAGGATGGATAGCAGCTCCACGACGATCGACGCCACCACCGAGCTCGAGAAGAAGCCGTTCGACAAGAGGAGGCTGTTCTTCATCCTGCTCGGGCTGGGCATGTTCTGCGCCGTCAACTTCTCTCCCGCGTGGGGAGATGCGGTGGATCCCAACGGCGAGGCGTTCCCGCTCACCCGGGAGGGAAAGGCGGCTCTCGGCCTGTTCCTGCTGACCGCGACCTTCTGGGTCTTCGAGGTGATCCCGATCGGGGTCACGAGCATCCTGGTCGCGGTGATCCAGGTCCTGTTCGTGATCCGGGCGCCACGGGTCGTGTTCACCGACTTCCTGGACCCCTCCGTCTGGTTCATCTTCGGCTCGCTGTCCATCGGCATGGTCTTCACGAAGACCGGACTGACGCGCCGGCTCGCCTACTCGATGCTCACGATGGTGGGCGAGCGGACGAGCATGATCTACCTGGGGTGCTTCCTCCTGACCTCGGGGCTCACCCTGATCATGGCCCACACGGCGGTGGCGGCGACCGTCTTCCCCCTGTTCATGGCCATCCACGCCCTCTACAGCGAGGAGGACACGCCGACCCGCTTCGGGAAGGGCCTGTTCCTGGGCATGGCCTTCGTGGCGGGGGCGGGCAGCATCATCACGCTCCTGGGAGCGGCCCGAGGCGCGGTGGCCATCGGATTCTACCGGGACATCACGGGCCACGACGTGGGGTTCTTCGAGCTCACCAAGTACATGTGGCCGGTCGGGGTCCTGATGACGTTCCTGCTCTGGGGCTACTTCATGGTCCTCTACAAGCCGGAGAAGAAGACGATTCCCGGCCTGCGGGAGCGCGCGAAGCACCTGAAGGAGCGGCTGGGCCCCATCACGCGGCACGAGGTCCTGGCCCTGGTCCTGGTCCTGTCGGCGATCGCGCTCCTGGGGGCGCGCTCGTTCATCCCCGAGCTCGACTTCATGCACAAGAGCGCGATCATCCTCGCGACGACCGTCTGCTTCTTCCTGTTCGGGATCCTCAAGCTGGAGGACCTCGAGGACGCCTCCTGGAACATCATCCTGCTGTTCGGGGGGGCCATGTGCATGGGATTCTGCCTGTGGCAGACGGGGGCCGCGCAGTGGCTCGCCGTCCAGTGGCTCGTCATGTTCCAGGCCGCCCCCGCTTTCGTGTTCATCATGGCCATCGCGTTCTTCGTGCTGATCATGACGAACCTGATCATGAACGTGGCGGCGATCGCGATCTCCCTGCCAGTTGCCCTCGTGCTGGCCCCCTACGTGAACGTCGCGCCGGACGTGATCCTGTACGCGAGCCTGGTGCCGGCCGGGATGCCCTTCCTGCTGCTCGTGGGAGCCGCCCCGAATGCGATCGCCTACGGCAGCGGCCAGTTCTCGAGTAAGGAGTTCTTCCTGGCGGGGATCCCCGCGAGCCTCCTCCTCATGGTCGTGATCGGGCTGTTCGTGTGGCTGATCTGGCCGCTCATGGGCATGCCGGTGACCCTGCCCGGCTGATCCGGGGCGAACGAGGGGCGTCGACCCTCCTCCTCGCGGAAAGGTCCTGCCCCCCGGACGGAATCCGACTTCCCGGAAGAAGCCGCGTCTGCCGGGCTTCCGCGACTCGCCGAGGCCCCGTTGCGTCCGCCGTCGACGAGGCCATCAATGGTCTCTATCGGCCACATTGAAAGTTTCATTTTGACGGATTGGCGGCCAGAGGCGATACCTCCGCGCACCAAGCTGCAGTTTGGAGCTGATAGGTAGTGCGCAACGCACGGATTCACGGATGACCCTGCCCCCAAGAGCGGCAGCGGCAACCCCGCGGAGGTAAGAAATGCCAAGCTTCGTAGTTCCGGACAAGTGCGACGGATGCAAGGCGCTCGACAAGACCGCCTGCCAGTACATCTGTCCGAACGATCTAATGGTGCTCGATAAGGAGACGCAGAAGGCCTACAACCAGGACCCCACTCAGTGCTGGGAGTGTTACTGCTGCGTCAAGATCTGCGCGCCGGACGCTGTTGACGTCCGCGGTTACGCAGACTTCGTCCCCATGGGCGCCTCGGTGGTCCCGATGAGGTCCACGGACTCCATCATGTGGACCCTCAAGTTCCGTGATGGAACGATCAAGCGGTTCAAGTTCCCCATCCGCACCACCCCCGAAGGTGAAGCGGATCCCCCCGGTGGCTGGGCCAACGACCCCGATCTCGACGGTCCGACGCTTTTCACCGAGCCCGAGTCCCTTGGTCTCGACGCCGTTTGGACCAAGTAGATTAGGAGAAAAATGAGATGGTAGACTTCAAGACTATCGAGGTCGAAACCGACCTGCTCATCCTCGGTGGAGGAATGGCGGCGTGTGGCGCCGCGGTCGAAGCCGCCCACTGGGCGAAGAAAAACGGACTGAAAGTCACCCTGGTCGACAAGGCCGCGATGGATCGCTCCGGCGCGGTGGCCATGGGCCTTTCGGCCATCAACCAGTACGTCGGGCTCAAGGACGGCGAGAACACCATGAAGGACTACGTGGACTACGTCCGCAACGACCTCATGGGCGTCACTCGCGAGGACCTGGTGGCCAGCATCGCGCGTCACGTCGACTCGTCGGTGCACCTGTTCGAGAAGTGGGGCCTCCCCATCTGGATCGACAAGGAAAAGGGCGGCTACGTCCACGAGGGTCGCTGGCAGCTCATGATCAACGGTGAGTCCTACAAGATCATCGTTG
>CAYRXS010000101.1:0-13359 GCA_964428225.1 uncultured Planctomycetaceae bacterium
AGGCCACCGTCGATCTCGGTACGACCGGTCACACCTGGGCTGTGCTCGTCGGCTACTCGTCGCCGCTCAGCCTTCCCCTCGGGGGCGGCCTAACGGTCCTGGTGGACTTCACGGATCCCAATGGTGAATTGCTGGGCGTTCCGTCGAGCCTCGGAACGCTCGCTTCGTTCGACCTCGACGTTCCCGCCGACATCGAGTTCGCGGGATTCAGGGCCGCGACTCAAGCTCTCCACATCGGAGGCCTTCAGCCGTTCGCGCTGTCGAATGCGCTGGATCTCTTCTTGGGATTCTAGCCGGTTCCACCGCCGCATCGGATCAGCGCGCGACGAAGTGGCGCAGGGACTCGTCGCGCAGAGACCAGCCGCCCTCGCCCACCCAGTAGCGGGAGGACTCGGGCCCGACGAGGTCGGTGCGCACGCCGTGGCGCTCGAGGAGCTCGGTCGGGGGATCGATCGGGGGCGGCTCGCCTTCGCGGCGCAAGACGCGCACCGTGCAGCCGAGGACGGGGAAGGTCCGCTGCGCGATCTCCTCGTAGGAACGGCGCGCGCGGACGATCTCGTCGTAGATCGCGACCTCGGGGCCGAAGCGGGTGCGGTAGAGGAACTGCGGGCCCGGCTCGACGAGGACGAGACGACGCGGCAGCTCGGCGCCGGGAGCGGTGGCGAGGCGCTCGGCCCACCAGGCGATGCGGGGCTCGGGCGGGAACACCGCGCTGCCGATCATGTCGCCGACGACCTCGACCGAACCCAGGGGCGGACGGCCGTCGAGAGCGCGCGTGACGCGGTACCAGCGCAGACCGTTGTTCGTGAGCTGATCCCATCCCCCGCCGAGGAGCACGACCTCGCCGGGCGGCGCGTTGCGGATCACGAAGTCCTGCAACTGGATGAGCTCCGGATGCCCCTCGAGCTCCCACTCCACCATCCCCCGGAGCTGGGAGCAGAGACGCGCGACGCCGGGCAGGACCGCCACCGCCACCGCCGCCCAGACCACGAAGACCGAGTTGCGCCGCGTCGCGGGCAGGTAGCGCCACGTCAGGGTCGCGGCGCCGAGCACGAAGACCGCGATCGCGACCGAGGTCAGCGAGCTTCCGAAGAAGGAGACGAACTCGGCGTGGCTGCTCGCGAAGTGGTCGACGTACTCGTCCGGAGCGATCCGCAGCCCCCAGTGATCGTTGCGCAGGCCGTGGAACCACCGCGCGGGACCGCGGGCGAGCTCGAAGACGCGCGCCGGAGCCACCGCCGCGATGAGGCCGGCCAGGGTCCCGAGAGCCCCCGTGAACCACAGCACCACTCCGAGCGCGGTCCGCCGTCGCAGCTTCGGATCCGTCAGCCGGGCGCGTACGCGCTCCACCAAGTCCGGCAGGACCACGGCGAGCATGAGGAGGAAGATCGGCGCCTCGACGATGTTGTAGCGGAAGTGGAAGCGGCCGCGCAGCGCGTAGAACACCAGGCTGATCACGCCCCAGATCCACACCACTCTCACCGCGGGATCCGAGAGGCGCCGCGAGAGGAAGATCGCCGCCAGGAACGCGAGCGCCCCGACGGCGATTCCCGATCCGTACTCGACGATCCACGTGAGGACGAAGTCGAAGAGGATCGTCCGCGGGGTGCCGAAGAACGGATGCCGCGCACTGTCGACCAGCGAGGCGAGCTTGTCGGGATGCGCGAACCAGGCGACGACCATCCCTCCCGCCACGAGGAAGAGCCAGGCGGCCCCTCCGCGAAGCAGCTTGCGGGGATCGAAGCGCACCCGCCAGAGCTCGGAGAGGCCGATACACACCGCCAGCACGCCGCCGTGGTCGTACTTCGTGAGCACGGCGATCCCGAGGAGGAACCCCGCGACCAGACTGCGCCCGCGGAGAGAATGCCCGCGCTCGAGCGAGCGGAGATAGGCGAGCAGGGCGAGGAAGCAGAAGAACACCGACGCGCCCGCCACGATGCTCTGCGCGGAGAACGTGAGGAGGTTCGGCGCGGAGAGGACGAGGATGACGGCGAGGAGGCCGCTCAAAGCGGGGCTGCCGCGCGCGAGCCTGCGCGCCAGGGCGAAGAACACCAGGCACGTCCCGAAGAGGAAGAAGACCGACGGCAGCCGCGCGGAGAGGTCGGACGGTCCGAGGACCGCGAAGAACGGCGCGACACACCACGCGTGCACCGGGGGATACCAGCGCACGTGCGGGTTCACCGGGGGGTGCCAGCGCTCGGGGAAGTAGCTGTCTCGCGCGAAGTCCAGGAGCCGGCCGTGCTCGAGGTGCTCGTACAGGCGGAGCGCCTCGACGGCGTGCACCGCCTCGTCGGCATCCATCGACCAGCCCGTCGCCCGGAGGACGCGCGAGAGATGCACGCAGAGCGAGGCGGCGAGCAGGATCGAGACCCCGAGCGCGAGCCACGTCGCCGCGCGCCGATCGTCGCGGCCCGTCGGTGCGTCGAGCTCGGGGTACGTGGTCGCCATCAGCCGTCGTCTTCCGATCGGATCGATCGGATGGGCGCCTCGTGCGCGAGCGTACCCGGCCCGGTGGCTTCTGCGAAGACGCGTTCCACGTTCCCGCCGAGGATCTTGCGGGTCTCGTCCTCGTCGAAGCCCCGGCGCAGGAGGAGCTCGCAGAGCACGCCGTACCCGGTGGCGTCCTCGATCCACTGCGGAGCGCGGTCGACGCCGTCGAAGTCGGAGCCTAGGCCGACGTGCTCGATGCCCGCCACTTCGACGGCGTGGACGACGTGGTCGACGAGACGGTCGGCGGCCATCGGCGCCGCCATCTCGCGCATCAGCGCCTTCTGCGCGAGGAATCTCTCCTCCCACGCCCCGCCCTCGAGACCCTTGTACGTCTCCGACGCGTAGACCCGCGCCTCTTCCTCCCACGCCTCGCGATCGAGGAAGCCCGGGCAGAAGACGATGCCCAGCACCCCGCCCCGCTCGGCCAGACGCCGGAGCTGATCGTCGGTCAGGTTGCGGGGGTGATCGTGCAGAGCGCGGCAGCCGGAGTGGCTCGCGAGCGCGGACCGGTCGGTCGTGTCCAGGACGTCGTGGAACGCTCGCTCGCCGGCGTGGGAGAGGTCGACGACGACCCCGAGCTCGTTCATGCGCCGCACCACGTCGCGGCCGAAGGGGCCGAGCCCCGGCGGGACGTCCGCGTCGGCTCCCTCCCAGCAGGAGCGGATCCAGTCGAGGTGGTTGTTCCACACGAGGGTCAGCACGCGCACGCCGCGCTCGAAGAGCCACGCGAGCTTCTCCAGGCTCCCCTCGATGGCGTGGCCCCCCTCGACGCCGCCCACCGCGGCGACGCATCCCGCGGCTCGGGCCTCGGCGAGCTCCCGCCCGTTGCCGACGTGCCGCACCCGGTCGGGCCAGCGACGGGCCAGGTCCTGCACCTCCCCCAGCATGGCGGCCACGCGCTCGAAGGCCGCCTCGGGCCCGAAGCGGCGGGGATCGGCCCAGCACGCGAGCACCACGGCCCCGAGGCCCCCCGCGACGCCCCGCTCGAGGTCCAGGTGGCCGGGGCCGCGAATCCCGAGGTCGTGGCCGAGCTCCAGGGCCCGGCCGATCGAGTCGACGTGGGCATCGAAGACGGGGCGCGAGGCGACCAGGGCCCGGGCGACGGGGCCGAGAGAGGGGGGCGGGGAGGCGCTCATGGGCGCGCACGGTACCCTTTCGACCTGTCAACCTGACAGCCCTTCCCGCCGCCCCCGTGCCGGTCTGCCGATCTGACAGCGCGGGGGGCGGGGAGAGATGGGCTCGCGGGTCGGGGGCTTCCCGAAGCCCTTGCGGGCAAGGGAGTTGCGGCGGAGGCCCTGGGCGGGGGGGCCGGTGCGCCGCGGCACAGCCTTTGCTTTGCGTTCGCTCCGGTCTCCGACCCGGGCCCCACGAACCATGCTGCCCACCCCTTCCATCCTCCTCGCCGACGACGATCACGAGGTCCGCCTCGGCGTGGCGGATCTCCTGCTCGACATCGGCCTCAAGATCTTCCACGCCGAGGACGGCCTGGAGGCGGTGGAGATCGCGCGGGCGGAGTCCATCGACGGCGCCCTGCTCGACATGCACATGCCCGGCTGCACGGGGATCGAGGCCCTGCCGCTGCTGCACGGTGTGCGAGCCGAGCTGCCCTGCATCGTGTACTCCGGCCGGTGGACCCCCGATCTCGAGCGCGAGGTCCTGCTCGCGGGGGCGGTGGCCTGCCTCAAGAAACCGGTCCAGCCGAACCTCCTGCGCCAGGAGGTGCGGCGCATCCTCGGGCTCGCTCCCGACGACACGGACGCGCGCTACCCCCGGGAGCTGAACTGAGAACAAGACGCCGCGAGGCAACGCCGGCGTCCCCCCCACGAACGAACAACTCATTCAACCGAGAAGTCCCTAGATACCAGGAATCCGAAACATGGCTACCAAGACCAAGTCCAAGCTGAACATCCGTCCTCTGGGCGATCGCGTCATCCTCCAGCGCGCCGAAGCCGAAGAGAAGACGGCCGGCGGCATCCTGCTCCCGGAGAGTGCCAAGGACAAGCCGAAGGAAGGCCGCATCATCGCCGTCGGCGACGGCAAGATCCTCGACAGCGGTGAGCGCCAGCCGATGAACGTGAAGGTCGGCGACCGCATCCTCTTCAGCCCCTACGGCGGCACCGAGATCAAGTACCAGGGCGGGGAGTACATGATCATGAGCGAGAGCGAAATCCTCGCCATCATCGGCTGATCCAGCCACCTCCTGTCGACAAACATCAATCGGAGAATCTCCTCAAATGGCCAAGCAGATCAGCTATGACGCCGAGGCGCGTGAGCACATCCGCACCGGCGTGAACAAGCTCACCCGGGCGGTGAAGGTCACCCTCGGCCCCCGCGGCCGCAACGTGATCATCGAGAAGTCCTTCGGCAGCCCCACCGTCACCAAGGACGGGATCACCGTCTCCAAGGAGGTCGACCTGGAAGATCCCCTCGAGAACATGGGGGCCCAGCTCGTGAAGGAAGTCGCCTCGCGCACGAACGACGGTGCCGGCGACGGCACGACGACGGCCACGGTGCTCGCGGAGGCGATCTTCGAGGAAGGACTGAAGAACGTGGCCGCGGGAGCGAGCCCCCTTGCCCTGAAGCGCGGCATCGACGCGGCGGTGAAGGCGACAGTCGCCAACCTCGAGAAGGTCTCCAAGACCGTCAAGGGGCGCGACGAGATCTCGCAGGTCGGGGCCATCGCGGCCAACAACGACTGCGAAATCGGCGAGATGATCGCGGAGGCGATGGACAAGGTCGGCAAGGACGGCGTGATCACCGTCGAGGAAGGCAAGAGCCTGACCACCGAGGTCGAGTGGGTCGAGGGCATGCAGTTCGACAAGGGCTACCTGTCCCCGCACTTCATCACCGACCTGAAGAGCATGGAGTGCGTCTTCGAGGACGCCTACGTCCTGGTGCACGAGAAGAAGATCGCGTCGATCAAGGACATGATCCCGCTGCTCGAAGAGGTGATGCGCAACGGCAAGCCGCTCGTCATCCTCGCCGAGGACATCGAGGGCGAAGCCCTGGCGACTCTCGTCGTGAACCGCCTTCGGGGCGCGTTCCCGTGTGTGGCCGTCAAGGCACCCGGCTTCGGTGATCGCCGCAAGGCCATGCTCGAGGACATCGCGATCCTGACCGGCGCCACGCCGATCATGGACTCCACCGGCGCGACGCTCGAGAGCGTCCGGATGACCGACCTCGGCAAGGCCAAGAAGCTCGTCGTCACCAAGGACAACACGACGATCATCGAGGGCGGCGGTAAGAAGACCGAGATCAAGGGCCGGATCGAGCAGATCAAGGCCGAGATCGAGTCCACGAGCTCCGACTACGACAAGGAGAAGCTCCAGGAGCGCCTGGCCAAGCTCGCCGGCGGCGTCGCCCAGGTCAACGTGGGCGCGGCCACCGAGTCCGAGATGAAGGAGCGGAAAGCGCGCGTCGAGGACGCCCTGCACGCGACGCGTGCGGCGGTGGAAGAGGGCATCGTGCCCGGGGGCGGAGTCGCGCTCCTCGGCAGCCAGAAGGCCATCGACAGGCTGAAGCTCTCCGCCGACGAGCTCGTCGGCGCCCGGATCGTCCGTCGGGCCCTGGAGTTCCCCGTGCGTCAGATCGCGGAGAACGCCGGCCAGAACGGCGCGGTGGTCGTTCGCGAGATCGCCGCCGGAAAGGGCGCGGGCTACGGCTACAACGCCGACACGGACACCTACGAGGACCTGGCCAAGGCCGGCGTCATCGATCCCACCAAGGTGACGCGTATGGCCCTGCAGAACGCCGCCTCCGTGGCGAGCCTCCTGCTCACCACCGACGCCCTGGTCAGCGACATGCCGGAGAAGGAAGACGCGGGTGCCTGTTGCGGGCACGGCCATCCCCACCCGCACTGACCGCTCTCTCCGAGCCACGACACGCAAGGGCCGTTCGGCGCGCCGCCGGGCGGCCCTTCTTTCGTGCTCAGCCCGCGCGGCGACGAGGCGCCCTCGTGAGCTCCCGGATCCTCGCGCCGGGCGCGCGCGGAGCGATCCGGCGGCGTAGGTCGCCCTCCAGGAGCCGGCCGAGGCACCCGAACATCATGATCGGGGCGAGCAGCTCGAGCGTCTCCTCGATGGTCATCGTGTATTTCACGAGGCGGATGCCTCGCCATCGGAGCGCGGACTGGGCGACCTCGCGCTCGGCGACCTCGATGAGCAGCGCCGTTCCCAGGGCGAGGAAGACGGCCACGATCCACGCTCGCGCGCGAGGGTCGGCGGCGCAGGCGGTCCAGAGGAACCGGAGGGCGGCGACTCCCGCGAGGAGGAACACGGGCTCCGCCACCACGAGCCAGGCGTACATCCCGGCCGGCTCCGCGAGCTTCCCGTTCATCCACCCCATCCGCTCGTGGAGCATCGTGGAATCGTCGAAGGAGAGGTAGACGAAGAACACCCCGAGCAGGTGCCACCCGCGCCGCTTGCGGCACGACCCCAGGCCGAAGCAGATCCCCCCCAGGACGAACCAGACCACGACGGTCAGCCAGGTCGCGGCGCCGTACTCTTTCGCGAGGTCGAAGAGGCTCTCGACATGCTTCGGGACCTGGCGATGCAGGAGCCACGTGAGGTGGATCACGACGTGCACGCCGACGATCACCGCGGCCCCGACGAGCAGCGCCCGGAAGCACCGGCGAGTGACGGGACAGGCAAGGACGGGGGAGTCGATCGTGCGGGCCATGGGGATCCTGCCGCGACGGTGCGCAACAGGTCTTCTTCGGAGAACCGGCCCCCCACCACCGCAATCTTTGCCGGGAATCCGTGCAACCGATCGACTCACGGGACGGTCAGGAGGTGGCCCCCGGGCGGGTGGGCCGCCGGGCGTTCGCCGCGCGGGACCGCGGGACGGGCTCGCCTCGCGCCGCTCCGGCCGTTCCGTCCCGATTCCCGTCGCTCAGAGCAACCGCCCGATCTCCCTCGCCGACACCGGGCCCGCGGCGACGAGGGACGAGCGGCGGGGGTGCAGGTGATCGCGGGCGACGCGGCGGACGTCCTCGGCGGTGATCCGGGTGAAGCTCTCGATCAGCTCCCGGAGGTGGTGCCGCGGGAAGCCGTTCCGCTCCGCGGAGACCATGTACTGCACGCGCCGGGTGGCTCGCTCGAAGCCGAGCGCGAAAGAGCCGAGCAGGTAGCTACGGACGAGCTCGAGCTCCTCCGCCGAAACCTTCTGGTCCTGGATTCGCTCGATCTCCCGGCGAAGACCCTCGACGACGGTGGGGACGTGCCGGGGCGAGGTTCCGATGTAAGCCGTGAACAGGCCGGGGAGCACGCCGGCCGTGGAATGGATCGAGGCGTTGACCGCGTAGGCGAGCCCCTGCTCGTCGCGCAACCGGCGGGAGATTCGATTCGCGAAGCCGGGCCCCGTTCCGAGGAGATGGTCCATCACCACCAGGGCGGGATAGTCCGGATCCATGCGCCGCACGCCGAGGTGGCCGAGGTAGACGTGGACCTGCTTGCGGTTGGCATGGAAAACACCGCGACGCGCCTCGATCGGCGGGAACTCCGTCTTCGGTCGGGGCAGATCCCGCCCGGGCTTCCAGCCCCGCAGCCGACGATCCAGGAAGCGCCGCACCGACTCACCATCGACGTCCCCGCAGAAGGCGATCACCGTCCGCTTGGCGCACCAGTGCTTCCGATGATGAGCGAGAACGTGACGACGCTCGATCCTCGCCACGCTCTCCAGACCGCCGTACTCGGGACGGCCGAGCCAGTGGTCTCCGTAGACGAGATTCCGGAAGATCCACACCGCCTGGGTCCGGGGATCGTCGCGCTCGATCAGGAGTCGATCCAGGAGCCGCTGGCGCTGACGCTCGAACTTGGCTCGCGGGTAGCGAGGAGAGAGGAGACACTCGACGAGGAACCCGAGCAGGTGCTTCCACCGGCCGCTCGCGATGGCGCCCGACACGCCCGCGGAGCTGCCGGCGAGGCTGCCCCCCGCGTTCTCCAGGGCGGCGGCCATCTCCTCCTCGGTGTGGTCGGCGGTCCCCTGGTTCACGAGGCGACCCGCGAGGAAGGCCGTGCCGCCGAGCCCCTCGCGGTCGAGGCTGTGCCCGCCGCGTATGTGGGCCTGCACCGCGCAGACGGGGGCTCCGGGGCGCGGGGAGACGAG
The DNA here is from genome assembly GCA_964428225.1 of uncultured Planctomycetaceae bacterium. GTDB lineage: Bacteria > Planctomycetota > UBA1135 > UBA1135 > JBFMCU01. Next base: position 8,596 of record CAYRXS010000101.1, read on the forward strand.
CAACGTGGCCCCGCAGCGGAGCGCGAAACGCTCGATCGGAATGCTCGGGGCGACAGTCTCGCGGCCGGCGCGCTTGGAGAGGATCTCGGGCACGATGCTCATCGCCGCCCTCCCGAGCGCCGGCGAGTGCTCTTCGACGAGCGGCGGGGACCGCGAGCCGTCTGGGGCAGACACCACCCGACCGCCCGGCGCTCGGGAGCGAGCAGCCGCGCCACCGTGTTCCGCAGCCGGGCCGCCGTGACGCGATCGTGGCGGACGCCACCGTCGAATGCGAGCCGCCAGTCGGCGTCCACGGCGAACTCCCCGAGCTCCTCGGCCAGGTCGGACACCGTCTCGCCGTCGTAGGCGTCCGACACCCTCATGATGGACTTCGCGCGACGGAGCTCGGCGGGATCGACCTTCTCCTCCGCGAGCTGGCGCAGCTCCCGGTCGATGCGCGCCTCGAGCTCTTCGGGCTCGACGTCCTGGGCGCACTCCGCGAAGAGCCAGAAGATGCCGGACTCCGCACGGGTGTCGTTGCTCGTGGATATGTTCACCGCCAGGTTGGCGTCGAGGACGAGCCTCCGCTGCAGGCGCGACATGCGACCGCTGGTCAGACAGACGAGGGCGAGGTCGAGGGCGTAGTCCTCGTCCGTCCCGACCTTGGTCGTGGGCCAGCCCATGCAGAGTCGCTTCGCCTCGTCCTCCCACCGCGAATACGACCACGTCCCTCCCGCGGGCTCTGGAACGGGGACGCGGAAGCAGTCCGCCTCGTCGAAGGGCATGCCGCGCGGAATCCCCCCGAAGCGCTGACGGATCGCCTGCAGGGCCTTGCGCGGGGAGATGTCTCCGCTCACGACGAGCGTCACGTTGCCCGGGTGGTAGAAGCGATCGTAGAACGCGCGCATCACGGCGGGCGTCATGTGGCGGACGGAGTCCGCGCAGCCGATGATGGGCCGACCGTAGGGGTGTCGCCCGAACACCGTCGCCTCGACCCGGCGCGCGAGCAATCGCCAGGGATCGTCCTTCCCCATCGCGATCTCCTCGAGGATGACCGCGCGCTCCGCCTCGAACTCGTCCGGTTCGAAGAGCAGGTTGCGCATGCGGTCGGCCTCGATGTCGAGCGCCGTCTCCCAGCGATCCGAGGCCAGCTCGAACCAATACGCGGTGTGGTCGTAGCCGGTGAAAGCGTTGTTCTGTCCGCCGAGCGCGGCGGTGATCCGATCGACCTCGCCCTTGCCGAAGCGCTCGGTGCCCTTGAACATCATGTGCTCGAGGAAGTGCGAGACTCCGGCCTCGTGCTCGCTCTCGTTACGGGATCCCACCCTGTAGAAGGTGACCACGGCCACCACGGGATCGCTGTGGCGCTCGGCGAGCAGGACACGCATCCCGTTCCGCAGGCGATGCTCGGTCACTCGAGCCCCGGCCATGCAGACGGGGGGCGCGGGCGCCTTGCGGCAAGGGAATCCGGCGAGAGCGGGCGACGAGGAGCGAGGGCGCGTCATGGGCGCAGGATCATATCCGGCCCGCGTGGCGTTGCGGTACCAGGTTCCGTGTCCGTCCCGCGCTACCGCTTCCGCGCCCGGCGACCGCGAGCGGGGCGGCGATCCTCTCGTTCCGGGCGATACGTCCGAAGCTCGTCCACCTCGGCCCGGGTCAGGGGTCGCCAGTGTCCCACCTTCAATCCGCGCTCCGTGAGCGGGCCGATCTGAACGCGCCGCAGGCTCTTCACGGGCAGGCCCAGACGCGCGAAGACCCGTCGGATCTCGCGGTTTCGTCCCTCGTTCAGGGTGATGGCGATGGTCGACTGCCGCTCCGAGCGCTTCTGCACGCGCACCTTCGCGAAGCTCGCACGGAAATCGGAGAGCCGGACGCCGCGGCGCAGCTTGCCGAGGTCCCCGTCCGAGATCCGCCCCCGCACGACGACGCGGTAGGTCTTGGTCATCCCGAAGCGCGGATGGCCGATCCGGAAGGCGAGGTCCCCGTCGTTGGTGAGGATCACGAGGCCGGTCGTCTCCTCGTCGAGGCGGCCGACGGTGTAGATCCGACCCTTGCGGCGATCGGTGATGAGGTCCACGGCGCGTGGACGGGATTCGCGGCGGTCGTTGGTGCAGACGACTCCCGACGGCTTGTTCAGCAGGAAGTAGCGGTGCCGCTCGCCCTCGGGCTTCAGAACGACGCCGTCCACCTCTACGCGCTGGGCGAGGGGATCGACCTTCGTGCCCAACTCGGTGACGATCTCGCCGTCCACCATCACCTCGCCTTCCGCGATCAGCTCGTCCGACTTGCGGCGCGAGGCGATGCCGTTGTCGGCCAGGTACTTGTTCAATCGGACGAGGCCTCGGTCTTCGCGATCCGCCGCGGACTCGCGCCGCGGGTGCTCGGGCCTCCCGGCCGGAGACTTTCTTCGGGGGTTCATCTCTGCTTCCTCAGGTCGTGAGCACGAGCTTCAGCTCATGGGTCTCGGGTTCCAGTCGGTATTCGCCACAGGCGGCGGGAACGAGCCACACGTCGCCGCGATCGAGACGGTGGCGACGATCGCTCGCGGAGACCACGAGCTCGCCCCCTCCGCCGACGACCGCGAGGATCCGGTAGCGGCCCGTGGTGTCGAAGCACGTCGCGCCGGAGAGCGCCAGCCCGGTCATCTCGAAATACTCGGAGCGCGCCAGCGGCGCCGTCCGCAGCGTCGACGATGTCTCCTCCCAGCGCGGCGCCGCCGGGGGTCGGGGCTCGGCGCCGAACCGGATGCAGGGAAGGGCGCGATCGACGTGCGTGTCCCTCGGCTTTCCATCGAGCCCGAGCCGCCCCCAATCATAGAGGCGGTACGTCGTGTCGGAGTTCTGCTGGACCTCGAGGATGGTGACGCCGGCGCCGATGGCGTGCACCGTCCCGCCGGGGACGAGCAGGCAATCGCCGGGTCGAACGCTCCACTCGAGGAGCGCGCCTTCCACCTCGGGCCCGGCGGCGATCTTCGTGAATTCCTCGAGGGTGACCTCCGGTCGCAGCCCTGCGTAGAGCCGTCCGCCCTCCGCGACGTCGACGACGTACCACGCCTCGGTCTTGCCCTCGGCTCCTCCGCCGAGCCGACGAGCCGTCTCGTCGTCGGGGTGGACCTGCACGCTCAGGTCCCGAGAGGCGTCGATGTACTTCACGAGCAGGGGAAAGCGCCCGCCCGTCCCGGAGGGAGCCGCCCCGAGCAGATCCGGCCCGTGATCGCGCATCAGCTCGTGGAGCGTGCGTCCCGCGTGCTCGCCCTCGGCGACCACCGAGCTCGCCTCCCCGCGATCCACGACCTCCCGCGTCTCCCCCACGGGGACGTCCGGGGACAGGGCGAAGCCGAGGCAGCGCTCGAGGGCGCGACCACCCCAGACCTTCTCCAGGAGGCGGCGCTCGAAGCGGAGGGGCTCGGTGAGGGCGGGCGGCATGATCGGGGGGAGGAAGGGGTGGCTCGCGAGAGCTCGGAGGGGGAGCGGCAGCCCATCAGCGTACCCCGTCCGGGAGGCGGGAGGGAAGGGCGGAGAGGCCGCGAAAGCCCTCCCGGGGCCCGGAAACGCGCTCTTTTCGCCCGCGGAGGGCGGATCCGGCCTGGGCCCTCAAGCTCCCGGGGGATCGAGTCGATCCAGCGGGCACGTGCGCGCGCCCGAAGCCACCGCATCGCCGGAGCGCCCGCAGTCCCCTATCCCAGGCAAGAAAACCATGCGTATTCCCCGAATCCCGCGCGCCGGCTTCAGTCTGCTGGAGATCGTGGTCGCGGTCATCATCCTCGGCATCTTGGTCGCCGTGGTCAGCCCCTCCGTCTTCCGGTACGTCGAGAAGGCCAAGTACCAGGAGGTGGTCGACGACTTCAAGGCCATCGAGACGGCCATGGTCGGCTACTACGCCGACGTCGGTACCCTCTCTCCGCTGAACGACATCGGCGGCTTCACCACGCCCCAGAGTGGTCCCGCGTACAAGCACATGCTCGGCGGCGACGGCCAGCGCGGCTGGGACGGCCCCTACCTGCAACGGATCAAGACGAGCAGCAGCTTCGGGGGGACCTACGACATCGACGTCTTCAACTCGAGCCAGGCCTCGATCGACCTCGGCACCCAGAGCCAGATGGGAGTCAACTACGCCGACGTCCTGAAGAACGTCAACGAGATCCTCGACGGGGACAACGACACGACGAGGGGCGTCGTCTGGGGCGACAGCAACGGAATCCACTACGGATTCAACTACATCAAGAAGTAGCGGGCCGCGCGTTCGCGCTCAGCGTTCCTCGGGAACGATGACGAGGTTCCGGAGGGTTCCCGCCGGAACCTCGACGTCTCCTTCCCAGTAGAGAAGCGTATCCTGGCGCGATTCCGGCTCGATCACGTATCCTCGGAGGATGAGTCGACCCTCGTCCTCCCATCGGTGAATCACGCCGACGACTCGACCGTCGCCTTCCGGATCACTGCTGCCGTGCCACACCGACCGTCCGATACCCCTCGCGTCGGATTCGGCCAATTCCAGGTTCACCTTCCATCCTTCTGGTACGACCACTTCGAACCGGAGGATGCGCTCATCGTCTCCGGTAAGCTCGATGCGACGCTCTTCGTTGCGGCCGATATCGAACCGCAGATCGAGCATGCCCTGCTGGATGCGATAGGCGCCCGGCGGGACGAGGAGCTCCCGGCGAGCATCGGCTTCGAGCGAGATACGCTCGTGGAATTTCCACCCAGGCCCGGGCCCCCCCCCCGGGGGGCCCCCCCACCCCCACCGCGGGAAAAACCCCCCCCCGCGGGCGGGGGGCCAAGTGAGCCC
>CAYRXS010000101.1:13369-22203 GCA_964428225.1 uncultured Planctomycetaceae bacterium
CCCGGCGAGCTTCGGCTTCGAGCTAGATACGCTCGTGTATTTTCCCCCCTGGCCCGGCGCCCCCGTGGGGGCGCCCCACGATGCCTACCGGGTAGATTCCCGCCAGCGGGCTGGCGGGATCCTGATGAAGCACCAGCTTCGCTTCTTCTCGCTCGATGGTGACGATTTCGGCGTCGAGATCCGTCGGCAGCGACGATCTCGATACACGGACCGAGGGGAACCCATCCGGCATGTCGATGTAGATCCCGGTCTCTTCCAGCTCCGACATCGGCAGTTGAAGCAGGAACGCACCGTGGCGATCTGATCGCAGGCCCGAGCGAGAGGGCATGATCGACGCGTTCTCGATCGGGCCGGAGAGGGAACCGCGGATCTCTCCTCGAACCTCCGCGAGGGTGGGTAGCTCCAGCGTGGCGGTCACGGCAGCTTCGAGGGCGGCGATCTCCGGGAGCCGGCTGCTCGAATCCCCCAGGAAGACGACTGTCCGGTAGGTTCCCTGGGGAATCGTCAGCGCGACCGGCAGCGAAGAGAGCGGAACCCGAGGCCGACGTCGGTACGTCTGTTCGGAGAAGTCGTCCCCATCGGCAGTGCAGGGGGAGAGCTCGAGAACGCCGGGCGCCGATGTCGCTCCGTCCGAGGCCTGGATCGTGAGCAGGCAGTCGTCGCCAGGAGCGACGGTGACCTCGGTCCGAGGTCCTACCTCCTCCCACGCGACGATCATCCCCGAAGGGTCGTGTCGCACCAGCAGCACGGTCGAGGAGCCCTGAAAGCCCGAAGAAAGAATGGCGCGGCCATTCGCACCGATCTGAACCCAGCCGAAGCGCTTCAAGCTGGAGGGATGGCACCAGAACAACGGGGGCCGACCGGGGTGGTCGCGGCCGTATCTTTGCCCCATGGCGGTGGCCGCGGAGAAGACCGCAGGGTTCGCATGGTCCACGCGCACCACGATGTCACGGAAGGCGGTCGTGACGAGGACCTCGGACGGAGAATCGAGCTCCAGAGGGGTTTCGGCGTAGTGCACCCACGTGCGACCCGCACCGAGATCGATCGTCACGAAGTAGCCGACCGCCGGATCCAGGTACTCGCTCTTCACCTGCAGTCGAACGAGGACTCGCCCCTCCTCGTCGGTCGTCTCGGGAAGGGCGACTTCTCCATTCGGCTCGAACTGCACCTCGCGCCCGCCGAGGACCCTACCCTCGACGTCTCGGAATTCGAACCAGATGCAGGGCAGGAGCCGGGGCAGGGCGATCCGTTGCACGAAGTCGGTCGACGAGGCCCCACTCGCCTCCGGAGGGGTCGGATCCCCGAGCTCCTCGGTATCCACGAGGAGCCGCCCCCCGTCGGGATGCTCGATCTCTATCTGCACGTACCGAATGAACCGGTCTCCCCTCCAGGGGAACGGTACCTCCACGAGGCCGGAAGAATCCGTCGTCCACTCCCGGTCGAGACTCGCGTACATGCCGTCGAGCCACCATGCCGGGGTTCCCAGCAGATGGCGGTGACGGACCGCGGCTCCGACGACGGGCTCTCCCGAGTCGTCCCAGACTATCTCCAAGAGAAAAGGCACGTCGTCGGCGAGCACGACGACCTGATCGAGGGGCGGCAAGCGTACGAGGCGCGATCCGTATCCCGCCGCCAGTACGAGCAACTTGCGATCGTGGGCATCGAGCTCTTCCACCTGAAGGGTGATCGTTCCTTCCCCGTCGGCACCGAGCGGCTCGGGGTGACCGGCCCACCGTGCGTTCGCGGTCGGAATCGGCACGCCGGCCTCGTCGCGCACGCGTAGGACGGCGCGACGCGCGGCGTCATCGGGGATTTCGGTCCGGGCGTCCCGTTCCGCAATCTCCATCTCCGGCAAGGCGATCCGACCCTCCTCTCCGGTTTCGGGCTTCTCTCGCTCACTCTCGCGGAGAGACGAAACGGGTGAGCCCTCCTCGCCAGACGTTCGATCGGGCTTCGCTCCCGAGGGTCCCAGCACGGCCCATGCTCCCCACAGGACCACCACTCCGAGAACCACCGCCAGGAGTCCGAGCAGGAGATCGCGGCGAGCCACTCCTCGTCTTTCGTCGCTTCTCCCCATGATCGTCGTTCAGTTCAACCGGATCGCGCGCTGGATGCTCACCGGCGGGGTGAGCGTCTGTCCCTCGGCGGGCATCTTCTGGATGCGGCGCACCAGGTCCATGTCCTCCACGACGCGCCCGAAGGCCGCGAAGCCCTGGCCGTCCGGATTGCGCTTGCCCGCGAAGTCGAGCTCGGGCTGGTCGCCGACGCAGATGAAGAAGTGATGCTGGGCGGTGTCGGGCCCGAAGCGCCCCATCGACAGCGTGCCGTCGAGGTGGCGCAGCCCCGTGTCGCGCGTGCGCTCGAGCGAGATCGGGGGAAGGAGCTCGTCCTCCCGCGCGGGATCGGCGCACGCCTGGATCACCTCGATCTTCACGGCGTCGTCGGGCTGGTTGTCCGCCGTGACGACGCGAAAGAACGTGCCGTCCGAGTAGAAGCCCTGGTGCACGTAGTGCAGGAAGTTCGCCACGGTGACCGGCGCGCGCTCGTAGTCGAGCTCGACCTCGATGTCGCCCAGCGCGGTCTGGATGGAGACTCGCGGCCGGGCCGGGATCGGCTCGTCGCGCCACTCGAAACGCGGCAGGTCGTCGAGGTCGAGGCCGGCGAGGTGCGCGCGGTCTCCCCGGGCTCGCCGGGCGGGCTTCACGTAGCGCCACTCGCGATCCCCGAGCACCTCCTCGCAGAGGGCGGCGAGGGCCGGATCGTACTCGCGCAGCTCGGCGCGCGTGTTCACGTGGTTGTGTAGCGAGTCGTTCTCGCGGTTGTCGTCGAACCAGCTCTGCACCGCTTCGGCCCAGTACTCGCTGCGATCCGTGGCGGCGTAGGTGCCCTCCCATCGTCCGCTCTCGAGAGCCCGCGCGTAGGCGGCCTTCAGGCGCTCGTCGAAGGTCGGATCGAGGGTTCTCAGCGCCGAGCCGTGCACGATGTGCGCGAACTCGTGGATGAGGATGTTCTCCGTCGAGTACGGATCGCCTGGATGGCAGAGCAGATTCTCCTCGGCGCAGCTCACCGGTGAGCCCCCCAGCCCCCTCGCGCGTCGGTCCCAGAACACGCGCGGCTCCAGGTCGCGGTGCTCGGGCACGTCGCTGGTGTACTCGTCGTAAGCCATCACCGTCAGGTGCACGTCGTTCTCGGTCAGCGCGACGAGGATGTCGTCGCGCCCCTCGAGCACGTGGCGCACGACCCACGCCGCCTCGCGCAGGGCGGCGTCGGAGACCTTCGCCGACCCGAGGATGGGGAACCCGGCCACCGACGTGTGCTTGCGGTAGAAGGGATCGAGCTCGCGCTCGGCGCGGAGGGCTTCGGGCACCGGACCGACGTCGGGAACCGCGGGGACCACGGCGCAGGCCAGGGGAAGGGCGGCGGCGAACGAGAGGAGGGCGATGCGTCGGAACATGGCGTCGGTATCGATCTGGATTACTCGGGAGCACGCGAGGCGGCGGCGTATCCCATGCCTTCGTGAAGGAGACGCGCCGCGAGCACCGCGGTGCGATCGCCCTCGTCCCGGTCGGGGTTCAGCTCGACGACGTCCATGCTCACCAGCTCCCAGCGGGCGCGGCGGATCAGGTCGAGCACCTGGCGGGAGGAGAGCCCTCCCGGCACGGGATGAGAGACCCCGGGCGCAAAGGCGGGATCGAGGCCGTCGAGGTCGATGGAGAGGTGGACCGCGGCCCCGATCGGAACGGAGTCCGGTTGCTCGAGCCTCCAGCCGACGTCCGTGGCCTCGATCAGTGTCAGGCGGTCGGCGTGCTTCTCGGCCACGCCCCGCTGCACCTCGTTCATCGTGCGCACGCCGACGAGGGTGACGTGCGCGACGTGGGGCATCTCGAGCGCTCGCGCCGCGGTGCACGCGTGCGAGCAGGGATCGCCGTCGAGCTCCGGATACAGATCCGGGTGCGCGTCCACGTGCACGACGTGGACGGGCCGCTCCAGGACGGCGAGCGCCTCGAGGACGGGCACGGTCACCGCGTGATCCCCTCCGGCGAAGAACGGCACCCGTCCCGCCCGGAGGAGCTCCTCGGCGACCTCGCGGTAGCGGTGGGCGGTCTCCGCCCAGTCGGCGCCCGATTCGACGTCTCCCCGGTCGCGCACGGCCTCCGACAGGTCCACGCCCGACTCGGTGGTCGCGTTGTAGCCGACGCCGTCGTACGCCTCGCGAATCCGCGCCGGCCCCGCGGCCGGACCGTGCCGCCAGGAGGAGCGCGAGTCGTCCGGGAGCCCGACGAACACGAGCCGGCGATCCGCGTCCGAAGAGAAGCAGCCGGCGAAGGGCACTGGAGAAGCGGGCGTCACGTCGTCAGTGTACGGCGTACAATCCCCTCCGATGACGAAATCCCTGGGCAGCAGATTCCTGGCCGTCGGCCTCTTCGCAATCGCGTTCGCCTGCGTGGAGGCCTCCGTGGTCGTCTACCTGCGCGGCTACTTCGGTATCGAGGACCTGGTCCGCGACGTACCGCCGCTCGATCGATACATCGCGGGCGTCGAGCTTTCGCGGGAGGCGGCGACGCTGTTCATGCTGCTGTTTGTCGGCTGGGCCGTGGGCCGGAGCTGGCAGAGCCGGCTGGGCTACGCGTTCTTCGCCTTCGGTCTCTGGGACGTCTTCTATTACGTGTGGCTGAGGGTGTTCCTCGACTGGCCCCGCTCGCTCTTGGACACGGACATCCTGTTCCTGATCCCGCTTCCCTGGTGGGGTCCGGTCCTCAGCCCGGTACTGATCGCCCTCGTCTGCATCGTCGGCGGCGCGTTCGCCGTGGTCGCGGACGCCCGGGGTCGGAAGATCCGCCCGCGCGCGATCGAGTGGGTCTCGACCTTCGTCGGGATGGGGATCGTGCTCTACACCTTCATGGCGGACGCGATCGCCGCCCTGCCCGCGACCGCGGAGGAGCTCAACGATCTGCGCCCCACCGCCTTCCCGTGGACGATCTACCTGGCGGGTCTGGTGGTCATGTCGTGGCCCGTCCTGAAGTGCACCTGGCCCGGCCCTCGAGAGCCGGAGTGACCGCGCGGGAGCTTCAGTCGACGACGTACAGGTGCCCGTCGGTGCTGGAGCCGCACCACAGCCGCCCCTCGAACACGGTCATCGACGCGGTCGCCTCGGCGTTGTAGCCGCCGGATCGGTAGACGGGTCCGAAGGTGAGGGCCGTGGGCGCGGGGGCGACGAGCCGGAAGTGCTCGCCATCGTCGGAGCCGAACAGCCCTTCCTCGGTCAGGGCGTACAGATCGCCGTCGAGCTCGGCGAAGTCGGCGGTGAGCCGGCCCGCGAGGTCCTCCACCTCGACCCAGGTCTCGCCGTCGTCGGTGTAGCGCACCTCGTGCCCCTCGTCCGCGATGAAAGACCAGTACAGCCGCCCCTCCGAAGTCACGTACCAGCGCCAGGTGTTCGCCTCGCCGGGCACCGCGTCCACTGGCTGCCCGTCGTGGTCGTCCACGTCGCCGTCCCAGCGCAGGTAGTCGATCGGCGTCTGGACCGTTCGCTTGGAGACGAAGAGACGGTCTCCCTGCACCGCCATGAACTTCAACCGCTTGTACGGCGTCGACTCCACCTCGCGCCACCCGGTCTCGCCTCCGTCGTGCGTGGAGCAGAGGGAGCCGGAGCCGCCGATCATGCCGTTCGCGCAGAGCAGGTCGTCCCCGAAGCGAGCGACGTCGAACGTGTGCACCGCGCGGGCGACCGCGGTCCGGACCGGATCCTCGCCGTCGACCTTCGTCCAGACGTGGCCCGGATCGTACCCCTCGGGATCGCCCTCCGGCATGTAGAGCGTTCCGTCGATCACGCGGAGCCGGAGGAAGCCCTGGCTCGCGGGATCGTCCAGGACGTCCTCGAAGGTCTCGCCGTCCTCCGTGGAGCGGACGCCCGCCCCGGAAGCGTGGAGCGGATCGGTGTTCGCCGTCGCGTAGAGCCGGCCCGCGAACACCGCGAGATCCGTGATCACCGGCCGTCCCTCCGCGACCAGGCCCTTCCGTGAGAAGGACGCGCCGTCGAGCGGCGTCCGGTCGTCGTTCGAGGCGCCGGGATCGACGTCCGCGGCGGTCTCGACCGTTTCGGGGTCTTCGACCTCCGCGCCGTCGTCCGCACAACCCGACATCACGACCCCCGCCGCGATCACGAACGACATCCACACGGTGTCGGGCGCTCTTCTCCGGTCCACGCGAGCCTCCGCTCCAGCGCGCGCCATGATACCGCAGCGCGGGCTCAGCCCTCGCCGTCTCGCCGGTGACGGGGGTGGTCCGGGCCGTACCAGCACGAGTCGCAGCTCCCCCCCAGCTCGCACAGCCCGAGCGGCCGGAGGCAGGTGCCCTCGTCGCCCGCCGTGCGGTTCTCGTAGACGGACACGTACCGGACAGACGGCGCCGGGGGGGCGTCGGAGTCCTCTCCTCCGTCGACGGGGTGCTCGGCTGCGTCGCGCATCGGTTCTCGCGCCGTTTCCGGGGTTCGCCCTGGCGCGGTCGGGCAAGTATGGGGTCGCGATCGCCTTCCGGGAACCCGTCCCTACCCTGGAATCTCGAGAAGACGACGTGCCTCGGCGCGAGCGGTCTCGTGCGCCGCGCCTCCCGAGATCATGTCCGCGACCTCGGTCACGCGCTCGTCGCCGCGCAGGGAGGCGACGGTGGTGCGCGTGCGGCCGCCGCGGACCTCCTTGGCCGTGTGCAGGTGCACGTGGGCCCGGGCGGCGATCGCGGGAAGGTGCGTGACGCAGAGCACCTGGTGGTTCCCCGCGAGCGCGCGCAGGTGCGAGCCCACCTCGGGGCCGAGCCTCCCCCCCACCCCGGCGTCGATCTCGTCGAACACGAGGGTGCGGCCGCGGTCGCCCGCGCTCAGAACGGTGCGAAGGGCGAGCATGATGCGCGCCGCCTCCCCCCCCGAGGCCACATGCCGCAGGGGCTGGGGCTCCTCGCCGGGGTTCGCGGTGAGCAGGAACTCCACGTGCTCGCTGCCGGTCGCGGTGTATCGCGCCTCGTCCTCGCCTTCGTGCGGCTCGAAGTGAAGCTCGAAACGGGCCCGCGCCAGACCGAGCGCCTTCAGCGCCGCCTTCACCGCGGCCGACAGGCCGGGTGCGAGGGAGCGTCGTTTCTTCGCCAGGCTCGCCGCCGCCTTCTCGAGCTCTCGCCGCGCAATCGCGATCTTCTCCTCGAGCCCCGCGAGGTCCTCCTCGGCCGCCTGTAGCTCCGCGATCTCGCGCTCGCGCGTGTCGAGGCACTCGAGCAATCCCTCCTCGTCGCGCTCGTACTTGTGCTCGAGCCGTTCGAGCTCCGCCAGTCGCTCCTCCACGACCGCGAGCCGCGCGGGATCGTCCTCGACGTCCTCCGCGAGTGAGCCCAGGACGCCCCCCGCCTCCTCGACGTGCACCTCGGCCGCGCGCAGGTCCTCGAGGGTGCCCGCCAACCGGGGCACCAGCTCGCCCCAGCGCTCGAGCGTGCGCTGCGCCGCCCCCAGCCGACCCGCGACCGCGTCTTCCGCGGCGAGCAGTTCCTCGGCGAGCCGCCCGAGGTCCGTGCGCAACTCCTCCGCTCCGCGTAGCATTCCGCGCTCGTCGGCGAGGCGCGCGTGCTCTCCTGCATCCAGCCGCGCCTCGGCGAGCTCGTCGCGCTGGAACCGCGCCAGCTCGAGCCGATCGCGCCGCGAACCGCGCTCGTCGTCGAGGCGCCGGTGCTCGGCGAGGAGGTCGAGCCAGACGCGACGCTTCTCTCCATACCCCTCGAGTGGCGCATCGAGCCCCCCGAACGCGTCGAGGAGCCGGAGTTGTTCCGCGGGATCGAGCAGCTTCTGGTGATCGTTCTGTCCGTGGATCTCGGCCGCGATCGGCGCGAGCGCGCGCAGGGCCCGCACGGTCACCGGTCGGTGGTCGATGTGCGCGCGCGTGCGACCCTCGGCGGTGATCGTGCGACCGAGGATCAGCTCGGCCTCCCCGCTCGCCGTCGCCTCCCGCCAGTCCTCGAGGAAGTCGGGCAGCTCCCGCTCCACCGCCTCGTCGAGCCGGGCGAGCACCGCCGGGTCGTCGAGGAGCAGGCGCCCCTCGACCCGCGCCTCCTTCGCCCCCTTCCGCACCCACCGCGCCGCTCCCCCGCGTGGAGTCTGTCCCAGCAGGAGCTCGATCGCCCCGACGAGCAGCGTCTTGCCCGCCCCCGTCTCCCCGGTGAGCACGTTGAGCCCCTCGCCGAGCGACAGCTCGGCCCCTTCGATCAAGGCCAGGTCCCGGATGGTGAGCTCGACGAGCATGGTGCGCCCTCGCGCGGAGGATCCCACGAAGACCCGGACGGTTGCAAGCCCTCCGTCCCGTCTTGCGGAGCCCTCGGCTCCAAGTCCCCCGCCGTCTCCGGCCACCCCCCCCGCCCCCCCCGGGGCGGGGCGGGGCGGGGGCCGCGCGGCCGAGGAGCTCTCCCTCGCCCGGAGCATGGACGACGGGGCGATGGCCGACCTGCCTTGCCACGTGTGCCGCGGCTCGCGGTGCGCCAACAGGTTGCTCGGGGGGCGCCAAGGGACCAGTTGAAGGGGATTGGGAGAGCCAGAAGAACGAGTGAGGGCGGGATTCAACGGCGGAAACCGCCCCAGAGGGTCCAGGCTTGCCGCTTGCAGATGGGAGGACTAGCCTCGATAGGCCCCTTGGCGCACCTATCCTCTCGGAGCCGCTGAAGCTGTCGCTGTCGTGGTAGTTGCCGGCGTCGTCGGTGTAGATCCGAGTGAGGCTGACGCTGAAGAAGGGGCCCTTCTCGCCTTCGTTCTTCCAGATGGTCGCCTTGAGGCTGCCGTCTCTGAGGGTCTCGGTGGGTTTGTTGTT
>CAYRXS010000102.1:0-22137 GCA_964428225.1 uncultured Planctomycetaceae bacterium
CAGGTGTGCCCAAAGGACCGTGGCGCCGTCACTCGTGAGGGATGCGGGCTAGCCCTGGAAGGCCCCACCGCCCGGTTCTACGTCCCCATTCCGGACGACGCCGCGCTCGTCGGATTCGAGCTGTCCACACAAGCCCTCCACTTCGGCGGTGTGCTGCCCTTCGCTCTGTCGAACGCGCTGGACTTGTTCTTGGGATACTGATTCGCGAGCACCGGGAGGCGTTCCGATGCAGAACCACCTACGGCAATACCCCTCGAAACCGAGGTGCGTCCGCCTCGTTCGGTCCGCGGCACTCTTCCTGGGCGTGCTGGTTTGCCTCGGTTCGGCGGTGCACGCGCAGCGTGGTTGGGAATGGGGGTATGAGAAGAAGCTCACGGCGAGCGATGCCGCGGCGGACGACGCATTCGGGATCTCGGTCTCGCTGTGCGGTGATACGGCGCTGATCGGTTCGCACTGGGACGATGATCAGGGCCACATGTCCGGCTCGGCCTACGTGTTCGTGCGGTCCGGGGCGAGCTGGGTGCAACAGGCCAAGCTCACCGGGAGTCTCGCCGCCGCCGGAAGTCAGTTCGGCCGCTCCGTCTCCCTCTGCGACGACACGGCCCTCGTCGGTGCGCCCCACATGGCCGGGGGCCCGGCGGATCCCGCCTACGTGTTCGTGCGGTCGGGGACGAGCTGGAGCCAACAGGCGGAGCTGACGCCGAGCACTCCTCTCCTGGGCGATGGGTTCGGGCGGTCCGTCTCCCTCTCCGGCGACACCGCGCTCGTCGGCACGCCCGGCCCAGGGGGCAAGCCGGGCGCTGCCTACGTGTTCGTGAGGTCCGGGTCGATCTGGACGCAGCAAGCAAAGCTCGTGGCGTCCGACGGATCGCCCAATGACGAGTTCGGCGATGCCGTCGCCCTCGATGGCGATACGGTACTGGTCGGGAGACAGGGGGACAATGATGCGGGCCCCGCGTCGGGCTCTGCCTACGTGCTGGTCCGTTCCGGATCCACGTGGAGCCAGCAGGCCAAGCTCGTCGCCCCCGGAGGGTCGGCCTGGGAATACTTCGGTGGGTCGGTAGCTATCGACGGCGACACGGCTCTCGTGGGCGCTACCGGATCCTATGCGATCTGGCCCCTTGCGGGAGCCGCCTACGTGTTCGCGCGATCCGGTACCGCGTGGAGCCACCAGGCGGTCCTGACGGGCTCCCCGATCACCGGCGCCGCCTTCGGCTCCTCCGTGTCGCTCGATGGCGAGAAGGCGCTGATCGGAGCGGAATTCGACGACCTGGGGAACGGAAGCACGGGAGCTGCCTACCTCTTCGCACGCACGGGCAGCATCTGGAGTCAGGAGATCCTCTTCGAGGCCGCCGATGCCGGGGTGGACGACAGGTTCGGCCACGGCGTGGCATTCTCCGGCCATGTGGCCCTGATCGGCGCATGGGCGGAGGACGAGCTCGGGAACGACGCCGGAGCGGCCTACGTGTCCGCCCAGGTGCCATGGGCTTCGGTCACGTTCCGCACCGGCGGAATCAACCCGGCCAGCTACAGCACGAGCACCCTCCCCCTGCTCGGAAGCACGTACCGGGGCATCGTCGATCTCGGCGGGACGAGCGGGCACGACTTCACTCTGCTCGTCGGCTACGCGGCGCCGCTCACCCTGGCGCTCGGCGCGGCGCAGATCGTCCTCGTGGACTTCACGGACCCCAATGGTGAGTTGCTCGGCCAGGTTCCCCTGAGCGGTCCCGTCGCCACGTTCGACATTCCCATTCCGTCGGACATGGTGCTCGCGGGATTCGAAGCATTCACCCAGGCCCTGCACTTCGGCGGCATTCAGCCGTTCGTGCCGTCGAACGCGCTGGATCTGTTCCTGGGATACTGAGCCAGGTTCGGTATCAGTCGATCTGGAACAGCACGTCCTGGCGGAACACCTGGCCGCGGTTCGCGGCCTTCACGGCGGCGGGGTCGAAGCGCCAGCGCATCAGGTTGCGCTGGGCGGCGCGGTCGAGGACGCGGTTGCCGCTGCTCTTCAGGACGCGGGTGCTCGTGACGCGGCCGTCGGGGCCGACCTCCACCGCGATCGAGGCGGTGCCCTCGATGCCGCGGCGCAGGGCCTGGGGCGGGTAGGCGAGCGGCTCCTGGCGAAGGACGAGGCCCGTCAGGTCCTCGAGGCGCGGAGGATCCGTCGGATCCTGCGCGACGGGCGCGGCCTCGGGAACGGGCGGCGGGGCGACGTCGACCACCGGGGTGTCGGAGATCGGGCGGAGCAGCTCCACGCGGGGCTTCGTCCTCGGAGTCACCACGTCCATCCGGGGCAGCACGAGCGTGCGATCTAGGTCGGGCTCGAGATACTCCTCGGGGCGCGCGACGGGAATCGTCGGCCAGTCGGGCAGCTCGCGCGGCGCGTGCGGCGCGCTGGCCTCCACGAGACACGGCATCGAGGGCCGCACCTCCGGCTGGAGGATCTCGCGCACCATCTCGGGATCGACGGTGATCACCTCGATCGACTTCGAGGGCGGCGGGCCGGTGGAGACGTCCTCGCCCTCGCCGTCCCACGACGGAACGGCGCCGAACAGCAAACCGTGCACGACGAGCGACACGGTCGCCCCGATGGCCAGACGAGTCCTACTCTTCATCGTCCGGCCTCCCCACGATCAGGACGCGGTCCTGCCCCGCGGCGCGGATGCGGTCGAACACCTGCACCACGTCGCCGTGCCGCGCGGCCGCGTCGGCGTTCACCAGGACCTCGAGCTCCGGATTCGCGTCGCGAAGTGTAGCCACCGTTTCCTTCAGTCCGTCGATCTCGGCTTCCGCCCCCCCCACCATGAGACGTCCGTCCGCCTCCAGGCTGACGACGAGCACCGAGGGAAGATCGCGCGTCTCGCCGGTGCCCAGCTCGGGCAGCTCGACCGGGATCACGTAGGAGCGCACCATCGTGAGCATCGAGTAGATGAACACGACGAGCAACAGGAACACGACGTCGATCAGCGGAAGCATCTCGAGCCGCGGCGCTCCGGCGTGACCCCGTCGCTTCATGGCTCGCTCCTCCCGCAAAGACGGCGCATCTCGTGCTCCATCTCGCCGAGCCGATCACGGACGAGGGTCCGGAAGTAGTTGTAGGGGAAGATCACCGCGAGGGCGATCACCAGCCCGCTGGCGGTGGTGATCAGAGCCTTGGCCACTCCCCCGGTGACCGCGAGGGGATCCTGCACGCTCCGCGCGGAGAGCAGCTCGAACGAATCGATGATCCCGAGCACGGTGCCGAGGATACCGAGCAACGGCGCCGCGGTGATCACGGTGTCGAGCACCGCCATGCCCCGCTCGAGCCGGCGCTCCTCCGTCCGCAGCGGGAACTCGACGTCCGGCTCGTCGTCTCCGTTCTCGAGCGCGGGGTGAGCGGAAAGGACTGCAGCCGCGACCTGGCCGGCCGGCCTCCGCCGCTCGCGCATCCAGAAGAGCAGGCGCTCGACGATCAGGGCCAGGGCGATCAACGACAGGGCCAGGAGCGGCCACATCACCGGGCCGCCGCGCTCGAACCAGACCCTCATCGTCGATCCTCCATCCAGCGCCGTACCTCCGCATCGTCGCCGCCGAGCTCGAGGTAGCGCGCGAAGGCCTTGCGGGCCGCGGCGGCGTCCCCGAGCCGGTGACGGTAGTCCAGTCCCGCCTGGAGCCAGGCTTCGGCGAAGTCCGGGTCGTGGGCGGTCGCCTTCTCGTATTCCCCCACGGCGTCCCGGTAACGCCCCAAGCGGTCGAGACACACTCCGCGGTTGAAATGGGCCTGGGCCGCCCAGCGTCCCTGCGCCCCCTTGGCGAAGGCGGCCTCCGCGGCCTCCCAGCGGTCCTCCGCGTATTCGAGCAGGCCGAGCTGGTACCACGCCGCGGCCCCGCCCTCCGTCCGGCAGAGCTCCTCGAGGACGACCCGCGCCTCGGCGTTGCGGCCGGCGCGGCGCAGGGCCTCGCCCTCGACCAGGCGCAGCAGCGGGACGGAGCGGAGCTCCTCGGGCACGCGCTTCACCTCCTCGAAGTAGAGGGCGACCCGTCCCTCCTCGACGTGGGAGGAGAGCAGCTCCTTCCAGGCCCGCACGTCGTAGAGGTCCGCGTCCAGGCGCTGGATCGCGAGCAGCACGTGCAGGTCGTGGCGGTGCTCGAAGATCTCGCCGATCTCGTCGAGCACCTCGATGTTCGTCGGATCGACGAGCATGGCCGCCCCGAGCACGGCGACCGCCTCGATGACCCGCTCCGCGCGCAACGCGACCCGGGCCACGAAGACGAGGGTCTGCGGATCGCGCTCGGTGTCCACGAGGGGCTCGACCGCCCACCAGGCGTCCTCGGCGCGGCCCTCCTCGAGGAGCAGCTTGCCCAGCGAGAGCCGCAGGAGCGGATCCTCCCCGCCGGCCTCGATCCGGGCTTCCAGGAGGGCGACCGCCTCGGCGACGAGCTTCCGCGCCTGGAGCAGCCGGGCGTGCAGGACGACCACGGCGTTGCGGTCCGGGGCCTGGGCGACGAGGGGCTCGATCACCGCTCCCGCGTCGTCGACGCGGTCGGTCTCGAGCAGCAGGTCGCCGAGGAGCAGACGCGCCTCTCCCCCGCGCGGGTAGACGCGCAGGGCCTCGCGCCAGGCCGCCTCGGCCTCCTCGAGCCGCCCGAGCAGGACCAGGGCGCGCCCCTTCTCGGTCAGGTGCCACGCGGAGCCGGGCAGGGCGGCGAGGACGGGCTCGAGAGTCGCAAGAGCTTCCTCGGCCTTGCCCAGCTCGTTCAGCGTGCGGGCGAGCTGGAGGCGGATCTCCGGTGCCCCGGGCGCCTCCTCGAGGGCGGCGCGCAGGAGCACGAGGGCCCGGCCGGGCTCCCCGACCGCGAGGGCGGAGCGGGCGGCGGCGAGGTCTCGGGCGGCGGGATCGATCCCCACGGGATCGGTGTTCGTCGGCTCCTGGGGGGAGAGGAGCAGAAGGACGCAGGTGAGGGTGCAGGTGAGCATTTCGACTCGTTCAGGGGTGGCCGGTCCGCAGACCGGGCGGACACGATAGAGCAAAAGACGTTCCCGCGCTCCGGGTAGCTCGCCCTCGTTTTTCGGGCCGTCCCGGCCCCGGAACGGGGCAGATCGTGCCACGGCTGCGTGACACGAGCACCCGAGGTGGGGCGGGGCGCGCCAGGCCCCAAAAACCCCCCCTCTCGGGAGCGTGAGGGCGGTTTTCCACCATCCTGCGCCGGCCAGGCGCCCTCCGTTCCCGGACCCGATACCCCGCCGTGGGATCCCCTCCCCGTGGCACGTCAGTTGCCCCGCCGATCGGCTACCATCCCCGCCTCGACCCGGGTGTCGAGGCGCTTGGAAGTCCCAATCTTTGCAGAGGCGACGATCATGAATCCCCTTCTCGGAGCCGGTCTCATTGCGCTGATCCCCCTCCGCCTCCCGAGCACGGAGGACCCGAATTCCACCGGCTCCCCTCCCCCGCCGCGGGACGAGCCCCCGGCCGGAGCGACCGGCGCCGACGAGCAGGACGAGGCGAGGACGGGCGAGGACCTGCTCGAGCTCGACAAGGTCGTCGTCACCGGGTCGCGAGGCCCGCGGGAGATCTTCGACCTGCCGCGGAGCGTCACGCTCGTCGACGACCAGGAGCTGCACGAGAAGAACAAGCTCGTGGCCCTCGACGCGCTCGACGAGCGGATCGGCGTGTGGGTCGAGAAGCGCAACGGCATGTCGTCGGATCCGGTGATCCGGGGCTTGTCGGGAGGCAACGTGCTCGCATTGATCGACGGCAACTCGCTGACGACGCTCTGGGGAGAGGGCGGCTATGCCGGTGACGACATGTACGGCAAGGTGGATGCGGAATCGATCGCGCGGATCGAGGTCGTGCGCGGGCCGTCCTCGGTGCTCTACGGATCGAACGCGCTGGGAGGAGTGATCAACTTCATCACCGCAGGACCTCCTCTCCCCTTCGCGGACAGCGGCTTCGACTACGGGGGACGGTTGAAGACCTCCTATGCGAGCTCGTCCGACGCCTTCATGGGCCGCGGCGACGTGTGGGGGGCGACACCCGAGTTCCGCTACCGCCTCGGCTTCACGGCTCGCGACGTGCACGACGTGAAGGGCGGCGGCAACCTCGGGTTCCTGTCCCCCTCGGGCGGCCAGGACTACAACTGGGACCTGAACTCGGAGATCGCCCTCGGCGAGCGGGACTTCCTGGAGGTGTCGAGCCAGCTCATCAACCGCAACAACGTGCCGAAGTACTACCGCCCCACGCAGATGAACTACAACGACCGGCGCGCGCTGAACGTCACCTGGCGGCGCGAGGGAGAGGACGCCGGCGATTCGATGAAGTGGACCGTCTACGGGCAGGACAAGAAGGACGTCCGCGTGTGGAACGATCAGGAGAAGCGGGGCGTCGCGCGCTGGCAATCGCTGTCCACGGACTTCCAGGCCAGTACGGCGCTGGGCGAGGGCGACCACGAGCTGACCTGGGGCGTTCACCTCAACGTGGACGAGGGTGAGAGCCCGGACGACGAGCAGTTCACGATCACCACGCCGGCGACGGGCGAGCAAAAGGCGTCTCCCGACAGCACGTGGACGAACGCCGGCGCCTACCTGCAGGACGAGTGGTTCCTGAACGACGACTGGAGCGTGGTGGCGAGCGCCCGCGTCGACTGGTTCCGCTACAAGACCGACGACAACCTGTTCTGGACGATCCCGGGCTCGACCTCGGACAACAACCGCTCCGACACGGCGGGGGGCTCGTGGAACGAGACCTCACTGACGGGGGGGCTCGGGGTGGTCCGCTACATGAATCCCGACTGGACCATGTACGGGTCCTGGTCGCGCGGCTATCGGTTGTTCCCTCCGGGCTTCGGTTACCGGAGGACGGGTTACGGCATCCTCGCCCCCACCAGCGGATTGCTCGATCCGATCGTCGGCGATCAGTTCGAGATCGGCACGCGCGCCGTCGGCGACTGGTGGAGCACGTCGATCGCCGTGTACCACACGCTGTTCAGCAACTTCCAGGAGCCGAAGAAAACGGACGATCAGATCGACTGGGACGGCGAGGACGGTCTCGAGGACGACGAGTACGTCTGGGTCGTCGACGACGACGTCGAGGGCAACGTGTCAGGGATCGAGGTCGAGACCGCCGTCGACCTCTCGCGGCTCCACGACCGGCTCGAGAACTGGACCTGGTTGAACGGGTTCATGGTGAACTCCGGCGACCTCGAGTTCGCGGACGGTGACGAGCCCCTGCGCCACACGCACCCGCCGCGCTGGCTGTCTACCTTGCGGTACCAGAACCCCGAATCCCCGACGCACGGCTGGTTCGAGATGTGCGCGGACATCGTGGATCGTTACGACGACATCAGCAACGGTCGGCTGAACGGGGACGTGGGCTACCTGGACGATCCGCAGGATCCCGACTCCGGGCTCCTGCGCACCTACGGGCTTCCCGGCTACACCGTCTACGACATCCGCGGCGGCCTCGACGTCGCCAAGGGCGTCTCCCTGATCGTGGCCCTGGAGAACATCTTCGACAAGAAGTACCGCACGGCCCACAGCCGCATGGACGCCGCGGGCCGGACGGTGATCGTCGGGCTCGAGATCCGGCGCTGAGCCCTTCTTACTTCCGACGGCGGTAGGTCATCTCCATGACGACCCACTCCGTTCCGTCGAGCGTGGTGTCGTACATGTGAGCGACCATGCGATCGGGGCCTTCCTTCCAGGAGACGTGCTTGTAGGGACGACCTTCGGGCGTCAGGACGTCTCTTATGGTCCCCACGAGGGTGATCACGCCCTTCTCGTCCTCCGTTCCGCGGGCGACCATGGGCCCGGTGCTGAAGCTGTCGTACCAGACGCTGACGTACTCCTCGGTGAGATTGTCGTAGCCGAGCAGCAGCCTTCCCTCGAAGGGCATCCCCTCGAACTCGCTCGTGAACTCCTCGAGTAGATAGCGGCCGCCCAGGATCATTCGACTTTCGGCGGAGGCGGTCTCGATGACCGGCTCGGCCCCGGGAGACATGTACGTCTTGCTCTCGATGTCCCAGGTGCCGACTCCCTTTGCCAGCTCTTCGTGGGCCTCGCCCAAGACCATGGACGCCATCCAGGCCTCCCTGAACTCCGGGTTCTCCATGGGATTCTCGCCCCACTTCTCGCGCGGATCTTCCGGCTCCGTCGTGGTCTGGCAGGCGAGTCCTCCGAGCAACGTCAAGGCAACGACGACGATCTTCAGCTTCATTCCATCCTCCTTGGGCGGTGAGCGGGGCTCGTACAGGTCGGAGCCCCCATCACGGGCCGCACAGTAGACGATACGCTCGGGGTCGTCGGCCAGCGCTCTCGTCCAGAAAGCCACTGCTCGCCCACGGGACGTGGGCGATCGGGCCGTCAGCTTCCCATGGCCGCGATGAAGTCGTCCGCCTCCTGGATCGACTGCTGCATCTCCGCGATCAGGCGGCTGACGTCGGCCTCGATCTCCACGACCGTGTCCTGCAGGGAGGCGACCGCGCGCGCGTTCAGGTTGTGCTTCAGGAACAGCACGTGGTCGTTGAAGGCGACGAGCACCGGTTCCATCCGCATCTCGGCCCGCTTCATGGCGGTCACGAGCTGGTCGTAGCGGTCGCGGGTCTCGAGGAGGCTGTGGCGGCTCTTGCTCCGGAGCTCCGGATTCTGGATCTCCTCCAGCTCGTCCTCCCACTCCTCGAACAGGTCCTCGGCGACGTCCTCGATCGACTCGATGCGACCGCTGACGTCCTCGGCCTCGTTCTCGCACCGCCCGAGCTCCTTCTTCAGGGAGTCGTACACGTCCTCCAGCTCGCCGCCGTCGTACTGGGTGAGCCGCTTAAACTGCTCGAAGGTCGTGAGGAACTGCTCCTTGGCCTCGGCCTGTTCCTCGCGCCCCTCCTCGACTCGCTCCACGAGGATGTCGCGCTTGTGGACGCCGAACTTCTCCTTCACGGAGTAGACGGCCGACTTGCAGGAACCGGACAGGAAGCCGATGGCGAGGAGGATGAGGATCGGGATGACGCGGTGGTGAGGTCTCTTGCTCATGACACTGGGGCGGGTCGACAGGACTCGGAAAACAGAGCTCGGAAACGGGCTGGCGCTCAGCCTACCCGCTGGCGGGGTTCAGCGCCCGTCCCGGCGCACCGGAGCGTTCGCCCCGTAGACGTTGGCGCCGAGGACGGTCCGCCGCTCGCCCTTCACCGCCGCGGAAGGCCCTTTGTGGACGAACCAGTTCCCCTCCACCCGGACTTCCTCTTCCGGCTCCCCGCGGATCACCACCGCGTAGCGAGGACACAGGAAGGTGTTGCGGGTGACCTTCATCCACGTGCCGGCGACGTTCGTGCCGTCCTTGCGATCCCGCCCCCCGTGCATGTCGAAGCAGTGGCTGAGTGACGTGCCGCGCTCGATGTTGTGGCGCGCTTCGTAGCCGCTTCCCGCGCGGCCGGTTCCCGCGATCGAGTGGCGATTCCAGTCGAAGAGGTTGCGCTCGATGAGGGAGACGGACACGTCGTGGCAAACCCCGTATCCGAGCCCCTGGTACTGGTTGTGGTGGATGAACGAGTGGTGGACGTGGTGCCCCGCGCCGCCCTTCAGATGGATCGCGGCGTGGCTCCAGCCCGCGAGCTCGCAATCGTCCACCTCGAGCCGATCCTGCGCGCACTCGATGCCGTCGGAGACCGGGAAGCGGTAGTAGTACTCGCGCCCCCTCCCCTCCCGGAAGGACCGGCGATGATGGTCGAGGCGTCGCTCCGGATCGGGACCGCGCAGGCGCAGGCCGGTGATGCGGGCATCGGGTCCGGTCACGCGGATCAGGGGACTCGTCCGGAGGGCGTCGGAAAAGATCAGGGCTCCCGGGGATCCCTCGCGCCCCCGATCGCTCGCCAGGGTCACGCCTCCCGGCAGCTCGAGCACGAGCTCGTCCACGAAGATCCTCGCCGTGCAGTCGATCACGGCGTCGCCGGGCAGGAAGACGACCTCGCCCGCTTCGGCGGCGCCCAGGGCTTCGATCAGACCGTCGAGGGTGGTGACGACGTGGTCGCCCGTGGTGAGCCCCGCCGCATACCCGGCGCCTCCGCCAATGGGCCCGGTCTCGTCGACCTCGGCGCCGAAGCGCGCTCCGTCGACCTCGACGGAGGTCGAGGCGGGGACGTCGAGGTCCGCGCCGTACAGACCTCCGGAGTCGGGGGAACAGAAGAGGGCGAGCGTCGCGAGGATCGTGAGGTTCATGGCTCCAGTGGTCCTGGTGCGGGGCGGGGGAGGACGCCGAGCGCGCCCGCCTCCCGGTCGCGGCAGCCTACCACTGGAGGTAGGCGAAGGGAGTGCTGTTCGACTCCACGGGTCCGATGGCCGCCAGTCGGGGCCCTCCCTTACACCCACTTGCGCGGAAGGTTCTCAACTCTTTACGAGAGGGCTCGGCGGAGCGGTCAGACTGAGGGCTGACCGGAGTGCCGGAGCGGGCGCGGGCTTCGAGCCCGCCGAAGAGGACGGACAGATGAAGCTCATGAACCGGATGCTCGGCCCCCTGCTGGGTCTGCTCGTGCTCGCCATGGCGATCTTCTGCTGGCTGGCATTCAGAGGCGAAGGGGAGGACGAGGAAGCCGTTCCGGGGCGCACCGACGATCCGTCGATCTCCACGGATCGGACCGTGGAGCCGGATGTCGTGGACGTCGCTCACGAGCTGACGAGTCCGGAGATCGGAGAAGCGCGGGCAGAGCGGTCCCCGGCGGTCGGGGACGATGTCGGATCGGGAGCAGGACAGTGGGTGGAGGGCCGCATCGTCTTCCCCCTCGCCAGCCCGATCGACGACGATCTCGCGGTCTTGGCCTTCGTCACGAAGGGGGACGATCCGCTCCTGCCCGCACTGCGAAGCGATGACGAGCCGCGCTGGTGGCCGGACGTCGAGCGGTTCACCGGAATCGCGCCGAGATCGACCGAGGTCGACACCGAGGGCCGCTTTCGTCTCGCGCTGCCCGAGAAGGCCGAGCAAGCGCTGCTCTTTCTCGACGGCCGCTACCTGTACCTGCACCGCGGCCTCCCGATCGATCTGCCCCGTATGAGGGAGGTGATCCTGGAGCCCGAGCTCGGCGGCTGTCTTCACGTACGCTGCCTTCCACCAGAATCGGCGACGGACGGCGGAAAGCCCCTCGCACTGCTCGAGATCGACCTGCGCGGGTACGACCCGAGGGGTGGCTTCTCGTTCGAAGGGCTCCATCGCCGCACCGCGCTCACCGATTCCGAGCACGTCGCCGAATTCCGCGCGCTGCCCGCCCACTACGACTACTTCGTGCTCGGCGATCCCCCGACCTATGCGGCGAATCGTGACGTCGGGATCCCGATCGAGCCGGGACAGCTCGTGGAGAAGGAGCTCCGGTTCAGCTTCGGCGCCGACTACTCCGGCCGCGTGATCGACGAGGACGGTGAGCCGGTGGCGGACTCACTCGTCTGGATCGCGCCCCCCGACCCCCGCATGGGCTTCGGGCCGGGTACGCGGAGAGAGACACACACGGACGTCACGGGCGCGTTCCGCATCGTGGGGGCACGCGTCGGCCCCGTGGTGGTCACCGCCGAGCGCGAGGACCTGTGTTCCGCGCGGACCGAGACCATCTGGGGTGAGGCGGGCGGTTCCACCGAGGACCTCGTGCTGGAGCTGAAGCGCGGCCTGGCCATCCGCGGCCGCGTGCTGCTCCCCGACGGATCGCCCGCGGTCGAGGCGGGGATCGAGCTCGCGCCGAGCGCGCCAGGAGGGGGTGCCGCGCAAACCGACCAGCCGCATTGGCGGGAGACTCTCGCCGACGGAGGAGGAGAGTTCTCCTTCACCGGCCTGGAACAGATCGAATACGAGATCGTGGCCGAGGCTCGATCCCTTCGCGCTCGGCGGAGCGGAGTGGTGGGAGGCACGGAGGACCTCGTGTTGCAGCTTCGCGAATCCGGCACGCTGACGGGAATCGTGGTGGGCGACGACGAAAGCCCGATCGCCTCTTTCCGGCTCGAATTCTGGCCCGAGGGCCGATCCGAGGAACGCCTCGCCGCGGCGTTCGCGAGCGAAGACGGTCGCTTCGAGGTCGAGGGCCTGTTCGAGGGACCCTGGCATCTCGAGGCTCGCGCCGACGGATGGCTGTCCCCTCCCGACGACATGACTTTCGACTACCCCGTTCCGGTCGAAGGCCTGACCGTCGTGCTGGAGCGCGCGGCGCGGGTGGCGGGAATCGTGCGGAACGCGGCGGGCGTCCCGGTGGCGAAGAGCGATGTGGTGCTGACCGGCGCCGGCGCGGACTCGGAGCGATCCCCGGTCACCGGTCGGGGCCTGCCCGTCGCCGAGAAGCGCACGAGCGGCGACGGCGCCTTCGTGCTCCAGAACGTCCGGTCCGGCGTCTACGAGTTGCGCGCGGATCACGAGGCGCACGCCCCCAGCGAGACGATCGCTCTGGAGCTGATGCCCGGGGACACGATCGACGACCTGGAGCTCCGTCTCGCCGCGGGCGGCGCCATCACCGGCGAGGTCTACGACGAGGCCGGAGCGCCGGACGCCGGGCGGCGCATCAACTGTGACTCCAACCTGGCCGGCGACTCGGGCTCCGCGGTCACCGACGCCGCGGGAGGGTTCGAGATCGGCCCGCTCGCCGCCGGTCCCTACTCGGTCTACGCCCCCCCCACCAAGGAGGAGCTCGAGCGGATCCAGCGCGAGGGTTCGGATCTCACCGAGCTCGCGAGCATCACGCGAAGTACGGAGGTCGAGGTGATCGACGAGGACACGGTACACGTCGTGCTCGGCGCCCCGCGGGTCGCACCGATCTACGTGTTCGGCACGGTGACGGAGGCCGGCGCTCCGGTCGCCGGCGGCTCGGTCTCGATCGTCCCCGCGGGCGGAGGTTTCTCGGATCGCGTCGACACGAAGGTCGAGAGCGACGGCACTTACGAGCTCCAGGTCGAACAGGCCGGCGACGTCGTGCTCCTCTATCACCGGCAGATCTACCGCACGCCGGGCCTGGATTTCCCCACGCGGATCCCGCCGGGGGACGAATACCGCTTCGACATCGAACTGCCGACGGGGTCGATCGAAGGCGTCGTGATCGGCGTCGACGGCGAGCCGGCGTCCGGAGTGAGCATCACGCTCACGCGCGACTCCGGGCTCTCTCGCCCCACCTTCTACGGACCGGCCCGCGGGGGAGTCACCAACGAGGACGGGAGCTTCCTCCACACCGGGCTCGAACCGGGGACCTTCAGCCTGCGTGTGCCGGGTCGGACAATGCGACCCGGGGTTTCCTACGGAGCGGCGGTCGTGACCGACGTCGTGGTACGCGAGGGCGAGCGCACGAGCGGAGTTCTCATCCAGCTCGTCGGCTTCGGCACCCTGACGGGGCGGGTGCTGGACTCCGGGGGGAACCCGGTCCCGGAGGCCGCGATCTTCGTGCGCGATCCGGAGGGACGGATCCTGCAGCCCCTCACTCTCTGCGAGACCGATCCCTCGGGGAGATTCCGGTACGAGGGATTGCCCACGGGCGAGCTCCTCGTCAACGCCCGCGGTGCGACGGAAGCGGGTCCGATCGAGGGACCGGTGAGCATCGAGGCCGGGGAAGAAGTCGAGGTTGAGCTCCACCTCGCGGGCTCGACGATCCTGCACGTCCTAACCGAGGATGCGCGGGGCGAGCCCCTGCGCGCCCGCGTGCATCTCTTCGATGCCTCCGGACGCGACCACGCGGGCCTGGGCTCGATACCCGCCATCGTGTCCGGACGCGCCCGGACCTCGACCGCCACCGACCACCGGATCGGACCGGTTCCCGCCGGCGTCTACCGGCTCGAGGCAATCTCCGAGCACGGCCGGATCCGCCGGCAGGAGCTCGAGCTGGGCGCGACCCTCGAGCACGAGCTGCACCTGCGTTTCGATGAGTGAGTCGCTCTCGCAGCGAGACTCCCACGAGCCTCGTCACGAACGGAACAGGGACTCGACGCGTGAGGCGCGGCCGTCTACCACTGGAAGTAGACGAACGGAGTGTTGTTCGACTCCATGAACACGATGGCGAAGCCGGCCATGGCTCCGTAGGCCACCGCGAATGTCCACCCGGGCATCCGGCGCCACACCTTCTCGCTCCAGCCCCGGTAGGAGATGAAGTGGCCCGCGTAGAGGAGGGCGACGACTCCGAGCAGGTACACCCCGCCCACGCGATTCGGTCCGGGCTCGGCGAGGAAGCACAGGGACAGCACCCCGTGCCACGCGTCCGCCATGCTCAGTCCGCGGAAGAGCATGCCGCTGGCCCCGAACAGGAAGACGGTCACCAGGACCGACGGAATGGCCAGCCATCCGCGGCGTCCGCGACGCCCGGAGAACGCGTGGCGCTGGAGGGAGTAGACGATCAGGAAGACCCCGCTCAGGACCCCCCACGTGACGAAGGTCCAGCTCGCCCCGTGCCACAGCCCCGCCAGTCCCCAGGTGATGAGCACGTTGACCGCGACCCGGATCATCCCCCCGCGGCCTCCGCCGAGCGGCACGTAGACGTAGTCCCGCAGGAACGAGGTGAAGCTGATGTGCCAGCGCCTCCAGAAGTTGCCCACGTTGGTCGCGAAGAAGGGGTAGTGGAAGTTGACGTACAGCCGGTAGCCGAGCAGCCCCGCGCAACCCACGGCCATGTCCGAGTACCCGGAGAAATCGCAGTAGAACTGGACGATCCCGAAGATCATCGCCACCCAGGCGCTGAGGTGGTCGAAAGCGGCCGGCCCGGGACCCCCCGCTCCACCGAGGCTGGCGATCAGGCTCGATGCTCCGAAGTACTCGTCGACGTAGGGGGCGAGCAGGTCCGACACGCACGCCTTCTTGAAGAAGCCGATCAGGAAGAGAACCATGCACAGCCGTAGATCGATCCGATTCCACCGACGCGCCTCCGCGGCCTGCGGAAGGAAGTCGACGGCCCGCATGATCGGCCCCGCCACCAACTGCGGGAAGAAGGCCACGAAGAACGCGAGGTCGAGGAGGGTCTTCGTGGGCTTGAGACGGCCGAAGTAGATGTCGAGCGAGTAGCTGAGCGTCTGGAAGGTGTAGAAGCTGATTCCGACCGGCAGGATGATCCGCAGCGTGGAGTAGTGCGCCTCGAAGCCGAGGACCCCGATGAAGTCGACGGCGGACTCGAGGAAGAAGTTGAAGTACTTGAAGAAGCCGAGGATGCCGAGGTTGCAGACGACGCTGAACAGCATCCAGGGTCGCTTCCCGCGCTTCGTCTTCGCGAGGTGGATCCTCCGCCCCGCGATCCAGTCGACGAGAGTGGAGATCAGGATCAGGGACAGGAACCGCCAGTCCCAGCACGCATAGAAGACGTAGGAGCCGAGGGTGAGGAAGGTCTTCCTCGCGCGATTCGTGCGAAGGCTCCAGTACACCGCGAAGACGGCGAGGAAGAAGAAGGCGAAGTTGAACGTGTGGAACAGCACGATCTACCTGATGCCCTCCTTCAGCAGGTCCAGCGCCAGCTGCCGCGTGAAGCGCGCCGCCCCCCCGACCGAGGGATGCCCCGAATCGAATCTCATGTCCGGGTCGTAGAACTCGGGGTGCCGTTCGGGGTCGTTGTACACGAGAACGCGAACGCCGAGCTCCTCGACGAGCCGGCGCGTGAACGCCTCGTCGCGGGAGTTGCCGGGCATGACGACGAGGACGAGCTCGACCCCCGCCTCGTGCGCGTCGGCGATGACGTGCTCGACGACCTCGAGGTCCCGCGCGATGCCCAGGTCGCAGTTGTACCACTCCGTGTCGCCGAACACCGGCTCGTCGCCCTTCATGGCCTCGACGTGGGCAAGGTACTCCTCGCGCCCCTCGAGGAAGCTCTGCCGCCGGAAGTCGTACTGGCTCTCGAGGTACCCCCGACGTTCGCACCGGGCGAGCTCGGCCTCCAGAGATCGGTATCCCTGGTGATCGATCATCACCTGGACCTCGGGCGATTCGCGGCCGAGGAGACCGCGCGCGACGTCCTTGCCGCATCCGACCATGAACTCTCGGCTCAGGAAGTGCTTCACGTGCTCGTAGGCAATGCGCGCGTGATCGGGCCAGGCACCGAACGCCATCCCCGGCAGCGAATTCGCCCCGCGTGGATCCTCGACGTACGGCCGCCCCCGGGTCCGATCGTCCTCGAGACGCAGAGCGGTCTCCACCGCCAGCGCGGTCTCCTGCGCGTCGTGCCAGTAAACGACCCGCGGTTTGAAGGCGTTCTGGGGATCGATCTGCGGGGTCACCTCCACGTACTCGAAGAAGACTCGCTTCAGGTTCTCGCCACGCGCGAGAGCATCCCGGAGGACGTAGTGCAGCTCGTAGAAGGAAGCGCCGGGGACCCCCATGTTGTAGGACGACGTCTCGTACCCACATTCCCCCATGAGCTCGTCGAAGTCCGCGGGAGCGAACCACCGGTAGACACGGCTCGTACCCACGAAGAGCGTGTCGTACTGGTCGGCCGTCCGGTGGAAGGCACCGGCCTTGGCGGTGATGGTTCCCCCGCCCGGAGGAAGGGCCACGGCCCGGCAGACCGCGAGCACGACGATCATCCCCGCGCAGAACCCGATCAGCCGGACCAGGAACTGTCGCGGACCGAAGGTTCCCCGCGGCTCGTCGAGATAGACGGGAGCCGACGGGAGATGCGAGCTTGGCGATGCCATCGCGCTCGGGGGGGAGACGATCGGGAACGTGCTCGGACGGGGGCGTCCGAAAGGGGTACGAAAGGAATGTGCATCGCGGCTATCGGAACCCCGCGCGGCGGATCTATAGCCCGGCCCGCTTCCCTCCGCGCGGAGAACGGCGTACCCGGAGTCCCGGGCTTCCGGCGGGCCACCCGGAATCCGTTTCCCCCGGAATGGGTCTCTAGCGCGGAACGCGTTCCGTTCGATGAAACCGGAAGAGAATGCCCCTTCCCCGGGCTCTCCGCGCCCTGTTCCGTATCGTTCCCCCCTGTCGAAAGACGTAAGATCCGACCGTGTGTGGCATCGCCGGGATCATCTGCCCCCCCGAGGAGCAAGCGAACCGTGATCTGCTCGAGCGCATGGCTCGTGTGCTGGATCACCGGGGCCCGGACGCGCACGGGATCCACGTCGACCGGGAGGCGGGGCTCGCCCACACGCGCCTGAGCATCATCGACCTCGCCACTGGCGACCAGCCGATGCACGACGCCGACGGTGCGCTCTCCCTGGTCTTCAACGGGGAGATCTTCAACTACGTCGAGCTCCGGGAGGAGTCGATCGCCGCGGGCGAGCGCTTCGCCACCACCTCCGACACGGAGGTCATCCTGCACCGCTACCGCCAGAAGGGCCCGGAGTGCGTGCACGACTTCAACGGACAGTGGGCCTTCGCGGTCTGGGACGCGAGGAGCCGTGAGCTGTTCCTCTCCCGCGACCGCATGGGGATCCGGCCTCTGTACTACACCGTCGTCGACGGCGCCTTCGTCTTCGCCTCCGAGATCAAGGCGATCCTCCAGCATCCCGGCGTGGAGCGGGCGCTGGACCCGAGGGCGCTCGAGCAGATCTTCACGTTCTGGCACGCGATCGGCGACCGGACCGTCTTCCGGGGGATCCGGGAGCTCCCGCCGGGATGCTCCATGCGCGTGCGCGACGGGAAGATCGACGTGTGGCGTTACTGGGAGCTAGGCTACGCGGAGCCCGAACGCGGGCGAACGGCGGAGGACTACGTCGACGAGCTGCTCGACCTCATGGTCGACGCCACGCGCCTGCGCCTCCGAGCGGACGTTCCCGTGGGCGCCTACCTGAGCGGAGGGCTCGACTCGTCCCTGATCACCGCTCTGATCCGGCACTACACCGACAACCCCCTGAAGACGTTCTCCGTCGCCTTCAAGGACGCCGACTTCGACGAGAGCGAGTACCAGGACGACGTCGTCCGGCACCTGAGAACCGAGCACCACCGGACGGTCTGCGCGCGCGAGGACATCGCGGAGGCTTTCCCGAACGTCATCTGGCACACGGAGAAGCCGATCCTGCGGACCGCCCCCGCCCCGCTCTACCTGCTCTCCGCCCTGGTGCGCGAGCACGACTTCAAGGTCGTCCTCACCGGCGAGGGCTCGGACGAGGTGTTCGGTGGCTACGACATCTTCAAGGAGGCGAAGATCCGCCGGTTCTGGGCGGCCGAGCCGGGCTCCGCGTGGCGCCCCCTTCTGCTCAAGCGGCTCTACCCGTACATGCGGAGCATCCAGTCGTTGCCCCGCGCGTACCTCGAGGGCTTCTTCCGGATCCGTCCCGAGGACCTGGCCAGCCCGTTCTTCTCCCACCTCCCGCGGTGGGAGACCACGGGGCGGCTGAAGGGCCTGCTGTCGGCCTCGGTGAAGGCCGAGCTCGAGGGTTACGACGCCCGGGAGGACTTCCGCTCCATGCTCCCCTCCGGCTTCGAGGCCTGGGATCCCTTCCACCAGGCCCAGTACCTCGAGACGGCCGGTCTCATGCCCGGCTACATCCTCTCATCTCAAGGCGACCGAATGTCGATGAGTCATTCGGTGGAGGGGAGGTTCCCCTTCCTGGACCATCGAGTCGTCGAGCTCGCCTCCGCGATTCCCCCCCGGCTCAAGATGAAGGCCCTGGACGAGAAGCACATCCTCAAGCGCATGGCGGGCGATCTGGTTCCGCCGTCGGTGAAGGCCCGCCCGAAGCAGCCCTACCGGGCGCCGGATGCGCGCAGCTTCTTCCCGACCCCCGGCGCGGGGGCTTCTCGCGAGTACGTGAACGAGCTGCTGGATTCCGATCGGATCCGCGAGTTCGGTATCTTCGAGCCGAAGGCAGTGGGCAACCTGGTCCGCAAGGTAAGCTCCGCTCCCGAGCTGGGAGTGAGAGACGACATGGCTCTCGTCGGCGTGCTCTCGACGCAGCTCGTGGCGAGCCAGTTCATCCACGATCCCCGGAGTCAGTGAAGACGTGCAACAGGTAGCGACCAAGATTCGTGAGTTCATCACCGAGAGCTTCCTCTTCGGCCAGGACGATCCGAGCCTCGGCAACGGGGACTCCCTCCTCGAGAACGGGGTGATCGACTCCACGGGCGTGCTCGAGCTCGTGGAGTTCCTGGAAGAGGGCTTCGGGGTCGCGGTGGCCGACCAGGAGCTGATTCCCGAGAACCTGGATTCGATCGAGCGGATCGCGGGCTTCGTCCAGGGCAAGCTCGACAACGGGGGGGGGTGATCCGTGCTGCTGCATTCCTTCCTGGAACGCGCGGTCGAAGCCCACCCCGAGAAGACCGTCCTCGTCTGCGGCGAGACGCGGGCGAGCTACCGCCAGATGAAGAACGACGTCGACCGCCTGGCCCATGGGCTCGTCGCCCGGGGAATCCGGCGGGGAGACCGCGTGGCGATCCACCTGGACAACTGCTACGAGGCGGCGGTCGCGATCCTCGGCACGCTCGAGGCCGGCGGGATCTTCATGGTGCTCAATCACACCATGAAGCTGGACAAGCTCGCCTTCGTGCTGAACGACTCCGAGGCGCGGGCGCTGATCCTCGACCGCCGCAAGCTGGCGGGGCTCGTCGGACTCGACGGTGAAGCGCCCGAGCTCGCGCAGATCGTCGCCCTCGACATCGACGACGCTGCGAAGGAGCCGTGGTCGGTGGGCGTCTCGGGCTGGTCCGAGCTCCTCGACAAGCACGCCGGGGTCGACGGCCCTCCGCCGGTCGAGATCTCCGAGGACGACCTGGCGGCCCTGATCTACACCTCGGGCTCCACCGGGAATCCGAAGGGGGTCATGATGACCCACTCGAACATGGTGGCGGCTTCCACGTCGATCACCACCTATCTCGAGAACCGGCCGGACGACGTCGTCCTGAGCGCCCTGCCCCTCTCGTTCGACTACGGCCTCTACCAGCTCCTGATGACCCTGCAGTTCGGGGGCACGCTGGTGCTGGAGCGCTCGTTCACGTTCCCCGCCGCGGTGCTGGCGAAGATTCCCGAGGAGCGGATCACCGGCTTCCCGATCGTGCCCACCGTGCTGGCGATCCTCCTGCAGATGGATCTCACGGCCTACGACCTCTCGTCGCTGCGGTACATCAGCAACACCGCCGCCGCCCTGCCCGTCGATCACATCGGGCGTCTGCGCGAGCTCCTCCCCCACGTCAGCATCTTCTCGATGTACGGGTTGACGGAGTGCAAGCGCGTCTCCTATCTGCCGCCCGAGGAGCTCGATCGGAAGCCGTCTTCCGTAGGTAAGGCGATGCCGAACACGGAGGCGTGGGTGGTCGACGACGATGGCAATCCCGCGGCGCCGGGCGTCGTCGGCGAGCTCGTGGTGCGCGGACCCCACGTGATGCAGGGCTACTGGCGCCGGCCCGAGGCGACCGAGCGCATGTTGAAGCCCGGGCAGACGCCGGACGAGCGCATCCTCCACACGGGCGACCTCTTCAAGTGCGACGAGGAGGGCTTCCTCTACTTCGTCGGTCGCAAGGACGACATCATCAAATCGCGGGGGGAGAAGGTCGCGCCGCGCGAGATCGAGAACGTCCTCCACGCCCTCGACGGGATCGGCGAGGCGGCGGCGCTCGGCATCCCCGACTCCATCCTCGGCCAGGCGATCGTGGCCTTCGTGACCCTTCGCGAGGGATCGACCTTGACGGAGAAGGACGTGCGCCGTCATTGTGCGCGTCACATGGAGGACTTCATGGTCCCCCAGTACGTCGAGATCATGGACGCCCTCCCGCGCAGCCCCGCGGGCAAGGTCGACAAGCTCCGTCTGGAGCGCGAGAAAGTGAATCCCCGATGAGCCCTCCCTCCCCCTTCTCTGCCGACTCCCTTCATCTGGACGCGGCCGCCGAGGTCGATCGCATCTCGACCCGGATGGTCGAGCTGCTCGCCCGCAAGCTGCGCCGTCGCGGCGTGATCGTCGCGGTCTCCGGGGGGATCGACAGCAGCGTCGCCGCCGCCCTGAGCGTGCGCGCGGTGGGCAAGGAGCGGGTGTTCGCCCTCCTGTTGCCCGAGCGCGATTCCTCGGGGGAGACCACGCCCCTGGGTCGCCTGCTCGTGGATCATCTCGGCATCGAGACGATCGAGGAGAACATCACCCCGATTCTCGACGCGGTGGGTTGTTACCGCCGCCGCGACGAGGCGATCCGCACGGTGATTCCCGAGTACGGACCGGGGTGGGAGTGCAAGATCGTCCTGCCTTCGCTCGTCGAGCAGGAGAGCCTTCGTTTCTTCTCCCTCGTCGTGAAGTCGCCCGAGGGAGAGGTGCAGACGGCCCGCCTCCCCCACCAGGCCTACCTGAGCATCGTCGCCGCCAGCAACTTCAAGCAGCGCGTGCGCAAGATGCTCGAGTACTACCACGCGGACCGTCTGAACTACGCCGTCGTGGGCACCCCGAACCGTCTCGAGTTCGACCAGGGTTTCTTCGTGAAGCTCGGCGACGGCGCCGCGGACCTGAAGCCGATCGCCCACCTGTACAAGACCCAGGTCTACCAGCTCGCCGAGTTCCTCGGCGTCCCCGAGGACATCCGCCGCCGCCCTCCCACGACGGACACGTACTCGATGTCCCAGTCCCAGGAGGAGTTCTACTTCTCGCTGCCCTACGGCGAGATGGACCTCTGCCTGTACGCTCGCAACCACGGCGTTTCCGCCGAAGAGGTCGCCCCCGTCGTCGACCTCACCCCCGAACAGGTCGAGCGCGTCTTCCACGACATCGACCAGAAGCGCAAGACGACCGCGTACCAGCACCTCTCCCCGCAGCTCATCGAGCCGGTGAACGAGATCGGGGGCTGAGGGCGATCAGCGGGTTCGCTCGACCCGCACGAGAGAGGCGAGCTCGCTCCAGGCCTCGACCAGGGATTGCTGCGCCTCGCGAGACGGACCTCCGCCGGGGGGGCTGAACCAGGGATCGAAGAGGGGGAACACCCGGGAGCCCCGCCATCCGGGGATCCGCTCGGCCTGGCCAAGCACGCCCTCCACTCCGGAGGGATCGAGGACTCCGGTCAGGTCAAAGAGCAAGGCGAGGAGCCAGGCGCGGCGCGCGGGCGTGATCGCGGGATCGGCGACGGCCTCCAGGAGCACCGGCAGGGCCTCCCAGCCCGCGCGCAA
The DNA here is from genome assembly GCA_964428225.1 of uncultured Planctomycetaceae bacterium. Taxonomy (GTDB): domain Bacteria; phylum Planctomycetota; class UBA1135; order UBA1135; genus JBFMCU01. The sequence goes on from CAYRXS010000102.1 coordinate 21,976, forward strand.
GATCTCGGCCGCGGAGCCGTCGTCCGGCAGGGTCGGCTCGATTTCCTCGTGGTAGGAGAACTCCACGATCCACGGCAGGGCGAGGTCGTCGAGCTCGTCGATCCGCCCGCGAAGCTCTCGCTCACGAGCCTCACTCAGCACGACGGTGCGAGGCGTCCACTG
>CAYRXS010000103.1:0-22007 GCA_964428225.1 uncultured Planctomycetaceae bacterium
CCCTGCTCCCCAGGCGGCATCCAGCGCATACCACTCACCCCCGATCCAGACCTCGGTCCATGCATGGGGACCGAATCCGCCCTCGACATAGAGGAGGCCGGAGGCCACCCGCGACGGAAGGCCGATCGCCCGCGCCATCGCCGCCAGCAGTACTGCGGCTTCCGAGCAGGTGCCGCGTCGGCTCTCGAAGACCCTGCCGGCCGAGGTGTAGCCGACCGAACTGTCGGCCTCGTCGATATGGGTGTGGACGAACCGCCGCAGGAGGCACGCCGCCGCCCAGGCATCGGTCTCCGAGCCCACGACCTCGATCGCCTTCTCCCTCAACCCCGGATGATCAGCTTGGATCAGGGAGTTCGATTCCAGGAACTCCCCCAAATCCGCGGATTCGTGATCGAGGCGTAGATCATGGCCCGTCTCCGGGACCAGGACCTTCACGCGGAGCAGCACGCCCCGATCATCTCTCCCGAGCACTTCCTGCCGTGGGTCGCTGATCAGCTCTTCGGGGAGCGGGATCGAGGGGTTCTTCGGCTCGAGCCGGTACAGGACCGTCTCCGCCGGCGCCAGGGTGGGTACGTCGACGTCGCACTCGATAATGGACTGTTCGTACGAATCGATGAGGAGCTCGGCGTTCTCGCTCATCCTGGCTCGATCCTCGGTCGCCTCGAGCCACATGTTCGTCCAGTCGCCGGCCTCCAACGTCCTCTTGTGGAGACGGCAGTCGTCGTCCCACCAGAAGTGGCATTCCAGACTGGGCGCAACATCCGAGGTTTGCAGGACGTGGTGAAGCAGGCGAGTCCGGCCGTCGAGCAGGGCGGTCTCCTCGGGACCCAGGACCGTGATGGTCTCGGTGGTCACGCTCCCCAAGCTGATGTAGAAACGCCGGTACGAGTACGTCGTTCCCGGTACCAGGCCCTGCTCGCGCCACAGCCTCCGTTCTCCCTCTCTCCCGAGGACACCTTCTTCCCAGGCCACCTCTCTCACCCGGGACACTCCGAGGGTGGTGGTGGTGATCGCCGCACGATTCCCGCTCACGATGAGCTCGGACAGAACCGCTTCTTCTCCGCTTTCGCGTCGAGAGTACTGCTGCACCAGGACGCCCCGGCAGTCTTCCAGGCTCCAAGCCTCGGTTCGAGTCGTTTTCACATTGCCATTGACAAGTGATCGGTCACGAGACTCGAACTCCTGGCGATAGCGGAGCTCTTCCCCTTCTCCCTCCTCGACGCAGCGTGTGTGAGTCCATCCCGTCTCCTCGCCGCTCTCCAGGGTGACTCCCCAGGAGTCCAGCAAGACTCGCTCGTCCTCGTTCGGGGAGGGCGGATCCGAGGCAAGAAGGAACGGTGCGAGAAGGCAGGCACCGAGAAGAGCGGAGTAGAGTCTCCTCGAGGAGGCCATGGCGGTACGAACGCGAGCTGTTCCCGGACGAGGATGTGCATCCCCGGGGGAGATGAGCGAAGTGTAGTGGGTCGCGTCGTGTGTGAAAACGAACCTGGTTTCGTGCGCTGCAGCCGATTCCCGGGAGGTTCCAGGCTCTCCGCGACCAGGGGAGCAGTTATGCTCCCGCGCCCTCGCCCATGGGACCTCCGCCCTCCCTCGACGCCGTTCTGTTCGACCTCGACGGCACCCTCGTGGTCATCGCCGGTACTGAGGAAGAGCTGGAGGCCGCTGCGGCCCTGCCCGAGAAGCAGGACGCGGAACACGGGACGATTGTCTTTGTCAGAGAGATAAATTGCTTGAGATTTGTCTTGTCAGGGGAGATAAACAACACCATGGACCAGCTGCTGACCCGGCTCATTGACGACTTCCAGGAGCGAGGCCTTCCTGTTCCGACGCCACGCGACCTCCCCCTCGCCGAGGTGGACGGCAAGGCCTCGACCCTCATCGGGATGAGGAGAGTGGGGAAGACCTGGACGTGCTTCGAGCGGATCCACTCATTGCTTTCCGAAGGCATCGACAAGCAGCGGATTCTCTACCTGAACTTCGAGGACGAGAGACTGCTCCCGTTCACGGCTGCGGACTTCCAGGTCATTCTGGACTGCTACTACGCCCGGTTTCCTCATCTGAAGGATGCGCGTTGCTTCGTGTTCTTCGATGAAATCCAGCGGATCGAGGGGTGGGAGATGTTCATCCGGCGCCTCCTCGACACCGAGAACCTCTCTGTATGGATCACGGGATCGTCGTCGAAGCTCCTGAGCACTGAAATCGCCACCAGCCTTCGTGGGCGCTCGCTGTCCACAGAAGTCTTTCCACTGTCCTTCGCGGAGTACCTGAGATTCCACGGCGCCCAGATTCCTATCGCAGGACGGTATGGATCAAGAGCCCGAGCGGAGATGCAGAACCAGGTCCGCCAGTACCTGGTCCGAGGTGGTTTTCCGGAGATCCAGTCCATCGCGGAGGAAGATGTTCGGCGGCAGACACTCCGGGACTACGTGGACGTCATGATCCTCCGCGACGTGGTCGAGAGACACTCAATCCGAAACGTCACAGCCCTCAGACACCTGGTCCGCCATCTCCTCGCGGCCCCCACGTCTCGGTTCAGCGTGAGCCGGTTCTACAACGGCCTCCGGAGTCGTGGTGTCCAGTGCACGAAGAACGACCTCTACCTCTTCCTTGGCCATCTTCAGGATGCGTATCTCGTATTCCCGATCCCGATTCACTCCCGTTCGGAGAAGGCAAGACAGGTCAACCCGAGAAAGGTGTACGTGATTGACAACGGTCTGCTCGAGGCGCACTCCTTCGGAATGACGGAGGATCGTGGAGCGTTGCTGGAAAACATGGTCCATCTGCGCCTCAGGAGTCTCGGGCAGAGCCCGGAATACTACGTCACCAGATCCGGTGCAGAAGTTGACTTCGTCGTCCCGGGAAGACGGGCGTCGGATCGCCGCCTGGTCCAGGTCTGCTGGAGTCTTTCGAGTCCGGCTACACGTGAGCGAGAGGTGCGATCGCTTCGCGAGGCGATGCAAGAGCTTCGCCTGAAGGAAGGTACGATCGTGACCTGGTCCGAAGATGGTCACGACGAGGGAATCACGCTGGTTCCGGCGTGGAAGTGGCTTCTCGAGCACTCCTGAACATACGGAGTACCGGTGGTACGGCGTCAGGGTAACTCCACCACGATTCCCCTCAACCAACGCTGACCCACGCGGTCCCCCCTCTGAAAGGAGGGCTCCCATTGCCCGCAAGTCCGGACTGGACGAGCCCGGCGCGTGGCACCAGGGCGTGACCCGCGTCCCGTGCTCGTCCGACTCGCCCCCCCGATTCCTCGGAGGTTCCCGAGCTTCTGCGGCCCGGGGAGCAGTTATGCTCCCGCGCTCTCGCCCATGGGACCTCCGCCCCCCTTCGACGCCGTTCTCTTCGACCTCGACGGCACCCTCGTGGCCACCGACCGCTTCTGGGTGCAGGCGGCGCGCACCGGAGCCCGGCGGGCCTTCGCCGAGCTCGGGATCGAGCGCGAGGTTCCCTCGGCCCGCCAGTGGATGGAGCTCGTGGGCCAGCCGGTGGATGAGGAGTTCGGCCGCCTCTTCCCCGACCTCGACGACGACCAGGTGGAGATCGTCCAGGACGCGTGCATGAACGAGGAACGACGGCTGCTGGAGGCCGGCGGGGCCGCGCTCATGCCCGGGGCCGAGCAGACCCTGCTCCGCCTGCGCGAGGCCGGGGTCAAGCTGGGCATCGCCTCGAACTGCTCGAGCGGGTACCTCACGCACATGCTCGACCGCCTCGGGATCGGTGAGCTCGTGGACGAGGCACGCTGCCTCGACTCCCGCGGCGTCTCCGACAAGGCGGAGATGATCGAGCAACAGCTCGCGGCGTTCGAGACTCGCAGCGCCCTCATGGTGGGGGACCGGGGACTCGACCGCGACGCGGCCTGGGCGAACGGGCTCCCCCACGTGCACTGCGCCTTCGGCTTCGCGCCCCGAGACGAGGACGTGTCGGCCGAGGCGACGATCGAGGACCTCGGCGAGCTCCCCGCCGTCCTCGCCCGCCGCCGCGACTGGATCGAGCGGTCCCTCGAGGAGGTCGGGCTGTTCCGGCCCACGCTCCGCCCTCCGCTCGTCCTCGGGATCACCGGCCCGGTGGCCGCGGGCAAGAGCCTGTTCGCCCGCGACGCCGCCCGCCTGATCGACGCGAGGGGCATCCCCTGCGGCGTGGTCTCCCTGGAGGCGTTCCGGCAACCCGCGGACGCCGCCTCCGCGACCACGGTCCCTGCGGATCCCCTCGCCGAGACCTTCGACGTCGAGGCGCTGTTCGACGACGTCCTCGAGCCCGCGAGGCGGGGCGAGCCCGTCCGCCTGCTCCGCACGGCCCCGGACCGCCTGGGGATTCCCCACGAGCACCGGATCGACCTCCCGGCGCGGAGCGTGCTCGTCCTGGAGGGGCCTTGGCTGGCCGATCCCCGCCTCCGATCCCGGGTCGAGCGGCTGATCCACCTCGAGATCCCCGACGAGCTGGTCCTGCGCCGGGTGGCGGGCCGGGAGGGCCGGCTGTTCGGCCCCCGCTCGCTCGAGGGGATCCGCGGCATCGAGCTCCCCGCCGGGCGGGCCTTCGACGCGCGGTACCCGCCCCGCCGGCTCGCGGACCTGGTCCTCGACGCCTCGAATCCCCTGGGAGCCGCTCCTGGGGGTTGATGGCCGCCCCCCGGTCCGACTAGGATGCGGGGCTGGCGGTTCCCGGTCAGAGTCCCGATTCACCCGCCCCACCGTCCATGGACACCACACTGCCCCAGCGTTTACAGAAGTCGGTCTCCGGCTCCTTCCACAAGACCGCCCTGCTCCAGAAGCGCGTCCGTGAGCTGATCCGGGGTGCGGCCCCCCTGATCGAGACGCGCGAGGAGAACCCGATCAAGGTCGCGTTCCTGGAGATGGAACGCGGGCTCATCGAGCTGATCCCCGAAGAGGAGAAGCCCCTCATCTAGGCGTTGAGCCGGCGTGGCGGCTCAACGCACCGCCGCTGCAGCGGGCGAACTGGCGTTCGCCGCTGATCGGCGGTCTTCCACCTGCGCGAACGGAGGCTCGCATGACCGACCTCGGCGATCGGCACGACCCCGGCGGTCGCCGTCGTCCCGAGCGGTGGCTCTCTCGTCGGGGAGGAGCCGTCGAGCTGCTCCGCCTTCCCGCGAGCATGTTCGGGGCGATCGCCTCGTTGCGCGGCGCGCTCTACGCGCGGGGCTGGCTGCCCGCCGTCCGGCTCGAGGTCCCGGTGGTCTCCGTCGGCAACCTGAGCGCGGGAGGAACGGGCAAGACGCCCCTCGTGCTCCACCTCGTGCGCGAGCTCCGCGCCCGGGGCTACCGGCCCGGCGTCCTCTCCCGGGGCTACCACGCCTCCCGCTCGGGAGGCGAAGGGAACGACGAGAGCCGGATGCTGCGGCGGGCGGATCCCGAGCTCCTGCTCGTCGAGAACCCCGACCGCGTGGCGGGAGGCTTCGAGCTCGTCGGAAAGGGGGCGGACGTCGTCGTGCTCGACGACGGATTCCAGCACCGCCGCCTGGCCCGCGACCTCGACCTGGTCACGATCGACGCCACGAGGCCCTGGGGCCTGCCCGCTCCTCCCGACGGGGGAGCGGCGGTGTGTGCCACGCTGCCGCGGGGGCTCCTGCGCGAGAGGCCGCGCGCGCTCGCCCGGGCCGACGCGATCCTCGTCACCCGGTGCGACCAGGTGGAGGCCGAGGCGCTGGAGGCGCTCGAGGCCGAGATCCTCGACCAGGGGCCGGGCCGTCCCGTGCTCCAGACCGTCCACCGGCCCGTCCGCCTGCGCGCGCGGGACGGAGGAGCGCGAGATCCCTCGACCCTGGCCGGCGCCGAGGTGGACCTCGTGAGCGGCATCGGGAACCCCGAGGCCTTCGAGGCCACCGTCGTCTCCCTGGGGGCCCGGGTACGCCGGCACCTGCGCTTCGCCGACCACCACGCGTACGCCGCGTCCGATCTCGAGGGGCTCGGCGACGAGGGCCGGCTCGTCGTGACCACCGCCAAGGACGCGGTCAAGCTCGAGGAGCTCGGCGGGGGAACGGAGTGGTGCGCGCTCGAGGTCGAGCTCGCGATCCTCCGCGGCGCGCCGGTCCTCGAGGCCCTCCTCGACGCGCTGCCCGTGGGGACCATCCGCAACGAGCGGCGCAGCCTGCACGAGGGCCTCCATGGCTGACGCGCCGGAGATCGAGGGAGGTCCCGCTCCCCTGCCCGAGGGGCTGAGCCCCGACTGGCCGGTCGCCTGGCAGCCGGTGTGGGGGACGAGGGACGGCCTGCTCGCCCGGCTCGAGGCGCGCGCGATCCACCTCGCCCTTCGCGCCGCGGGGTCCCTGCCCGAGCCCCTGCTCCAGCTCCTGCTGCGGAGCCTCGCCCGGATCGCTCCCCTCGTCGACCGTCGGCACGCGGACGCGGCGCGCGTGTTCCTGCGCCAGGCCCTCGGGGACATGCCGCGCGCCGAACTCGAGCGCCGGGTCCGGGCGTCGTACCGCCACCTCCTGCAGGTCGTCGTCGACTCGGATCGCTTCCCGCGGCGCGTGCCGATCGAGACTCTGCTCGATCACTACGACCTGCGCTGGAGCGACGAGGCGAGAGAGGTCCTGGAGTCCGGACGGGGTTGCATCCTGCTCACGGGGCATGTGGGCAACTGGGAAGCCGCGATCGCCGCCGCTCCGTGGGTCGGCTTCGATCCCGTCTTCGCGATCGCCAAGCCGCCGAGGAACCGCCCGCTCTCGGTCGCGGCCCAGGAGTCGCGCGAGCGCCGGGGCGTCCGGCTGCTCCCGCGCCGGGGGGCGATGGCGGGGGCGCCCGCCGTCCTCCGCGCCGGCGGGGCGATCGGGATGCTGCTCGACCAGCGAGCGCGGAAGCGGCCCGTCTTCGCCCCCCTGTTCGGACGGCCCGCGCGCTGCGACCGCTCGGCGGGGGTCCTGCTGAAGCGTTTGAAGGCCCCGGTGGTGGTCGTGGCCTGCTACATGACCGAGAGGCCGCTCCACTACCGGGCGGAGTTCTTCGACGTCATCCGGCCCGAGGAGGTCGCGGGGGCGGACGTCGCGGAGATCGCGGCGCGGATCAACCGCTCGCTCGAAACGATGATCCTGAAGGAGCCGGATCAATACCTTTGGCTGCACGACCGATACAAGAACACCCCCGAGACCTTCTCCTCGGAGGTCGGACAGGGTCGTGAGGGCGGTGGCGGAATTCCGAGCGAAGGAACGCTATCGTCTGGGCAACACTCGCCGGAGCGCGAGATTCACGGAACGAGCTGATGTACATCGTCACCGGAGGCGCGGGATTCATCGGGAGCAACCTGGTGCGCGGTCTGAACCGCCGCGGCATCACGGACATCGTCGTCGTGGACGACCTCGAGGACGGCGAGAAGCACCAGAGCCTGAACGCTCTGGAGTTCATCGACTACATCGACTACCGCGACTTCCTCGAGTGGCTCGAGCGCTTCGGCAAGGTCTCGATCGATGCGATCCTCCACCAGGGCGCCTGCTCGGACACGATGGTCCACGACGGGCGCTACATGCTCGAGGTGAACTACGAGTATTCGAAGCGTCTGCTCCGCTACGCGTACGGCCGCTGCCCGTTCCTGTACGCGTCGTCCGCCGCGGTCTACGGCGACGGGAGCGGTGGCTTCCGCGAGGAAGCGACCTGCGAGTATCCGCTCAACGTCTACGGCTTCTCGAAGTTCCTGTTCGATCGGTGGGTGCGCCGGACGCTTCCGGAGCCCAAGACACAGGTCGTCGGCCTGCGCTACTTCAACGTCTACGGCCCGCAGGAGAACCACAAGGGGCGGATGGCTTCCGTCGTCTTCAAGTTCCACGGGCAGATGCGCGAGAAGGGACGGCTCGAGGTGTTCGAGGGCAGCGACGGCTTCCGTCGCGACTTCGTGTTCGTCGACGACTGCGTGGACGTGAACCTGCACTTCCTCGATCACCCGGAGACGAGCGGGATCTTCAACTGCGGAACGGGGCGCGCGGAGAGCTTCCTCGAGCTCGCCCGCGAGACCGCGAAGCACTACGAGGAAGCGGATATCGTCGAGGTGCCGTTCCCCGAGGCCCTCGCGGGCAAGTACCAGGCGTACACGCAGGCCGACCTGACGGGGCTCCGCGGGGCGGGGTACGAGCGGGAATTCACGTCGCTCGCGGACGGAGTGAAGGCCTACGTCTCGGTGTTGAAGGAGAACGAGGGGTACTACCGCACCCCGGCCACGCCATGAACGACCGCGAGCTCCTTCGCGTGCTCGACGAGCTCGAGCACCCGCGCGTGCTGATCGTCGGCGACCTCATCCTGGATCGCTACATATCGGGCGGCGTGGGGCGGATCTCGCCGGAGGCCCCGATCCCCGTGCTCACCGCCCAGCGCGCCGAGGAGCGGCTCGGGGGCGCGGGCAACGTGGCCGCCAACCTCCGGGCGATGGAGGCCGAGGTCGAGGTGCTCGGGGTCGTGGGCGACGACGTGCGCGGCGAGCGGGTGATCGAGCTCCTCGGGAGCATCGGGGTCGAGACCGCGGGCCTCCTGCGCGACGCGGGACGTCCCACCACGCAGAAGACGCGGCTGGTCAGCGGCGTGCAGCAGATGCTGCGCGTGGACTGGGAGGAGGCGCGCCCCCTCGAGGCGCCGGTCGTGGAGAGCCTCCTCGCCGGGATCGAGGAGCGCGTGCGCGCGGCACGGGCCGTGGTCCTCTCCGACTACGGGAAGGGAGTCGTGACGCCCGCGGTGGCCGCGGCGGTGATCGAGGCCGCGCGGGCGGCCGGCGTTCCCGTGCTCGTGGATCCGAAGGGCGACGACTACTCGCTCTATCGCGGCGCGACGCTGGTGACCCCGAATCGAAGCGAGGCCGAGGTCGCCCTGGCGCGCCGGCTGGAGAGCCTGGAGGACGTGCCCGGCGCCGCGAAGGACCTGATCGAGCGGCACGACCTGCGGGCCGCGGTGATCACGCTCGGCGCCGACGGCATGTACTTCCGCTCCGCGGCGGACACCGGCGAGGATTCGGAGGGACGGGTTCCCGCCCTCGCCCGCGCGGTCTTCGACGTCACCGGCGCGGGCGACACGGTGATCGCGCACCTCGCCCTGGGGCTCGCCGCGGGCATCGGCCTTCCCGCCACGGTCCACCTCGCGAACCTCGCCGCGTCCGTGGTCGTCGGCCGGCGCGGCGCGGCCTCCGTAACGCGCGCCGAGCTGCGCGCGTCCCTGGGCGAGCGGCGGGGGGGAGGCAGCGCCGTCCTGCGCCCCGAGGACCTGCCCGCGGTGCTCGCCGAGTGGCGGGCCGAAGGCAAGCGCATCGTCTTCACGAACGGCTGCTTCGACATCATCCACGCCGGCCACATCGCCTACCTCTCCGACGCGCGCTCCCGGGGAGACGTGCTCGTCATCGGCGTCAACGACGACGAGAGCGTCCGGCGCATGGGCAAGGGACCCGGCCGGCCGATCAACCCCCTCGAGGACCGCATGATCGTCCTCGCCGCCCTGGAGATGGTGGACGCCGTCGTTCCCTTCGGCGAGGACACCCCGAAGGAGATCATCGAGGCGGTCACTCCGGACGTCCTGGTCAAGGGCCAGGACTGGGAGAACAAGGGCGTCGTGGGGCGCGAGTGGGTCGAGGCGCACGGCGGAGAGGTCTACCTCGCCCCCCTGATCCCGGGGCGGTCGACGACGGGGATCGCCGAGCGGCTGCGCGCGACGGGCGACGACGAGGGATAGCCGCAATCGAGGCGTGACCCCGCGGAGAGGGCGTATAGTAGGCGTTGAGCCGCCTCCGCGGCTCAACCGGCCCCCGCTCCAGCGGACGAACTGGCGTTCGCCGCTGATCGGCGGGTTCGCGGCCGACCGCGCCGTGGTCCCGAGATTTCGAGAAAGGCAGGGAGGGTGAAGAAAATGAGGTCGTTTGCCGTCACCACCAGCCTGCTGGTCCTGCTGCTCGCGGGATCGGCTCCCGCCCCTCACGCCGCCACGAGCGACGGGATCGACGAGAAGCTCATCGAGGCGGTGCACCGCAAGGCAAGGAAGGACCTGCTCGGGGGTCTCGAGGAGCACGCGGAGTGGTGCGGCTCCGCCAAGCTCTACATCGAGCGCGACGAGGTCTACCGGCGGATCCTGGAGATCGAGCCCAACCACGACAAGGCCCGGCGCGGTCTCGGCTACCGCCGGGATCCGGACGGCAACTGGAAGGACCCCGATCCGAACCGCAAGCCGTCCCGCAACTACAGCCCGGCCAAGCTGAAGAAGGCGGCGAAAAAGCTCTCCGAGGCCCTGACGCCGTACACGACCCGGATGTTCGCCTTCTACGACGAGCACGACGAGGCCCTCTCGGACGAGCAGCGCCGCCGCCTCCTCGAGGACATCCTCACGATGGATCCCGAGAACGACCGGGCCCACTCGCTCCTCGGGCACGTGCGCGACGAGAACGGCTGGGTCCTCGAGGAAACTCTCGTCGCCAAGAACCGCCGCCGCGAGCTGAGCGCGCTCGTGCGCAGCCTCATCAAGCGGGCGCCGAAGCCCGCGCCATCCGAGCCGACCCCCCGCGAGGAGGCGCTCGGTGTCGACTGGTCGGTGGTCCTCGCCACGAAGAAGTTCCGGGTCCTCGGCACCGTGGAGGAGAGCGAGGCCGTGCGCGCGATCCAGGCCCTGCACGTCGCCGAGGAGTACTTCCACGGCGTCTTCGGCGCGCGCGCGAGCTTCGAGCAGGACCACACCCTGTTCCTGCTCGGAGATCCCGCGCAGAAAGACGTTCTGATCGATCACCACCCCGGGCTCTCGGAGGCCACGCGCGCCTACGTCCGGACGCTCGACGGGAACGGGTTCACCGGCTCGGACGACATCGGACACTGGGCGACCACGCGACCCAAGAGAGTCGACGGCGTCGTGCGCATCGGGCTCGGCTACCTGTTCACGAAGGAGTACGGGATCACCCTGAAGCACACGTGGGCGTACGAGGGCTTCGGTCTGTACATGACCTACGAGATCGTGCGGACCCGGTTGAACTGGTTCTCGCGGCCCGCGGGCGAGCTCTCGGAGGAGGAAGAGGCCCTGCGGGGACGGCTCGTGAAGCCCAGCTCGAAGTGGATGCAGGAGGCATTGGATCTCCTCCGGGCCGAGGATCATCCCGAGCTTCGCTCCCTGCTCGGCAAGGACGTGAGCACCTTCCACGCGGAGGACGTCCTCTACTCGTATGCCCTCGCGGCCTTCCTCATCGAGACCCGGCCGCTGGCCACGCCGAAGATCCTGAGGAAGGTCGGGGAGGGGGGCGATCCCGTCGGGGTGCTCACCGACATCCTGGGGATGGAGCTCGACGAGATCGAGGCCCAGATCCTCGAGTGGCTCCCGGAGAGACGATGAATCCCGCGTCTGGACTCGCCGGCCTGCTGCTCGCCGCGGCGCTCGCTGTCCCTGCGCCGGTTGTCGCGGCGGACGACGGCGTGGACGAGAAGCTCATCGCGGCGGTCCACCGGGAGGCGCGCGCGGACCTGCTCGCGGGGCTCGAGAAGCACGCGAAGTGGTGCGGGTCCGCGCGGCTCTTCCTCGAGCGGGACGAGGTCTGGCGGCGGATCCTGGAGGTCGATCCCGACCACGAGAAGGCCCGGAAGGGTCTCGGCTACCGGCGGAATCGTGACGGCACCTGGAAGGACCCCGATCCGGATCGCAAGGTGTCGAAGAACTACAGCCAGGCCAAGCTGAAGACGGCGGGGCCGAAGCTGTCCGAGGCCCTGGCCCCGTACACCATCCGGATCTTCGCGTTCTTCGACGAGCACGAGGACGCCTTCACGCGCGAGCAGCGCCGCCGGCTGCTCGACGGCATCCTCACCGTCGATCCCGAGAACGAGCGCGCCCACCTCCTGCTCGACCACGTCCGTCGAAAGAAGGGCTGGGTCCTCGCGGAGACGGTGCGCGCCGAGGCCCGTCGCCGGGAGCTGGGGGATCTTGTACGCGGTCTCATCCGGAGCGCGCCGAAGCCCGAGCCGTCCGAGCCGAACGCCCTCGAGCGCAAGCTCGCGATCGACTGGTCGGTGGTCCTCGCCACGCCGAGGTTCCGCGTGGTGGGAACCGTCGAGCCGGACGAGGCCGTGCGGGCGATCCGGGCCCTGCACGTCGCCGAGGAGTACTTCAACGCGGTATTCGGTACCTCGACGGAATTCGAGACCGGATACACGCTGTTCCTCCTCGGCGATCCCGCGGAGAAAGACGCCCTGATCGACAACTTCCCCTGGCTCACGGCCTCGCAGCGCGAGCTCCTGAAGACGTTCGACGGCACCGGGTTCCCCGACGCGGGGGGCATCGGTCACTGGGGAAGCAGCCGGATCAAGCGCATCGACGGGATCGTCCGCATCGCCCTCGGCTACCTCTTCGCGAAGGAACTCGGGATCGGCACGAATCACGCGTGGGCCTACGAGGGCTTCGGCCTCTACATGACCTACGAGATCGTGCGAACCCGGCTCAACTGGTACACGGTGCCCACGGAGGGAGTGCCGGAAGAGGAGGGGCAGGCCGTGCGCGCGCGGCTCGTGCATCCCGAGTCGAGCTGGATGCAGGAAGCCGACCGGGTCCTGCGGAGCGATCGGCGCCCCGCGCTGCGCACCGTCCTCGGCAAGGGGGCGAACGCGTTCACCACCGAGGAGCTGCTCCTCGCCTACGTGGTTGCGGCCTTCCTGATCGAGACCCGGCCGGAGGAGACGCCGGCGATCCTCCGGAAGATCGGCGGGGGCATGGGCTCCGGCGCGGTGCTCGCGAAGACCCTGGGGATGGGGCTCGACGACGTCGAGGTTCGGATCCTGCGCTGGCTCTCGGAGAGACGATGAAACTCGTACGCACGCTCGTCGGCCCGTTGCTTGCCTGCCTCCTCGGCGCGGTGACGTCGGCCGACGTCTCCGTTCGCTGGAGGAGCGGGAACCACTTCGCCTCCGAGCTGCCCGAGGAGATGCCCGCCGCCGCGCGTTCCGCGATCGAGACCTGGGCCGAGTGGACGGGACGCGTGGGCTCCCGCATGACCCTCTCCGAGGACGGCCGCGTCCTCCTGATCAGCCCCGTGCACGACAAGCGGCGCGGTCGGCAGATGAAGCTCATCGAGGAGACGATCCGTCTGTTCGACCGCGAGCTGCCCGCGCCCGCTGAACGTAAAAAGGTCGGCGCGCCGGTCGCCGACGCGGGAGTCGACGAGAGCGACCCCCTCCCCGACGATCCCGAGGGAGACCCGCACCCCTGGGACGACGCCGGCGGCGGGGGCGGGGGCGCGGACGAGGCCGGCTGGTTCACTTGGGCGACCTGGGGAGCGGGCGCCGTCCCCCCGGACACGGAGACCGTCGTCCTCTTCGTGGTCCGAAATCCCGAGGACCAGGCCTCGCTGCTCGGGCGCCTGGCGGAGATCGCGCCCTACCTCGCCGACTGGATCGAGGTCGCCCTCCAGCACTCGGGCTTCGTCCTGGAGCAGCCGCTCGCGGGGGCCTGGGTCGAGAGCATGTCGCAGAAGGAGGAGTGGCACCCCGACGGCGAGCTCGTCAACCGGGTCGCGCGGCTCCTGCTCCTGCGTCGTTTCGGTCGTCTGCCGCACTGGTTCGAGCAGGGCTTCGCGTGGCACGCCGAGATCGAGCTGCGCGGCGGCGTGTTCTGCTTCCCCTACCGTCGCGAGTTCGTGTTCGCGACCGAGCACACGGACTGGGACGCCGTCGTTCGCGGCCGGCTCGCGACGCGCGCCACGAGGCCGCTGGTCCTCGACGAGTTCGCGGCCTGGCCCCCTCACACCTACAGCGACACCTTCGGCAAGCTCGCGTGGGGCGCGGTCACCTTCCTCCTCCACGCCCACCCGGACGCGCTGCCCGCCCTCCTGGAGTCCTTCCGCGTCTTTCGCGACGCCGACGATCGCGTGAAGGTTTCCGACAGCGAGTGGCACCGCGACCCCGACTACTCGATCCCCCTCGACGTCCAGGCCCGCCTCCTCCACGAGCACCTCGTCCCCGACTGGCTCGAGCAGGCGACCCGCTTCCTCCGCGAGGAGCGGTAGCGCGGGAATCCCTCACCTCCGCTTGGGGCGGATGCAGATCTCGTAGATCTCCTCGACGACCTCGCGGATCGCGGCCGGGTCGGAGGACGGGTGGTCGCGGAAGTACGCCTTGGTCAACTCGAGGAACGCGAGGGTCTCGTCCCGGAAGACCAGGAAGTGCCAGGGGTGGACCGTGACGTGGTTGCCCGCGGGGGCGTCGGGGTGATCGCGGGCGTGGAGCACGGAGAAGGCCTCGTGGATGGCGAGCACCTCGGACGAGGACGAGTGGATGCTGATCACGCCGACCTGCCGCACGCCGGGGAAGTCCAGGAAGACGTCGGGGACGATGTAGTCCGGGGTCCGGAAGCCGATCATCTTCGACGTGCGGTCGATGGCCAGGTTGCGGCCGACCGCGCGGCGCGGACACTTCCAGACGTACCCACCGCCCTCGACGAGGAGCATCTCGAGGTACTCCGAGCACGACAGCTCCGGCCCGTTCGGGTCGTGATGGGGGTCGTACTCGATGTCCCGGGTGACGGAATCGCGCGCCTCCGCCACCGCCGCGAGGTTGCGAGCGGGATCGGGGAAGCGGACGAGCTCGAGGGTCTCGTAGCGCTCGAGGAAATCGCTCAGCGAAATGCGCCGCACCTGCCCCCGGTACCGCGAGACGAAGTCCGAAGCGCTGCAGAGCAGGTCCACCTTCGGCCAGGACTCGTACACGAACACGCCGCCGTCCTCGATGGCGAGCAGCCCCAGGTGGTCGTAGAACGTGAACTCCATCATCGCGAGGGTGGACGCCAGGCTCTGGGCCTTGGGGTTCTTCGCGAGGATCACGTCCCCCGAGACGAGGCCGGCGACCGTGGGGCTCCCGGGATCGTCCACCTCGGAGGGGGGGAAGGGCTCGATCCCGGCTCGATCGACGCGGTGGTACACCTCGCCGAGGAACGAAACCCGCTCGCCCTCGTACCCGAGACGATCCGACATCCCCGCGGCGATCTCGAAGTCGGAGACGTCGGTACGCAGGTTCGTCCGCTCGAGCTCGTCGAAGACCGCCTCGTCCACGTACAAGCTGAGGGGGAAGGTGCCGCAGCCCCCCCCGACGAGGAGCAGGAGGATCCCCGGGATCGATCGGAGAGCCTTCGGGCGACCTGACGTCACGGGCTTCCGATTCCTGGCGCGGTTCATGGGCGGTGTCCCCGGGGGGGAGGGACGCCGGTCGACCGCGTTCGATCTCGAATGCCGGTGACGGGCGGTCCACCGGTACCTTATCCTCCGGGCCGGCATCCTGGCAAATGGAGGTTCATCCGGAATGCGCGGATCGGATCGGCACGCTCGGCTCGAGCCGGAATCCGGAACGACGAGTGCCAGGGGCTTCGCCAGCTCCTCAGAACAGGAGCTCCGCGGAGCCATCGGTCCCGGGTGTGTGTCGCGCGACGCGGGTGTCCGGCCCGGACGCTGAGGTCCAAGCGGATCACCGGAGCAGAATCGTCTACGAGTAGACGCCTCGAAGCATGGTCACGTCCAGCACGCGCTGGATGGCCAGCATGAACGCCGCGATGCGGAGGCTCGAGTCGTGCTCTTCGGCCATGGCGATCACGTCGTTCATGGACCGCCCCAGGATCACTTCCAGCCGGTGGTTGATCTCGTCTTCCTCGAGGAAGTACCCGATGCGGTCCTGCACCCACTCGAAGTAGCTCACGACCACTCCGCCCGCATTGCAGAGGATGTCGGGCACGATGAATGCCCCACGATCCTCGAGGATCCGGTCGGCCTCGGGCGTGATCGGACCGTTGGCTCCCTCGGCGATGATGCGGGCTCGAACTCGCTCGGCGTTGCCGCCGTGAATGGCGCCCTCGAGCGCCGCCGGCACGAGAATGTCGCAATCGACCTCGAGCACCGAGTCGCGGTCGATGGCTTCCGCACCCGGAAGACCGACGATGAGCCGATTCTCGCTGACGTAGGACCGGAGCGCCTCGAGATCCAGACCATTCGGATCGTAGAGCGCGCCCGACACGTCGCTCACGGCGACGATCTTGCAGCCTTGCTCTGCGAGCAAGCGGGCGCTCACGGACCCGACGTTGCCGAATCCTTGCACCGCGACCGTCGCCCCCTCGATGTCGATTCCCCGGTAGCGGGCCGCCTCGAGCGCGGTGATCATCACGCCCCGTCCGGTCGCCTCCACTCGCCCCCGCGAGCCGCCGATCTCCAGCGGCTTGCCGGTGACGATGGCCGTGGTGGTCTGGCGTGCGTGCATGCTGTACGTGTCCATCATCCACGCCATGATCTGAGCGTTGGTGCCCACATCGGGGGCGGGAACGTCCTTCTCGGGCCCCAGGATCTCCATGATCTCCGCGGTGTAACGTCGGGTGAGCTGCTCGAGCTCGCGTGGCGAGAGCTCGCTCGGGTCGCAGGCCACACCGCCCTTGCCGCCGCCGAAGGGAATGCCCACCACCGCGCACTTCCAGGTCATCCACGCCGACAGCGCCATCACCTCGTCGAGGCTCACGTCCGGGTGGAACCGGACGCCCCCCTTGGCCGGTCCGCGGGTGATCGAATGCTGGACCCGGTAGCCGGTGAAGAGGCGCCAGCTCCCGTCGTCCATGTGCACCGGCAGCCGTACGATGAGGGCACGGCGAGGCTGCTTGATGAACTCGAGCAGGCTCCGGTCGACGTGGAGGAGCTCCGCCGCTTGATCGAACTGTTGCATCGCCTGTTCGAAGGCGGAGCTGGAAATCGTTTTCTTCACGAACGTGGGCATGGGGCCCTCCTTTCCCAGTGATAGGCCCATCGGAAGAAGGACCTACGATCGCGAGGGAGGTCGCGGAAAGGTCTCCAGAGTGTCGATTGCTGCCGGGCTCGATGGACACCGGAAGTGCATCTGCACCAGCGCTGCTATTGCTCGTCGGGGGGCATCGTGAATTCGAGGTCGCATCGCAGACAACGCATCGCCTCGACCTTGGCGGTCTCGGCGCTGAAGGCTTGCTCCACCTCCTCGAAGTTGCAGGCACGTTCGGAAGGGGTCATCGCAGGCACCTTGGCCCGGGCGACGTTCGCGTGCTCTTCTTCGGTCGCAACCGAGGCCACCAACACGTCCGGCAGGTGGCGCTGCATCGGTTGCCGCAGCTCCTCGCCGGCCAGGTATCGGCCGATCACCAGCGCCGCCTTCCGGCCCGCGGCGATCGCGTCCACCACCGTGTTGGAGCCGGTGACCACGTCGCCGCCGGCGAACAGCCCGGGTCGCTGGGTGACCAGAGTTCTCGGATCGACCTGCAGAGTGCCCCACTTGGTGCTCTCGAGTCCCTTGGCCTTCTCGCCGACGACGTCGCCGATGTCCGGTTTCTCGCCGATGGCGACGACCAGGGTGTCGAGACTGAGAGTCTCCTCGCTGTCCGGGATCGGGACAGGGCGGCGACGACCGCTGTTGTCGCGCTCTCCAAGCTCGTTCCTGATGCACTGGATGCCGGAGACCCTGCCGTCACTCCCGAGGATCCTTGCCGGCGAGAGGAGGGTTTCGAGAACCACTCCTTCCTCAATGGCAGCTTCGATCTCTTCGTGGAACGCCGGCATCTCCTCACGCGTGCGCCGGTAGATGATCGTGACCTTGTCGACTTCCTTCTGGCGCAATGCGATCCGCGCGGCGTCGATAGCGGAGTTGCCTCCTCCGATGACGCCGACATGGCCCCTGGCCACCGAGTTGCCCTTCAGGTTGAATTCCTCGAGGAAGCGGATGGAGGGATGCACGCCGTCGAGGTCTTCGCCTTCCACTCCCAGCTTCTGGCTCTTCAGCGATCCCATGGCGAGGAACACCGCATCGAATCCATCCTCGTCGAACAGCCCGTCGACGGAGACGTCTTTGCCGAGCACCGTGTTCATCCGTAGCGTGATGTTGTCGTTGAGCAGGGCGGCGATCTCCTTCTCCAGGACGTTCCGGGGCAGCCGGTAGGAGGGAATGCCCAGCAGCAGCATGCCTCCGGGTTGGGAGTGGGCGTCGATCACGGTGACTCTGTGTCCGCGAAGAGACAGGAAATGGGCCGCGGTCAGCCCCGCCGGTCCCGCACCCACGACCGCGATCCTGCGACCGGTACTGGCTTCGACTCTCTGTGGCCGGTAGACGGCGGGATCGACGGTGTCGGTGATGAAGCGCTTCAGGGCGCGGATGGCAATGGGATCCTGGCCGGTGGCGCCCAGACGACAGTGTTGCTCGCATTTGTGATCGCATACGCGGGCACAGATCGAGGGGAAGGGGTTGTGCTCGCGGATCACCCAATAGGCGTCTTCGTATTCTCCCCGGCCAATGTGCGCCATGTAGCGCCACGCCTCTGTGCCGATGGGACATGCGGCCTGGCACGGGGCGCCGACCAGATCCTTGCAGACGAATGCGTCACAGCGCTTGTCGATGATGTGGCGTTCGAACTCTTCGCGGAAATAGCGGAGTGTGCTCAACACCGGGTTGGGGGCGGATTGCCCCAGGCCGCACATGGTCGTGTCCTTGACCGCGTGGGCGAGCTCCTCGAGCAGGTCGAGCTTCTCCAGAGTGCCCTCTCCCCGGCTGATGTCGTCGAGGATCTCGTGCATCCTCTGGGTCCCCTTCCGGCAGGTGAAGCACTTGCCGCAGGACTCGTCCATGAGGAAGCTCATGAAGTACTTGGCGACATCGACCATGCAGGTGCTCTGGTCCATGACGATCATGCCGCCGGAGCCCATGATGGCGCCCGCTTCCGTCAGGCTGTCGTAGTCGACCGGTAGATCGAGGCGCCAGTGGGGGATGCACCCGCCGGAAGGCCCTCCGATCTGCACGGCCTTGATCTTGCCGCCGTCCTGGGCATCGCCGCCGATGTCGTTGACGATCTCGCTGATCGGCACGCCCATGGGGACCTCGACCAAGCCGGTATTCCGGATCTTCCCGACCAACGAGAAGACCTTGGTGCCGGTGCTCGTCTCGGTGCCGATCTTGGCGAATTCCTCCCCGCCGTCACGAATCACGATCGGAACGTTCGCCCAGGTCTCGACGTTGTTGATGCAGGTGGGCTTCCCGTACACACCCTTCTCGATGGGGAAGGGAGGTCTTTGCACGGGCTCACCGATGTAGCCCTCGATGGTCTTCATCAGTGCGGTTTCCTCGCCGCAGACGAAGGCCCCCGCGCTCTTGACGATGTGGATGTCGAAATCGATTCCCGAGCCGAGGATGTTCGTGCCCAGCAGGCCGTATTCGCGGGCCGCGTTCAGGCCGATGAGGGTGTTCTTGATGGCCTGCGGATACTCGTGGCGTACGAAGACGAATCCCTCGGTGGCTCCCATGGCGATGCCGCCGATGATCATGCCTTCGATCACGCTATGGGGATTGCCCTCGAGGATGCTGCGGTCCATGTAGGCGCCGGGGTCGCCCTCGTCGGCATTGCATACGACGTATTTGCCCCTGCTCGCATCCTGCTCGGCGGCCAGAGCCCACTTCGTGCCGGTCGGGAAGCCCGCGCCGCCACGTCCTCGAAGCCCCGAACGCTTCACTTCCTCGACGATGTGCTGCGGATCGAGGTCGGCGAGCACTTTCTCCAGGGCGATGTAGCCACCGTTGGCGAGCGAGTCGAACAGCCGAATGGGATCGACCTCCTGGTTCCTTCCCAGCAGAGTCCGCTGCTGCTTCTGGAAGAAGGGGATTTCGTTGTAGTTGAAGTAGCGCCTACCGGTTTCCGGATCCTGGTAGAGCAGCTCTTCCACGTATTCGTCGGCCAGGACGGCTTCGATGATCCTGGGGACGTGGTAGTGGTGGAGCTTCGTGTAGAAGGCTCTCTGGGGTTCGGTGAGGATGAAAGGGCCCATCTCGCAGAAGCCCTGACAACCGGTGACCCGGAGTCGGATGTCGTCGACGAGATCCCTCAGGAGGATGTACCGCTTGACGCTTCGGATGATGCGGCTGGAGTCGCTGGCTTGGCAAGCAGTGCCGGCACACACGACCAGGCTGGGTTTCGTCTCGTCTCTGCCCGCGATGACTCGCGCGCGCAGATTCTGGAGGTCACTCATGGAGGTGAGCGTCGGCATCTGATTCTCCCCTTGTCTGGCTTCCGGTCGTCTTGCTCGTGGAGAGGCGGTTCCGTCAGCTGAGGTCGAACAAGTGTTCCTTGCATCCGCGACGCGAGCACATCTTGATGATCCCTCCCCCCTTGTTCAGAAGAGGAATCGTGGGTGCATTGCACTTCGGGCAGGGGATCGTGGAACGAAGCTCGGCGTGGCACCTCGGACAGAAGAAGTGCACCAGCGTGTCCTGGGGGATCTCGTGCTTGGAGAAGATGCGTTCGTCACCCCAAACGCTGCTCAACCGCATCCACCCATGCTTGTCTCCGAAGGAGACGCTGACGTGGATCATGGGATGACCGTCCAACTCGTGCTCGGAGCTCATCATGCTGCGGTTGCAGCTGGGACACAGGGCATGAATACGCAGAATCTCGTCAGGATCGATGGCCGAGCCGCGGTGATTCCCGTTGCGGCAGGCGTGGACCATGCCGGGCACGCTGTTCTTCTTCACGTTCCGGTAGTATTCCCCGTCCATGACGGCGACAGGCCCAAGCGCACAGGCCCCGAGGCAGTTCACGGTCGTGAGAGTGAAACCGCGGTCTTCGGTGGTTAGCCCCGCCTTGACCTCCAGCGTGTGCTCGAACTCGTCCAGGACCCTCGGGGCGCCCCGGACGTGGCATGCGGTTCCGACGCAGACGGAGACCAGGTGCTCGCCGCGCTGCTCGAGGCTGAATGACGTGTAGAAGGTGGCGAGGCCATACAGATCGACGAGAGAGTGGCCCGTCTCTCTCGCCACGGTTTCGAGGGCCTCCTTGGGCAGGTAGTTGTAGGAGGCCTGGATGTCCTCGAGGATCGCGATGATGGAACCCTGTTTGTCGTTGTGCCGTTCGATCAACGCGAGGACGTTGTTGGGATCTACTGAAGTTTCCATGTCTTCTCGTTCCCCTGCAACAGGGCCTCGGCGGGCGGTACGTGTCGTTCGCGGTCGTTCACGTGTGAGGATCGGTGGAAGCCGAAAGCAATGAAACCGCGGCGCCGGCCACGATCGGGTGGGGATTCACCGTCCTGGACCGCTCAGAAGCTCAGGAGCTCCTCGACGGCCTCGGCATCCGTGTCCATCACGTAGGGAAGCCCGGTGATGTCCGCACCCAAGGGAGTGAGCGAGGCGAGCTCGTTGCGCGATACGTGCTCCAGGGTGAACGTCCGGCAACCCGCCATGAGCTGGCGAAGCCCCTGGGCGAGCCGCTGGTAGTAGGTATAGAGGCCGATGGCTCCGGTCGGGAGCTTCTCGAACTCGTCGTTCCCGATCTCTTTCCGCAACTCGGCGGAGGTGACGAAGATCTCGTCCTTCGTCTTCCCGAAGCGCTCGACGTAGACGGGCAGCTCGCCACCGTCGATCGCCTTGCCGAGGGTCTTGCCGACCATCGCCGCGGCGATCGGCGCACGGGCCATTCCCGCCAGCTTCACGTAGGGAGCACCCAGCGCCAGCGCCTTGAAGATCTGATCCTCGAAGGAGAAACCCCCGGCGAGGGCCAGTGCCGGCACGTGCTTGCCTTTCTCGTCCAGTTGCTTCGCATACTTGTACAGCAGCGAGTGCAGCTCCAGAGGGGGCATGCCCCACTCGTTCATCATCCTCCAAGGGCTCATCCCGGTGCCTCCGCCGGCGCCGTCGACCGTCAGGAGGTCGATGCCGTACTTGGAGGCGTAGGCGAGTGCCTGGGCGAGCGCGTACGGACGATAGGCGCCCGTCTTCAGGAAGACGTACTTGGCTCCCGCCGCCCGTAGCTCCTCGACGCGAGCGGCAAAGGACTCCTCGTCCACCATGCCGACCCGGGAGTGCCGTTCGAACTCCGTGAAGACGCCTCGTTCAAAGGCCTCGATCACCTCGGGGGCCGTGGGGTTCGGGAGGACCACGTAGCCGCGCTCGTACAGGCGCTGGGCCTTCTCGAGGTCCTTGATCTTGACCTCGCCGCCGATGTTCTTGGCGCCCTGGCCCCACTTGAGCTCGACCACCTCGGCACCGAGCTCCTTGATGGCGTACTCCTGAACGCCCAGGCGCGTGTCCTCGC
>CAYRXS010000104.1:0-21913 GCA_964428225.1 uncultured Planctomycetaceae bacterium
CCGCTTAGTGTCGCCCCGTTGGGCCCGAATACCGTCCGTCATGAATAAGACGGGGGAAGATCCCGGCGCGTCTTGCGTCAGGCAAGTCCCCCGTCCAGGTGCTCCCGACCAACTGGGAGAGAAGCGAGGATCTTTCATGAAGAGAATGCTGAACGTTGCCGGCATGGCGGCCGGCCTCGTCGCCCTTGGGTGCCTGGGATTCGCGTGGACGGAAGCGGTCGGCGAGCGATCCGGGAGCGTCGAAGGCGCCCGGGTCCAGGCGGGCCAGGAGCGCGAGACGCAGCCGGAGGAGGGAGTGCTCCTCCGAGTCATCGACGCAGACTCTGGCGCGCCGGTGAGCGGCGCCACGGTGCGCTTCCTCGACCCGGACGTTCCGGGGGCCATGGGCGAGGGGTGGCGGCCGATCAGGCTCCGCGCCCACGAGAGTGCCCAGGTCGATGCGCTCGGGTCGATCCACCAGACGGACGAGAAGGGGGAGCTGCGGCTCCCTGCCTTCGGCAAGCGGGCCTACGTGAGCGCCAGCCACGATGGGCTCTACGACTTCGCCACCCTGCGGGCGAACAGAAGAAAGCCGATCGTCCTGAAGCTCGTCCGGGACGAGACGGTGCGGGTTCAGGTCCTGGATCCGGCGGGGAATCCCTGCGCCGGCGTGCCCGTGGCGCTCCGGCCGTACCACGAGGAGAAGTCGGAGGATGGGACCGGTCGGGAGACCGCGGGGGGAGGAGGAAGGGGGAGCTTCAGGAGCATGAGCCCGAACGCCTCGCGTCCCCGCGATCTCGCGGAGGTCTACACGGCTGGTTCCGAGGGGATCGCCGAGCTCCGGCACGTCCAGGAGATCGTCCGACCCAAGGTGGAACGGCGAATGCACTCGGTCGCCATCGCCTGCCTCCTCGCGGAGCCCGTCGAGATCGGAATCGGGGACGACCGGAGCTCCGAGGAGCCGCTCGTGCTCCAGCTGCCGGAGACCGGAGAGGTCGAGGTGCTCGTCGTCGACGTGAACGGTGAGCCCCTCCTCGATGAGAACCTCACCGTTGCTCTGGAGCTCGCCCTCGAGGCGGACGGGCGGTCCGCGCGGTTCGGGTCCTTCCTGGAGAAAGAGACGCCAGCGCCCAAGGGGCGTGCGGTCTTCCGCTACGTGGGCCTGGGCGTGAACCTCGATGCCTGGGCGCTCCGCGACTGGCTGTCCGCTCCCCTGGAGGGAAGCGGGAAGGGGCCGACGGAGGCGGGCGCGCGCGTGACCCTGACGCTGAAGTGCACCGCCCCCGATTGTCTCCTACGGGGGCGTCTGCTCGACGGAGCAGGCCGGCCCTTGGCCGGGACGGAGGTCACGTTCGGCGTGTCGTGGCGTGAGGGCCGGGCGGCGGGCTCCGGGATGCGCCAGGTGGACACGGACGAGGAGGGCGGCTTCGAGGTCCTGCTCGGTCCGGGCCCCTACGCCGGATGGAGCTCTCTCGAGCTCGAGATCCGCCACCGCGATCCCCAGAGCAGAAAGACCACATCGGCCCGGATCGACCTCCCCCGCGAACCGACGCCGGGTGAGGTCGACCTGGGCGACGTGGTCCTGGATACCTCGCCCCGGTAGCGAACGCCGATTCCGCCCCGTCTCCGCCTGGGGTGCACGGAGCCGCGCGCGAGCCCTACCTCGTGTCCAGGATCCCCAGCCCGCCGGACGCGGTCAGGGTCTCCGACGCCGCGGTGTAGTTGAGGCTCGACGAGATCCACGCGTCCCAGGGCAGGGACTCCTTGTCCGCGATCCACCCCAGGGCTTCGGCGGCGAGACCCCGCTCGGGCTCCGATCGCCGCGTATCCCGCAGCAGGTCGAGCAACGGGCGCAGGGCGCGGTGATCGGCGGTCCAGCCCAGGGCGCGCGTGACGCCCCACGTGGAGGCCCAGCATTCGCACTCCTCCAACCGTTCGAGCAACTCCCCGTTCAGGTCCCGGTCGACGAGCAGGGCGCGGGCGATCGCGGCTTGTTCCATCAGCAGCGGCTCGTGGAGAGCATCGGCCATCACCCGCCGCAGGGACGGAAGCGAAGCCGGGTCGCCCATGAGCCCCAGCGAGACGGCGAGGTGCCCGCGGTACGCCTCGAGGCCGGAGTCGAGGAGCAGTTCCTCGACGTCCCTCCGCAGCCGGACCTCACGCGCGAGCCCCGCCCCCACGGCACACGCCGCCGTCACCTCGGGCGCCTGCGTGCCGTCCAGCATGCAGGAGAGGGCCGCCTCCGCATCCTTGGACGGGGGACGACCGTCCCGCCGCCGTGCGTGCCCGACGAGTCCCAGCGAGATCCCCGCCCAGGGTCGGAGCAGGCTCTTGCCGCGGGAGAGCTGCCCCAGGAGGAGCGTCATGACGTCCTGCTCGCTCGCCGGAGGGACCTCGCTCCCGCCACCCGACCGCATCGCCACCTGCGCCAGGGAGATCACCGCGAAGCTGCGGGCCGGTCCATCCCGCCCCTGCACCGACTCCACCAGCGCGGCGCGGATCGCGGCGTCGATCTCGTCGTCGTCGCGGTCGCCGATCGTTCCCAGGGCGATCACGCAGCCGCGCCGCACGTCGGCGTCCTTCTCCACGCGCGGTGATCGGCCGGCGATCAGCACCCGCGCGACGCGCTCCTTCACATCCGCCGGGGCGCCGACGAGCAGGCGGGCCAGAGCCGTGGGGACGTGCGCGCGCACCAGGCGCGGGCGATCCTCGTCCTCCAGGAGGGCGAGCAGGTGGTCGACCTGGGCCGCCCAGCCGGAGCTCGGCCAGCTCGCGCTCACCGATCCCGCGCCGGGACTCTGCGCGGGATCGAGGCGCACCATCCCGAGCGCGATCACGCAGGCCACCTGCAGGTCGACGTTCTTTCGCGTCTCGGCATCGAGCACGCGCGAGAGATGGTGTACCGCGTACCGACTCGCCTCGTATCGATCCAGGTGACGGGCCGCCACTCCCATGCCGTAGGCGGCGAGGGCACGCATCCGGGTCGGAACGCGGTTTCGCCCGCAGAGCTTGCGCCCGGGTTTGGCATCGTGGACCAGGTCGGCGAGGCGCACCAGCGAATCGGTCGTGCCCAGCACGCCCAGGGCGATCACCGCCGTCTCGGCGA
This sequence comes from uncultured Planctomycetaceae bacterium, assembly GCA_964428225.1. Lineage (GTDB taxonomy): Bacteria > Planctomycetota > UBA1135 > UBA1135 > JBFMCU01. The sequence continues at coordinate 3,086 of CAYRXS010000104.1, forward strand.
CCTCCCGGTTCGAGTCGGACACGTGCTCGATGAGGAGCGGGGCGATCGCCGGCGCATCCTCGATCCCCTCGTACGGCGGCGGCTCGCCGATGCGCGCCAGGGCGAGGAGCAACCGCGCGACGAGGCGCGTGTCGTCGGCTCGCGACAATGCCTCCTGCATCGCCGGCACCACCTCACCGTAGACCGCCGGCCACGTCAGCCCCGCCCGCCGCTCGCTCAGGGGATCGAGGGCGGCGTCGCTCCCCAGCGGCGTGGCCGGATGGAGTCGCTGCCGCGCCGCGTGCAGCGCGAGGTAGACGTCTCCATTGTGCTCCCACCACCGCGGCCAGCTGTCCCGCTCCAGATCTCCTGCGAGAGCCGAGAGCGCGCCCGGCGGCGTGGATCCACCGGCGACGGTCGGAGTGGTCGGCGTGCCCGGCCGGATGTCGGAGGGCCGGCGCCGCGGCGGCGGTGGCTTGGGGATCGTTCCTCCGTCCCTCGGAGGATCACAGCCCGAGACTCATCCCCCCGGGTCCCCGCCGGGTATCGCGAGGGCCGCGTTCGGCAGGAGGAGGGTGAGGAGAACGCCGGCGACGGCGCGCGGGATCATTCCTTTCATCGGGATCATTCGTCGATGGGATGTGGTTCGATTGCACGTCTACCCGCAAACGACGGTCCTCCCGTCACCCCGATCCGCTGCGCCTCCCCGCCGCTCGGCATGCCCCGGAGCGGTCAATCCCCGTCCGGCACGCGTAACATGGTGGCCACGCCGGCCGGCATCGAGCGGTATCGCGGGAAGCGGAGTCAGTCGACCGTCACCTGCACCGCGAGTCCCGGCCCCGCGCTCGTCCGCGGGCGCGCCATGTCGCCGGGGACCGCGCGGAAGCCGTTCGGCCGCACGTGCAACACGCCGTCGGCGGGGGCCTCGATCGTCACCGTGCGATCGAGGACGAGCGTGAGCGTCGAATCCACGCTCCCGGTCGAGTGGTACTGCACGATGAGGGCTCCGGGCGGCGCGTTCGGGGCCCAGTAGGCGATACCCGACGCCACCGTCTCCACCCACGCTTCGGCCGTCGCGCCCGCGCTCTCCGCGCGCTCCCGCAGGACCTTCACCACCGTCCGGTCGTGCTCATCGGCGCTCAAGCCCGCGAGCCCGCAATCGGGAAGCCCGTCGATCTCGAACGGATTCCAGCGGGTCGACGGCGGCGGTGGCGTGAGCGAGAGGCGCCTGCCCTCGCGCACCGGGATCAGCGCGGATGGATTGCTCGCTCGACGCTTCCGGTCGTCGAATTCCACGATGAGGTTCGGGATCTCCATGACCATGGTCGTCATCGATCCCGGCGTGCTCACGGACGAAGCCGGCGTCATGCGCTCGAGGACGCGCCCCGCGTCGGGGTGGAAGCCCCAATCGGAGGTCACGCCGAGCCGAGCGCGGAAGTAGAGGGTGTCGCCGAGCGGCCAGTGCTCGCGGAAGATGGAGAAGCGCTCGAGCCACGGCTCGTCGTGGCCGTACAGGCGCCACGGCCCCTCCGCGTCCTCGGAGACGTACAGCGCCGCGAACCAGCCGCCGCGCGCCGGCGGGCGCGACGACGCGTACTGCCCGGTCGCGGGACGCAGCTCGACGTAGCCGTGACGCCCCTCGGCCGGGAAGAGCTCGACGGCGGGAGGGGCGGTCGTCCCCAGGATCTCGAGCGCGGTGTCCTCGCGCACGATTGCTTCCACCCAGAACGTCGTGTAGGAGAATCCCGATGCCGTGGGATCGTTCGCCGCGAACCCCAGCCAGCCGTCCGCGGGGGCGGTGAAGCCGGTGGGCTCGGGGATCGGGAACCACGAGGCGTCGGTCGCGGGGGCTCCCCCCTCGGGTACGAAGGCGCCGAGCAACGCACCGAGGGCGTACTCGTCGCGGAAGGCGGACGAGAAGACATCGGGGTGCGCCGGGCGGAAACGCGCCACTGCGGCCGCGGGCATTCCGCCGGGCCCGTGCGGTCGCACGCGATCGCCGGCCGCGAGCGACACGTCGGCGCCGACGCCCATGCCGTGCGGGCGCAGGTCGATCGTCTGCCCGCGGTAGAGGAAGACCATGGGAACGGTCTCCCGCGGCCGGTCCTGGCGGGCGAGGGTCGAGGCGAGGCTCGCGGGAACACAGAGGGGCGGCATCTCGACCCGGATTGGATCGGAAGGCTCGCCGATGAAGCGGAACTCGCCGCGGAACAGGAAGCGGTAGCGATACAGGCGGCCGTGGTTGGCGGTGGCGTCGGTGAAGGTGAAGAGCTCGCGATCCCGGTCACGCTCGACCTCCACCGGATGCTCGAACCAGTCACCGTCCAGACCGCGCGCCCGCTCGACCACCAAGCTGAACGAGGGGCTCGGCATGTTCTCGCTGACGTCGGGGAATGGCACCTCGAACCTGGGCGCCACGTACGCGGAGAATCGCTCGCGGGTCAATCCCGTGGAGTCGGGGGCGCCGTCGCCTCCGTGGTGCGTCGTGTTCTCCTCCGCCTCGAGGACCAGCCGCGCCCCCTCCGGCCTCGGCATCTCCAGGGTGACCTTCACGGCCGTCGGCGGGCTCAGGGCGCTCACCGTCGTGCCCGCCGGGCCGATGCGACGGGTGCGGCACGCGTAGTACCACGTCCGCGTCCCGAGCGCGTAGCGGAAGGGCAACACATCGACGCAGTTTCGATAGCCGCCCGGCTCCCACTGCCCGACTTGACAGAACGGACCGTCGGAGGACGCGCCGCGGTAGATCGGGAACTCCACCCGCTCTCCGGGCTGCAGCGGCGGCACGTCGGGGATGGAGAGCTCGACGTGCCTCGCCCCGGTGAAGTCGTGCCGCTTCACCTCCGCGCGCACGACCTCCCCTCCGACCGGAGTGCGCTGGCCGATCGTCCCGATCGTCATCGGCGCGCCGAGCGCGTCGCGCACGTAGAGCGTGTGCACGAAGACCCCGTCCGGGCCCTCCGTCGTGAGGGGCGTGGGCTCCTCCCGACTCAGGAAGCGCGCGACGGGCTCGTCGTCCTCGTCCGTCTCCACCGTCATGCTCGCGGGCGGCAACCGCGTCTCCGTGCGCTTCTTGTCGGGGGCGAGGATCTCCAGGCGGACGTCCCACGGCAGCGGGTGGTCACCCTCGCGCCCGTAGGTCGTCCCGCGAACGTAGACCTGCTCCTCGTACTCGCCTTCCTCTCCCCCCTCGACGCGCTCCTCGGCGATGAACGCAGAGAGCTTCAGGACAGGCACCATCGGGTCGAGCCCGGCCTCGCACCACACCTTCCCGACGATCTCCCCCACGTGCTCGGCGTGGGCCTCCTCCGCCTTCGCCTGCAACGCGTCCTTCAGGCCGAGCGTGTTCTTGAGCATCACTTGCTCGTGCTCCTTGATCACCTCCTGCTCCGCGAGGGCCATGCTCGCGAGGAAATCCCCGTGCGCTTCCACGCCCAGGAGGAAGTCGGCCCGCAGCCGACGGGCGAGGCGGGCTTGGATCTCGCGCGTCACGTACTCCCCGGGCTCCGTGTGGCCCGGTAACGAGGCGAGCAGGTCGGCGTCCGTAGGCCGGCCCATGAGCTCTCCACGCGAGAACCGGCGCACGACATCGTCGATGAGCGGGAGCGCGTAGTCGGCGTCCGCCGCGACGTACAGCCGGGCCGTTCCTCCCTGGAGCATCGCGGTGACCACCTGCTCGTGGTCCGCGTCGTACTGCTCCCGCTGGTCGGGCCCATAGCTCTCGGGAACGACGCCCAGGCGCCGCAGCTCGTCGTCGATCAATCTCTGGATCCAGATCCACACCATGCGCCGGCGCTTCTCGGCCCGCCGCATCGCCGGGGTGTCGTCGTACTCGCCCTTCTCGGCGCGGCGGGAGATGTCCTCGTCGAGCGCCTCCTCCTCCCAGTCCGTGAATCGCGCGGTGTGGCGGTCATCGAGCGTGATGCGATCGACCACCTCCAGGATGCTCGGCAGGTACGTCGCCCCCATCTCCTGGTTGCCGGCCTGGATGAGTCCTCCCTCCTTGGCGGGCAGCATGCCGAGGTACAGCTTGTCCGACGTGTCCCCCGCCACCTGGTCGAACACGACCCAGCCCGTGAGCCGAACCGCGACCTTGGCGACCTCGACCGCGAGCCCGATCGCCAGGTACCTCGTGGCGATCCCCCGGGCGTACCGGCACGCGAGGTTCATCGTGATCCCCATGAGGTTGCCGTCGACGAGCGCCAGCTTCAGGTCGTAGAGGCCGCCGATCCACGGGAGCTGCAGGAAGAGCTGCTTGGCCAGCTCGTTGCGGAAGGCCGAGTCGCCGGAGCCCGGGTTCGCCGCTTCGGCATCGAGGTACGCGTTCATGGCGTGAACCACCGCGTACCCGTTGGCGAGGTTGATGTTGTTCGAGAGGAAGCTCTTGACGGAGAACTTGTTCACCATCGTCGCCCGGCCGAGGCGATCGAACTCGATGGCCGCCTTCACGCCGCAGCGATCCGCCACGTGCTGGCGCATGTCGCCGAGGACCCGGGCCATCGCTTCCCCGGAGGCCGTCCGGGGCGACTCGACGAAGGACTCCAGACGCCAGGCGTTCAGCCGCGCGTCGGCGGCCATGTTTCCCACGATGCTGCGAACCTCATCCGCGATTTCGCCGAAGTACGACTCCGGCGCGTGCGGAGGGGCGTTTCGCCACCGCACTTCCGCGTCCACGGAAGCCCTCAGCCGCTCGAGGTGCTTCTTGTGCTTTGGATCGGCCGAGTCCATCAGCCTGCGAAGGAGGTCCGGATCCTGGCGACCGACCAGCTCGAAGATCAGCCGCATCTCGCGGTAGTTCGTCATCGCGAGCTTGTCGCGCAACGCCTCCTCGCTGCGCAGGTGGCTCAGGTCCACGCCGTGTCGCCGTCCGTACTCCACGAGCTTGCGCCGGAGGGACTCCAGATCCCGGGGCGGCTCGAGCCAGTCCGCGGCCAGCACGGGGAAGCTCTTCAGCATGAGCCGAGTCAGCATCTCGGCCTTGAGCTCGCCGTACACGCGCCCCGCCTCGACCGCGTGATCCGCCCAGGGCCGACCCGAGTCCTTGGCGAGCTCCCGGCAGAGCGGCTCGAGCATCGCGGCGCGTACCTCCTTCGTCGTGGGATCGACCGCCTGGGACTTGTTCGCCCGGATATTCGCGGCCACGTCGAGGGCCAATCGGAAGAGCTTCATCTTCTCCGGCCCGACCTCGTCCCCGTAGATCTGCTCGACGTACTCGCGCTGTTTCGCCTTCAGCTCCTCGCCCTCGACCCCGTGGTGGGATCCGATCTTCTCGTACAGGAGGCAATGAAACCCCGGCTCGGCGACCGCCTTCGGGTCCGCGGTGATGAGATAGCCCCCGAACGCGTTGGCGCGTTGCAGGTACTTCGCCTGCTCGATGGGGTCCTTGCCGCCGCCGTGCACGTTGTGGAAGTACCAGTTCCCGATGGCGGCCCCGGCCGCGTGCGCCCGGCGCCGATCCGGCATGAGGCCGGGAAACACGTGGAGCGACGCGTCCCCGAGCCGGGGTTCCAACCCCCGCTCGTAGATCACGAACGTGTTCGGCTTCTGGCCCGACGTGTAGTCGACGCTCTCGCGAAACGCCCCGATCAGAGGATACGCCTCCGGATTCGTGGGGATCGACCGCGACTTGCGCGTCAGCTTCGCGTTGAAGACCGCCACGTCCTTGACGATGCGCCAGTCGGGGAAGGCCTGTCTCCCGTCGAAGTTGGAGATCTCGACGAGCTCCGGGGTGAAGGTGCCGAAGCTCCTCCCCATCGCGTCGTCGACCCTTCGCTGGAACTCCCGGTTGTACGCGTCGATCATGGCCTTCGGCAAGAAGCCCGAATCCAGCCCGTAGATCGTCTGATCGTGGTCGGATCGGCAGTTGCGAGCCGCACCGAAGTTGTTCACGCCCACCTTTCCATAGCGATCCGAGAGGTGGCGAATGATGTCCTCGTTGAGCCCGCTCCGGATCCTCTGAAACTCGACGGCGTGTCGCTCGCTGAGGAGACCCTTGTCATAGAGCCAGTGGACCCCCTTGGGCCCAGCGATCTTGTACAGGCTCAGCAGGTGCTCGAGCCGGAGGCCCTCCGGCGGGGGCAACTCGGAGACCGCCTTCTCGAGGGCCGCGGTCCTGGCGAGGTCGATCCGGGGAACGTCCTCGTAGACGATCTGGACCCGACGCGAGAGCTCCTGCTCCTCCTCCCGGACGCGGAGGCGGCCGAGGGTCGCGGTTCCGCTCGAGGGAATGCGAAAGGACTCCTCCGTCTCGGGTTCCTCCCGGAAGAGCGCCTTGTCGCTGAAGTGGAACACGCGACCGACGGCCTCGCGTCCCGACGACGTCACCCAGGCCCTCTCCCCGGTCGACGCCCACGCACCGTCCTCGAAGGTCGCGATCCAGAGCGCGTCCCCGGGGCTCGCGGCGCGTCGCAACGGAAAGGTGACCTCGACTCCGAACGGAACGTGGGTTCCGTCCGGCTCGAGCGCCACGACGGAGAGCGGCGTTTCGCCGCGGTCGGAGACAGGCACGTCCCGTGTCACCGTTCGCGCCGACACGTCCACGTCGATCCCCTCGGGAGCGTGAACGGAAACCGCCTGTGTCGACGGCGCCGTATCCGGCCCCCCCCGTGACCTCGCGGGCGGGCACGGTTCCCGGCACCGGCATCGGTATGTAGAGCCGGGAGGGTCGGCGCACGTCATCCGGCTCCACCTCGTATTCCGCCGCCGTCTCGACCAGGCCGATGGTGGAGAAGTGGTACACGCGCCCGGTCGCCGTCTTCTCGTCCTCGGAGACCTCGGCCTGGTCGCCGGTCGATTCCCAGCGGCCACGCTCGGGGTGATACTGGACGATCCACAGTCGATCCGCCCCGTCGACGTCATCGAACCACCGCAGGGGCCAGGTGACTTCGATCCCCTCGGGGAACGTGGCCCCCTCCGGTTCGAAGTGACCGGCCCCGAACATCGGATTGAGATCGGTGATCTCTCCGAGGTCACGGACGTCCCCCGCGAGCGAGGCCCGCAGGGCTTGGTATTCCGGGGGAGCCCCCTCCGGCACGTGGATCACGATCTCGGCGCTCCACCGGAACCACATGCGGTCCGGTTTGATCCGGAACAGATAGCCGAGCCCGATGAGCGCCGCGATGACGAGCAGCGTGACGATACGGTTGCCGCAACCGCCCGATTCCTCGGGATCGTCGGAGGAGGGGGAAGCCGATTCGCTCATGACGATGCACCTCGCCCCATCATTGGATCACCGCGCACGTCGTCGCGGACTCCTTCTCGCCAGGATTTCAGCACCGAGCCCGCGGTATCTCACCCCCAATCCCCGCTCAGCACGAACGCGCCCTGGACCGGGGCAGGGCCTGGGATCGGCTCGGTGGGGGAACGAGGTCGGCTTCGCACCATGGAGCGAGCCGGGGATCGCGCTCCTTTGGACTCGCGTTGTGATCGAGCTCGTCGAGAATGGTGGGCGCTCCACTTCGCAGCGCAAGAACGAGCCGGGGCCGTGGAGTGCCCGGCCGCCACGTCGGCCTCATTGCCACCGAGGGATCCACAATGACCGGGAGAATGCGTTTCGCGGCGCTCACGCTCGTCCTGCTCGGAGGTGGCGCCATCGCGCCGGCCTCGGCCCAGGACTTCGCGATCCGTGAGCACTACCTCAAGACCGAGCTGATGATTCCGATGCGGGACGGGGCCGAGCTCTTCACCCAGATCTACGAGCCGGCCGACACTTCGAAGGAATACCCGGTCATGCTCTTCCGGACGCCGTACGGAATCGGCGCCTACGGCGAGGAGATCAAGCGGCGTAGGCTGGGCCCGTCCTCTCGGTTCGCGCCCGCCGGATACATCTTCGTGTACCAGGACGTACGCGGGAAGTTCCGCTCCGAGGGCGAATTCGAGGTCATGAGGCCCGTGTACTCGAAGCTCGTCGGCGAGGATCGTACCGACGAGACCACGGACACCTACGACACCGTCGACTGGATCGTCGAGAACATCCCCCACAACAACGGTCGCGTCGGCCAGTGGGGTATCTCCTACCCGGCGTTCCAGACCGTCATGGGCATGATCAACGCCCACCCCGCCATGAAGGCCTGCTCTCCCCAGGCTTCCCCATCGGACATGTTCATCGGTGACGACTTCCACCACAACGGCGCCTTCCGCCTGATGTACACGTTCGGCTGGCTGTCGAACAACGCCGCCACTCGCGATGGGCAGTCCACTCGTGGGCAGGGCGTCCGGTTCGACTACGGCACGGACAACGGCTACGAGTTCTTCCTGGAGCTCGGACCGCTGGTCAACGTGGACCGCCGGTACTTCGGCAACCGCGTCCCCACCTGGAACGAGTACATGGAGCACGGTACGTACGACGAGTACTGGCAACGCCAGAACGTGCTCCAGCACATGAAGGACATTCGCCCCGCCGTCCTCAACGTCGCCGGCTGGTTCGACGCCGAGGACTTCTACGGGCCGATGAGCATCTACTACGAGATCGAGAAGAACGACGCGGAGAACGACAGCATCCTGGTCTGCGGCCCATGGCGGCACGGCGGCTGGGCCTCCGGCGGGGGCCGCACCCTCGGCGAGATCGACTTCGAGCAGGACACCTCGATCTTCTTTCGCGACGAGGTCGAGCTCCCCTTCTTCGAGGCGCACCTGAGGGGCGACGGCCAGGCTGCCCTTCCGGAGGCGCTCGTGTTCGAGACGGGCCTGAACGAATGGCGCCGCTACGAGAGCTGGCCACCTTCGAACGTGGAGCAGCGCAATCTCTACCTGCACGCAGGGGGCGACCTCTCGTTCTCCCCTCCGACCGGGGACGGCCGCGACGAATTCGTGAGCGACCCGGCCGATCCCGTCCCGTTCTCGGCCACCCCCCGCACCTCTCAAGGGCACACCTGGATGGTCGAGGACCAGCGCTTCGTGGCCGATCGCGCGGACGTCCTGGTGTACGCGACCGGCCCGCTGCAGGAGGACGTCGTCATCGCGGGCCCCATCCTGGCGAATCTCCGCTTCTCCACCACCGGGACCGACGCCGACTGGATCGTCAAGTTGATCGACGTCTACCCGGGAGAAACGCCCGAGGACGCGACCGGCTTCCAGATGCTCGTGGCCGGCGAGGTGTTCCGGAGCAAGTTCCGCAACAGCTTCGAGACGCCCGAACCCCTCGTACCCGGCGAGATCACGGAGCTCGAGTTCGACCTGCGGGACAAGTACCACCGCTTCGAGACCGGGCACCGGATCATGGTGCAGGTCCAGAGCTCCTGGTTCCCCGTCATCGACTGCAATCCCCAGAAGTTCGTCGACATCTACTCGGCCGAGGCCGACGACTTCCAGAAGGCCACGCACCGCGTCCACCGCAGCGCCGACCAGCCCTCCCACGTGAAGCTCAACGTGCTGCCCGTCGACTGAGCCGCGGCCGCGTAGCGGGCGGGGGTGCCTTTCCCGTCAACGAGGACGGCGGTAGCTCTTCGGTCTGCGCGCGAAACGCGTCAGCTCGGCCTCGAAATCGACCCCCAGCTCCCGGTTCAGGATCTCCAGCTCCTTCTCCGCCGGGATCTCGTAGTCGGGGATCAACTGCCACGATCCGTCCGGCTCGGTCGTGCGACCTTCCTCGGAGCGCAACCTGGCGTAGGCGGAGAGCACCCGCGGGAGCTCCTCGTCGTAGTGCTTGGCCAGCATCGCCGCCGCGCCCCAGGAGAGCACGGCGAGATCCTCGTTCCAGGTGTTGCGCGGCCAGCCGGAGAGCGCCTCCACGGTGATCGCCGTCTCGCCTCGCGCGGCCATCGCGGCGGTCAGGCGGCTCGGCCAGCTCCGGTGCTCCTTCTTCGAGACGAATCCGCTGCGGAACGGGAAGCAGTACACGTCCCGGCAAACCCTGAGCTCGAGCTCCCAGGCGAATCCCTGCGAGAGCCAGTAGGGGAGGCGTCCGTAGCGCTCGATGACGAGCATGCGAGCCAGCCGGTTGACCAGCTCGTTCTCCGGGTTCCAGACCTCGCTCGAGGGCACATCCACCAGCCATCCGGCGACCAGCGGCTCCTCGAGCAGGAAACCCACCCCGCGCGGCGCCGCCTTGGCCCACTCGGCCAGGCGCGGGACCTTCTGGCCGATGTGGCCGGTCACCGAGGCGAAGGCCTTGGGCCCGGCGATGGGGAAGAGCACCGCGGAGCGACGGGCGTGGGCATCGGCCTCGCGCTCCTCGGGAGGAAACAGCTTGTCGAACGCGGACACCGTCTTGCCGCTGGCGGACTTCAACCTGCCGGTCCTCGCCCCCCTCGGATAGCAGATCACGATCCGCTCGTCCTCCACGGTCACGAGGGAGTACTTCTTCTCCAGGTCGTCCTCGAGCATCCGGCCCGTGGTCCATTCCTCCCAGAACCCCTTCGCCTCGAGGGCGGCCTGCTCGTAGTCGTCACCTTCCCGAGCAACGCCGATCGATGCCTCCGCGCAGGGCTCGACCGAGAGCGAGCGCGAGACCGGCCCGAGAGTGTCGCCCGGGGCCGGGATCGTTCCGAGCAGGAGCGCCAGCAGGGAGAGGTCGTACATCGTGTTCGTCTCGAGAGGTGGAGGCCGGCGCAGCGTTCATCCGGCGTGGCTCGCCGAATCGCTTCCCGGCCCTCCCCTCTGGTACGCCGACCCCTGCATCTTCGCAAGGGGGAAACGGCGAGGTCGGGTCAAGGTACGCGAGGGCCGATCCAGTAGCGAACGCCGGCGAGGAAGACTGCGCCGTCGCCGACCTCCCGGCCGTCGCGCTCGGCGTTGATCTGGGTGCCCGCGCCGAGCGTGAGCTCGAGTCGCTGCCCCCGCGCCCGGTGCCACGCGTATCCCGCCTCGAGCATCGGCTGCACCACGAGCACGTCGGTCGACCCGGTCGGGCCGGAGAAGGGCAGCCGCCCTCCGTGACCCCAGAGGAGCTTCTCCTCCCATCGGATATCGAGCCACCAGAGATCCACGCGCGCTCCCACGAGCAAGCCGTCCTCGCCTCGGGGGGCGACGTACCGGTGGTAGCCGACGCCGATCCCGGGACCTCCCCCTTCCTCGTCGGCGTTCATCCCGTCACCGTGTTCGTCCCGATTGACGAGTTGGTACCCGGCCCGCACCGTCACCAGGTCCCGCGCGGAGAGCGAGTGCCCGCCCACGGCGCATCCGATCACCCCCCTGGAGTACGCCTGCAGCTCGCCCGCCACTGACCAGGGAGAGGCGGGGGCCGTGCTCTCGGACTTCGCGGGATGACCGGCGCTTGCGCACGCGACCAGGGCCAGGGAGGTGATGACGGAGAGGGGATACGCGAGCTTCATGAGGGTGCTCTCTTCGGGAATACGAGCGCGGTGCGGGTATTCCCTAGGCGTCGGAACGAGACGCAGTAACACCCCCGATCGCTAAGACGTCGGGGTTTCCTCAGGTGATCTTCTGCGGACCGCCCGCGTCGAGGGCCAGACCGGTCACGTGCTCGAGGGGGAGGGCCGAGATCGCGCCGTCCCCGATGCGCAGGGAGATCCCCCGTTCGAGGGAGAGGCCTTCCAGCCGCCCGCGGAGCACCTCGGTTCCGCGAGTCGCGCGCACGAGGCGTCCCGAGAGACCGGTGGCCGCGAGGTAGTCCGCGGCGATCTCCGCTCCCGTGCTCAGGGCCTGTCCCATCCTCCGGGGCAGCCGACGGCAGAGTGCGCCCAGAACCTCGTTCACCGAGAAGTCGATCCCCAGCCGGAGGAGGCTGGTCACCCTCCGCTCACGCCGGAGTTCGTCCGAGAAGGAGCGCTGGCGCACGTTGATGCCGATGCCGACCACCGCCACGGGGCTCGGTCCCGACACCCCCCTCGATTCGACGAGGATTCCGGCCAGCTTGGCCTCCTGGGCGATCACGTCGTTCGGCCACTTCAGGTGGGCGTCGTGGGCGCCGAGCTCGCGTACGGTCTCGAGCACTCCCAGCCCGGCGGCCATGGTGAGCGCGGTGGGGCGCCACTCGGCCGGCGAGGGCATCAGCACCAGGCTCGCGTAGACCCCCTCGTTCGCCGAGCTCTCCCAGGGATTACCCCGTCGCCCGCGCCCCGCGCTCTGTCCCTCCGCGACGTGCAGGTCGCCGTGCCGCGCTTCTCCCGCCTCCGCGGCGGCGAAGGCCCGTTCGTTCGTCGAGTCGACGATGCCGTGCCGCAGGAGACGCAGTTCCATGGGGGGAGCTTACGAAACCATGCGGAGGAATGCGGCTCAGGAGGGGAACAGAGTACGCTGCTTCTGGCCCAGGAGGCCCTTGAGGCGGGTCATCACGTTGGAATGGATCTGGCAGACGCGGCTCTCGGTCAGGGCGAGCATCTCGCCGATCTCGCGCATCGTGTGGCCGTACTGGTAGTACTGCTCGATGATGAACCGTTCCTTGTGCGTGAGAGCGCGCGTGATGTAGCCCATCAGATCGACCCGATTCAACTCGTGGATCGGATCGATGGCCGTCTTGTCCTCCAGGACCTCCACCTTCTCGACGGAGTTGTCGTCGTCCTCCCACTTCTCGGAGAGGGAGAACATCGTCTTGGCGCGAGCTTCCTGCAGCTCCTTGACCAGGTCCTGGTGGTCCATCTCCAGCGAGCGGGCGAGCTCGGCGTGGGTGGGCTCGCGGCCGTACTCCGCGGTGAGGCGCTGGAGCGCGCGCTCGATCCGGCTGGCCTTCAGGCGTACGAGGCGGGGGACCCAGTCCTGCGAGCGGAGCTGGTCGAGAATCGCTCCCCGGATCCGCGTCGAGCAGTACGTCTTGAACTTGATGCCCCGGCTCGCATCGAAGCCGCGGATGGCGTCCATGAGCCCGAAGAGCCCGGCGCTGACGAGATCGTCGAGCTCGATCGACTTCGGGAGGGTCTGCAGCAGACGCTCCGCGATGTAGCGCACGAGCGGGTGGTGTCGCTCGATCAGGACGTTGCGGAGGTGCTCGAGCCGGCTCGGGTCCTTCCGGCCCTTCTTGCTCACCTCCTTGCGGTAGAGGACCCAGAGCTCCTCCGTCGGGAGCTCGGCGATCATCTCCAGGGTCGGCTTCTTCGGCTTGGCCTTCCTAGCCGGCGCCTTCGGCTTGGCGGTCTTCCGTGAGGCGGCCTTCTTCCCGGTGGACTTCTTCGCGCTGGTCTTCTTCGTGGCGGTCTTCCTCACGGTGGGCTTCTTGGTGCTGACCTTGCGGGATGATGCCTTCTTGGTGGTCTTCTTCCGAGTGGTCTTCTTCGAAGCGGCCTTCTTGCGGGTGGTCTTCCTCGCGGCCGCCTTCTTCCGTCCGGTCTTCTTCTTGGCGGTCTTCTTGCGGGCGGTCCGCTTCTTCGCCGCGGCCTTCTTGCCCGCCTTCTTCCGAGTCGCCTTCCTCCCCTTCGTCCGCTTCGCCGTCTTGCGGCGGGAGCTCGCCTTCTTCCGGACCTTCGATCGGGATCCGGCCGCCTTCTTCGACACCTTGCGCTTCCTCGACGCCTTCTTTGCCGCCATGCTCAGTACCGGATCAAGGTGTGGACCGGGGTGTCGCCGAGCTTCTCGCGACCGGCGAGGAAGCCCAGCTCGATGACCACGGCGACGGCGACGGGGTCTCCGCCGATCTTCCGTATGAGATTCAACGCCGCCTGCATGGTTCCTCCGGTGGCCAGCAGGTCGTCCACCACGAGCACGCGCTTGCATCCCTCGCGGACCGCGTCCACGTGGATCTCGATCTCGTCCGTTCCGTACTCGAGCTCGTACGACTCCGAGGCCGTCGTCCAGGGCAGCTTACCGGGCTTGCGGATGGGGACGAAGCCCTTGCCCAGCTTCGTCGCGAGAGGGGTGCCGAAGATGAAACCGCGTGACTCGATTCCACAGACGACATCGAACTCGTGGGCGGACACCGCCTCCGCCATCAGATCGACCGCCTCGGCCAGCCCGGTCGGATCCTGCAGGAGCGGCGTGATGTCCTTGAAGATGATCCCGGGCTTGGGGAAATCGGGCACGTCCCGGATGTAGCGCTCGATCACATACTCCTCCTTGGCCGGGGCTCCGCTCGGACGCGTCACAGGGAGACGCTCGACGCAGACCGGAGCCCACCGCGTCTCCTAGGTTCGGCCGGGGGCCTTGGCGGCTTTAGACAGTTTGCCCTACGGGCCTCACATTTCCTCGGGCGGGGCCACGCCGAGCAGACGTAAGCCGTTACTAATAACGATCTTGGCGCCGCGAACAAGGGCCAGCCGCGATGCCGTGAGCGCCGGATCGTTCGAGAGCACGCGGTGGTGGACGTACCAGCTGTTGATCTCGCGGCAGAGCTGGAGGACGTACTGGCTCAGCTCCGAGGGCTCGGCCTTGGCCGCGGCCGTGCGGACGACGGCGGGCAGGCGGCCCAGCAGGAGCAGGATCCCCGCCGCGTCCTCGAGCAGGCCCGGATCGGGTTCCACGGCCTCGTCGGGCGCCTTGCGCAAGATCGATGCCAGCCGCGCGTGGGTGTACTGGACGTAGGGTCCGGTCTCCCCCTCGAAGGAGAGGACCTCGCCCCAGTCGAAGACCACGTCCTTGACCCGCTCCTTCTTCAGGTCGTGGAAGATCACGGCCCCGATCCCCACCTGCTCGGCCACCGCGTCGGCGTCGGCCAGGTCCGGATTCTTCTCCGCGATGATCCGGCGCGCCTCCTCGACGGCCCGGTCCAGGAGGTCGTCGAGGAAGACCACCTTGCCCTCGCGGGTGGAGAGCTTGCCCTCGGGAAGGCTCATCATCCCGAAATCCACGTGCTCGGCCCGCTCCCGCCAGTCCAGGCCCATCCGCTCCAGGACCCGCCAGAGCTGGCGGAAGTGCAGCCGCTGGTCCGATCCCACCACGTAGAGGCAGCGGTCGAACGCGAACTCGTCCCAGCGCTGGAAGAGGGCCGCGAGGTCCCGGGTGGCGTACAGGGTCGTCCCGTCGCTCTTGCGGAGCAGGCAGGGCGCCATGTTCTTCTCCAGCCCGTCCAGGCGGACGATCAGGGCGCCCTCGGACTCCTCGGTCACCCCGGCGGCGACGATACGGTCGACGGTCTCGTCCAGGAGGGGCTCGTAGAAGGCCTCGCCCCGCACGTGCTCGAACGCGACCCCGAGGCGGCGGTAGATGCGGTCGAACTCGCCCAGGGAGAGCTCGGTGAGGCGGGACCAGGTCCGGCGGACCTCGCCGTCCTCGCCGCTCTCCAGCTCGCGGAAGGCGGCGCGGCCGGCCTCCTGGAGCTCGGGATCCGTCTCCTCCGCGGCGTGGAAGCGGACGTAGAGGGCCAGGAGCGACTGGATGGGATCGCTCTCCAGGTCGCAGTCGTCGCCCCAGCGCTGGATCGCGGCCACGAGCTTGCCGAACTGGGAACCCCAGTCACCGACGTGGTTGATTCCGACCGTCCGGTAGCCCAGGGCGTCGTGCAGGCGCTTGATCGCGGCGCCGAGGATCGTCGAGCGCAGGTGGCCGACGTGGAAGGGTTTCGCGATGTTCGGGGAGGAGTAGTCGAGCACGACGATCTTGCCCTCGCCCTCGTCGGAGCCTCCGTAGGCGTCGCCCTGCTCCTCGATCGCCCCCAGGATGCTCCGGGCGAGAGCCCCGCGCTCGACCCGGAAGTTCAGGTAGGGGCCCGTGGCCTCCACCGTAATCTCCCCGAGGTCGGGGGCGAGCTCCCCGGCGAGAGCCGCGGCGATCTTCGGCGGGGCCTCACGGCGCACCTTCGCCAGGGGGAAGCAGGGGAAGGCGAAATCGCCGAGGTCGGGGTCGCGCGGGGACTCGATCTTCACCTCGTCCTCCGGGATCCCCGCGTGCTTCGCGATCGCGCCGCGGATCCGGTCGATGAACTCCTGCATGGCTCGTCCTCGGGTCCTGATCCGGGTCAGGCCCAGCGTTCCCATTCCTCGTTCTTCTGCTCCAGCTCGCGCTCGATCTCCGCGAGGCGGATCTGGGTCTCTCGGCTGGCGCTCGGGTCCTTGTAGACGGCCTCGGAGCCCAGGGCCTCGAGCAGCTTATCGCGCTCCTCCTCGAGGGCGATGATCGACTCCTCGAGCTTCTCGAGAACCCACGGATTCCCGGGCTTCTTCCGCTTCGGCTTTCGCCGCTCGCTGGACCGGCGCCGCTCCTCGCCGGCGCGACGGAGGCGGGCGGCCTCCGCGGTGCGCTCCGCCTCCTGGGCCGCAATCCTGGCCCGGTAGTCGGAGTAGTTGCCGCGGTACTCGCGCAGCTCGCCGTCCTCGAAGGCGACGATCCTCCCGACCAGGTCGTCGAGGAACTGGCGGTCGTGGGAGATGCACACGAGGGCTCCCGGGAACTCGCCGAGCATCTCCTCGAGCGCGGTGCGTCCCGCCAGGTCGAGGTGGTTCGTGGGCTCGTCGAGGGCGAGCCACGAGGGCTCCGTCAGGACGAGCCTCGCCAGCGACAGGCGCGCGCGCTCGCCCCCGGAGAGCTCCCCGACCACGTGATCGATCTCCCCGCCCCGGAAGAGGAACCGGGCGAGGTGCGAGCGGATCTCGAGGTCCGTCATCTGCGGATGATCGCGGCGGATCTCCGAGTAGGGCGTTCCGTCGTCCCGCAGGTCGCTCGTCTCCTGGTCGAAGAACCCGCAGCTCGCCCGGTAGCCCCGGGTGACCTTCCCGCCGAGGGGCGCCATCCGGCCCGCGAGCACCCTCATCAGCGTCGTCTTGCCGCAGCCGTTGGGGCCGACGATGCCGACGCGCTCGCCCCGGCCGAGGCGAAAGGTGACCCCCTCCAGGAGCGCCTTGCCCTCGTAGCCGATCGTGAAGTCGGTGGCCTCCGCCACCTGCTCGCCACCGCGCTCCACGCTCGCGATGCGGATCGCGGGCTTGCGAACGTCGTTGTACGGTTGCGGCAGCCGCTCGAGGCTCTGCAGGCGGCGGCGCTTGCCCTTGGCCTCGCCGGTGCGCTGGCTGCCCATGTGTTTCTTGATGAACGCCTCTTCCCGGCGGATGTGGTCCCGCTGTTGCTCCCACTCGCGTTGCGCCCGTTCGTAGCGATCCGCCTTCAGGACGACGTACTTCGAGTAGTTGCCGGGGAAGCGGCGCAGCTGCCGGTTCTCGACCTCGACGATGGTCTCGACCACGTCGTCGAGCAGGCGGCGATCGTGGCTGACCATGAGGACCGCGCTGCCGATCGAGATCAGGTAATCCTCGAGCCACTCGATCCCCGCGAGGTCGAGGTGGTTCGTCGGCTCGTCGAGGAGCAGGAGGTCCGGCACGCTGACCAGCTCGCGGGCCATCGCAGTGCGGCTCTTCTCCCCGCCGGACAGGGTGCGCGCCTCGCGATCCCACAGGGCGGGGGCGAGGCCGATGCCGCCCAGGACCGTCTCGACGCGCCGCTCGCACTCCCAGCCGCCCAGGAACTCCATCCGCGCGGTGAGCTCGCCGTGGCGCTTGACGAGCACGTCGAGCCGCTCCCCCTCGGCCTCGGCCATCTCCTCGCCCACCCGCTGGAGCTCGCTCTCCACGGCCCGGACCTCGTCCAGACCCCCCTCCACGTACTCGCGGGCGGTGATTCCGGCCTCGAAGCGGGGAATCTGGCTCACGTAGCCGATGCGGGCCCCCTTGGCCAGGAGCACCGAGCCCTCGTCGGGCCTCTCCTCCCCCGCGATCAGGCGCAGGAGGGTCGTCTTACCTTCCCCGTTGCGCCCGACGCACCCCACCTTCTCCCCGTGATCGATCCGCAGGTTGACCCCGTGGAAGATCTCCTGGGCGCCGAGGCTCTTCTTCAGGTCCTGGAGGAGGAGAACGCTCATGGGAGGTGGCCGGCCGAATCGAGCCGAGCATGATAGCGAGTCGCGCGGCTCGGCGGCTCGCAGGACGTCCGATTCGGACGCCTCCGCATCGTTACCTGTGGGCGGACTCGTGCGTCTGTCAGCCCAGCCTCACCGGAACGGCGGCACTCCGAGAGATGACAACACGCTCAATGGTTGCCAATCACCAGGTCCAGAGCGTTCGTCAACTGGATGTCTCCCGGCGCGTACGACGCAACCTGGGAGTAGGCGAGAAACCCGACCAATGCGCAATCCAGGGGAACCGGGACTGCGAATGGAGTCCCCGCAGTCTGCGTGCTCTGGTAAGCGTCCGCGGGTGGGGTAACGAGGAGAGTTCCCCAGGGTGTCGAGAAGTTGAACGCTCCTTGCGCATCGACAACCAGGATGTCCAGATCCGCTGCTGGATGAAATGAAGTGTGATCGACTACCGGATCCCAGGTGTTTCCGATCACGGGACCGGATGTCACACCAGGGAGAAAGACGTTGGGGTTGGGGGGGGTGCCGAGGCGGGCGGTCTCGATTCCTGGGACAGGGGGCGGTGGAGTCGAGTAGATCTCGTCCATACCAATGCCGTCGTAGGAATTCGTCGTAGTGATGAATACGACCGAGAACGGAACCCCCAAATCAGTCAGCCCAAAGAAGATGTGGGTACCGTTGGGAAGCGGAGTCGTTGCGACGAGATACGAATGTCCTGCATCGGTCGAGATCGTCAGAGATCCAGTACCGCCTGAATCACCGTAGTCGGTGATGTTGATCCCGAAGTGGTTTGTCGGCGAGCAGTAGGAGAAGCTGACCGTGGCGCTTGGAGCCCCACTGTCATTGCTCATGACCAGAAGCTGCACCCCATCTGTCGCGACCTGTCCACTGCCGGATCCCCGGATGTTGAAGTGACTGGTCGCAGGATCGATGGAAGCACGAAAAAGAGCTCCCGTCAGAGTTCCAACGATTGGACCCCAAGGGCACATCTCGAAGCTTTCCATGGCTACGGCCCCGGAATCGCTCAAGAACGCAGATTCGTCGCTGTAGGTCGTTGCCTGGCCGACTGCCTGCTCTCCAATGGCAAGTAGGCCGAGCATTGTGGCGAGTAGCGGGAAGATCCTGGTCATGGGTAACCGTTCACGCGCCGGAGCGCTTCAGGCCGGAAGCAACGAGGGGGGAGG
>CAYRXS010000105.1:0-21742 GCA_964428225.1 uncultured Planctomycetaceae bacterium
AGTGTCCCACGCGACCAGCGTCCGGTTCACGCCCTCGATGGACGCGACCGGAGCAGCACTCATCCGCCCCTTCTGCCTCGTCCCATGGGAGCCCTGACATGAGGCGCCGCATCGTCATCGGCCTCGGACTACTGCTCGCTTTGTGCCTTACGGGAGACGCAATCGCCCTCCTGTCCCTGGACCGCAGCATCGGACGGATCGGCGAGCTGGCCGAGTCCTATCGCATCCAGTCGATGCGCTCGTCGCTGAACTCGAGCGCGTTGCAGGTCGAGCGGGACATGCTGGTACATCTCACCAAGGGCGCAAAGGACGACGACCAGCTCCGCGACAGTGTATGGCGATTCAAGGACTCGTTGCGCCAATGTAGTTCCTGCCACCACTCGCCCGAGGTGATAGCCGGTCTGGACGAAGTCAAGAGTGCATTCGAGAACTGGCTGATCCAGACGGAATCGGTGTATGCCGCGCGGCAGAGCGTGGAGAGAGATGCCGAGGACGAAGCGATGCTCGCCTTCGCGAGCCGCGTCCCGGCGATGACTACCGCGATGATCGATCGGGCCCATACGCGGTTGGCCGCGAGGAGCGATGACGTCGAGGCCATCGTCCATCAGGCCTGGGTGACGCTCTGCGGGACCCTGGTGGCCGCGCTCCTGTTCGGCGGCATCGTGGCTCTACACCTGCAGCAACGCCTCACCAGGCCCCTCTCCGAGCTCCTCGAGATGATCCGGCGATCCCGACAGGGCGAATCGACGGACGAGATCTCCGTCTCCGGCGACGAGGAATTCCGGGAGCTCGGGGAGGCATTCACCCAGGCCTACCAGGAGCTGAAGAGCGCCCAGGAGGGGATCCTGCAGGCCGAGAAGATGGCGGCCATGGGCCGGCTCGCGGCAGGGGTCGCACACGAGGTGGCCAATCCGCTGGCGAGCATCTCCGCCGTCGTGCAGATGATGCAGCGTAGCTGCGGTTCCGAGGAGGATGCACAGCGCCTGGACCTGATCATGGACCACATCGGGCGCATCTCGGGGGTCGTCCGGGACACCCTCAGCTTCTCTCGGCCATCGGCGGACGACCGGCGAACACGGGTCGAGGTGGCGGCTTTGCTGGATCAGTCGGTGGAACTGACCGGATACGACAAGCGTTCGAAGGGGATCGAGGTGGTCCGCGACTACGATCCCGAGCTCGAGCCGATCCTCGCCGACGCCGACGCTTTGATGGCGGTGTTCACGAACATCATCCTGAACGCCATCGATGCACTCGGCGACCGAAGCCTCGGCGAACCGATCCTCGAGATCTCGGCCCGAGTCGAAGAGGGGCGAACGGTGGTGAGATTCACCGACAACGGGCCGGGGATGAGCGAGCAGGACATGGCGAACGCCTTCGAGCCCTTCTTCACCACCAAGCAACCGGGACACGGCACGGGGCTCGGCCTGTGGGTCTGCTACGAGACGATGCGGAAGCACGGCGGCCGCATCCGGCTCGACAGCCGCGAGGGGCATGGCACGACGGTGACGGTCGAGCTACCCGGTGCCGGGGACGAAACCCCCGGCTGATCCGGAGGGGGCGAGGCCGGACGGATCGATCAGAGAACGGCGAGGGCGGCGTCGTAGTCGGGCTCGTCCACGGTCTCGGGGACGAGCTGGGCGTGGACCACCTTGCCGGCCTCGTCGAGCACGACGACCGAGCGGGCGAGCAGGCCGGCCAGGGGGCCGTCCGCGATGCGGACGCCGTAGGTGCTGCCCAGGATGCCGTTGCGGAAGTCGGAGCCCGTCACGACGTTCTCGATGCCCTCGGCCCCGCAGAAGCGGGCGGCCGCGAAGGGAAGGTCCATCGACGCGCAGATCACCGTCACGTTGTCCCGGCCGCCCGCGAGCTCGTTGAAGCGGCGGACGCTCGTCGCGCAGGTGGGGGTGTCGATGCTCGGGAAGATGTTCAGGACGACCTTGCGCCCCTTGAGGTCGGCCAGCGCGACCGGCGACAGGTCCACGCCGGTCAGCACGAAGTCGGGGGCGTCGGAGCCGACGTCGGGCAGCTCGCCTACGGTCTGGAACGGATTGCCCTTGAGCGTGATCTCGGCCATGTGTCAATCTCCTCTTCGTTCGGATTCAGTTCGCGAGCTTGATGGCCATCAGCTCCGCCAGGCCGTCCAGGTCCCGGCGTAGCTTGACGTGGAGCTGGAAGCCACGGCCTTCGGCGTATTTCGGAGCCTGGTCGATCGTTTCGGCGATGAGCTCGGGGAGCGTCTCGCTGGCCAGCGCCACGCGGCAGGCGCGCTCGCCGAGGACGAAGGTGACGCCGAAGCTCTTGGCGTAGGGGATGAGATAGAAGATCACCCGCTTCTTGCGGAGCAGGCGGAGCGACCACCCGTACTTGATCATCGGGCACTTCCACTCGGACGAGACGCTGTCCGTGATCTCCCGGAGGTGATCCTGCAGCTCGTCCCAGTAACGCTTGCTCCGCCCCAGGGCCGCGGCCACCGCGGCGTCGTCGGGCTCCTGCGAGCGGTCGAGGAAGAAGCTGGGCTTCGGATCGGCCATGGTGCCCGTCGGAGTCAGACCTGGACGTACTTCGAGCCCTTGGCACCGCAGATCGGGCAGGCGTCGGGAGGCGTGCCGAACTCGATGTGCCCGCAGTAGGGACACAGATAGAACTCCGTCTCCTCGAGGTCCTTGCCCGCGCGAACGGCCTCGAGGGCCGCCTCGTACAGCTGGGCGTGGACCTCCTCGGCCTTCACCGCGAAGCCGAACATGCGCTTGGCCTTGTGGCCGTCCTTCTCCGCCTGCTCGAGCATGGGCGGGTACATCGTCGTGTACTCGAAGGTCTCGCCGTCGATGGCGGCCTGGAGGTTCTCGGCGGTCGGGCCGATCCCCTCGAGAGCGGCGAGGTGGCCCGCGGCGTGGAGGCGCTCGGCCTCGGCCGTGGTGCGGAACAGGCGGGCGACGTTGGGGAAGCCGTCCTTCTCGGCCTTGTCGGCGAAGGCCCGGTACTTCTGGTTCGCCTGACTCTCGCCGGCGAAGGCCTCGGCGAGATTCGCTTCGGTGTTGGGCATGTCCTGTCTCCTCTTCGATGAAGGGAAGCCCCTGCGGCGAGCGAGGACTCCCGGGGAGGGACAGGATAACGTCAGGGGGGCTACTTGCCGCCACTCTCCGCCCGGAGAGAGACCAGAACCGCGAGCTCGCCTCGACCGCCGTCCAGCGGGAACCAGGCCAGAGCCGACGATCCCTCGCGGATCTGCAGGCGGGTGTCCAGGGAGTACTTCCGTACCTCGGGAATCGAGATCTCGTACTCGCCCTCGACTCCCTCGAGGCTGGTCTTCACGGTCGGGATGGGGCGGACGATCTCGGTCTTCGAGTAGGTCAGGCTCATGCCGTAGAGACCGTTCCCGAGATCCACGGGACGCAGCCCGGTGGAGCTGCCGCTGGTGAGGTTCTCGATCACCGGATCCGCGATCTTCTTCCCGGGGTGAACGGTCACCACCTTCCATTCCTTGACGTAGCGGCCCATGCCCGTCACACCGGTGCTCTGGCCGGCCGTGCCGAAGAGCTGGTAGGAGTGGCGCGAGGGAATTCCCACTCCCGCGCCCTCGAGAGCCGCGAGTAGCGACTTCGTGGCATCCTCCCCCTCGAGCGCGGCAGAGGACTCCTCGAATCCCAGCTTGGCAAAGGTCCCGGCGGGAGCCTCGAAAAGGCGTAGCTCGGCGTCCAGGACTCGGCGGAACTCCCTCTGTCGCTTCAGGAACGCCTCGACCCACGCGTGCTGCTCGCGATCCCCGAGCACGACCAGGGTGCCGTTCGACACGCCCCGGACCGCGCCCCCCGATTCGAGGGAGGGCGTGATCCACGTGCTCACGGTCGCGGCCAGGTACTGGGTCTCCTCTCGCAGGAGGCGCTCGCGCTGCTCCGCGTCCACGTCGTCCAGCCATGCGTCCGGGTCGAAGCTCTTCACCGGAGCCTCCAGCGGCACGGGGGTCTCCGAATCGCTCGTCCTCCCATAGACACCACTCGACACGACGAGGCCCGAGCCGGCCAGCTGCTCGTTCATCGGCGTCACGACGCGGCTCGTCAGGTCGAAGACGTCGTAGAGGGCGAGGGTGCGCTCCTCGATCGTCTCCGCCTCCTCCTGGGCGAACGCAGATGAAGCGGTGACCGTCGGGATGGAGAGGAGAATCGTCGCGATCGAGATTGCTGCCGTGATCTTCATGGTCTGCCTCCTCGGGTCGATGTGGTGATCCTGGTCCGGGGATCGGCGACGGTGTATTCACTCGTTCGCTCGTTGCCCTCGAGGGACCAGATGTTCGTGGTTCGGGTCGTTCCCTTCGTGGTGTGCAGGACGAGCCGCAGCTCGTGGAAGCGCGTCGGGGGAGTCTCGGGTGTTCTTGCCATGTTCGTCGAAGGCTCGTCGTCCGATTCCCGCGGGCGGAGCAGCACGGCGAGGCCGACGAAGAGCACGAGCGCCGCCGCTGCGACGCGAACGAGGGCGGGGCGAGGGCTCGCCTTCGTCGGTCGCACGCGGATTCGCTCCAACCGCTCGCGGAGACGCAGGAGCTCGTCGAGGCCCTCGGGGTGCTCCCCGATCCACGCCTGCACGGCCTCGTCGGCGAGCGGGTCGCGGCGCTCGTCGAGCGCGGCGTTCACGCGGGCCCAGAGCTCTTCGTGGTTCTTCATGATGCTTCCTCCCGCCCGAGGGCGGCGAGCCGGCGGCGCGCGCGGTGCAGGTGGGACTTCACCGTCCCCTCCGGCATTCGCAGGGCCTCGGCGATCTCGCGGACCGAGCAATCGTCCCGATGAAATCGAACGAGCACGTCACGCTCGACCGCGGACAGGGGACGCAGGAGCGATTCCACGCTCTCCGCGGACTCCATCTCGTCGCCCATGGGCGCCCGGAGCTCGTCTTCGCGATCCCCGAGCGCGACCGGCTCCCGTCTCCGCCGCTCGCGATGATCCAGCCACGCGCGCAGCGCCGTCGTCCGCAGCCACGGCCGCAGGGCACGTCGGCGATCGAAGGCATCGCGATAGCGCAGCGCCCGCGACATCACCTCCTGGAGCACGTCCTCGCCGTCGACCGGGGCGAGGCCGCCCATCAGCCGCCGCAGGAACGCGCGGAGGTGGGGTATCTCGGCCAGCAGCCGGGCCTCCAGGGAGTCCTCAGACCGCAACCGCTCCTTCATCGCCAGCCCGTCGTGCCTCACACCCCTCCTGTACCGCGATCCTGCCGCGGCGGTTGCACGAATCGGAAAAAGCGAGGATCAGGCGGCCGAGCCGCCCCGCTCACGGAGTCACGACGAACGTGTCGGTCGGCATGTACTGCGTGAAGGTGATGTCCCGGATCAGGGCCGTGAACTCCACGGTCACCGGAGCCGGAGGAGCGCTCGGAAGATAGAAGGAGGCGGTGAAGGTGCCGTCGCCGTGGTTCGTGAAGGGTCGGCGAACGCGCTTCGGACCCGCCTCGAACTGGTATCCGGCGATCCACATCGCGGTATGGTCGACCTGATTGCTCCAGACGAGGATGTGGATCGTATCGCCGGCGGTGAACGTGCGATCGTCGGTCGAGAAGTCCGCGTTCTTCGAGAGCTTGAATCCCTCGTCGACGCCACCGCTGGTCAGGACCATCGCGGTGAAGGTGTTGAGGCGCCCGTAGCCGAAGGTGTTGTCGATGCCGGTGGTGCCGAGGTCGTCGCAGGAATCCTTGAGCAGATACTCGACTTCGTCCGGGCTCAGCGAGGGATCCGCGGACCAGATCAGGGCGCACAGGCCCGCGGTCAGCGGGCAGGCGAAGCTGGTGCCGTCGACCGCCGCGTAGTCGGAGTCATTGTCGGAGTCGCAGGTGTACACGCCGACTCCGGGAGCGACCACGTCGACGAACATCCCGTACGCCGAGAACCAGGCCTTCGCGTCGGTCGAGTCAGTCGCGCCCGCGACGATGATGTCGTCGGCGTCGCGGTTGCCGTAGGTCAGGTTGCGGCCGTCGTTCCCCGCCGCCCAGACGAGGAGCCCGTCGATCGACTTGATGTACGTCGCGGTGGTCAGGTTCGAGGCCGAGTCCACTCCGCTGTAGCTGACGCTGGCCACCCGGTCCCCGCTCTCGATCGATGTGCGCGCGCCGTGCTGGAGGTCGGACAGGTACGCTCCCCCGCCGGAGGAGTTCGATACGCGCAGCATCCGGTGGGAGAGGTTCCACCCCACTCCGGCCACGCCGACCGCGTTGTTGCCGTTCGCCGCGGCGCACCCGGTCGTCATCGTGCCGTGGGGGTGAACCGGACCGATGTTACCCCCCTGGGATTCCCAGAGCTGGTCGACGGCGTTGTAGCCCTCGAGCCGATGGAGCTGGAAGTCCTCGTGGGTGGTCCGGATCCCCGTGTCACAGATGCCGACGGCCACGGACGGAAGCCCGGTGTGGAGATCCCAGCCGTCGCACGACTGCATGATCTGCGGCTCGTGGTGCCACTGACTGCCGAACCGGGAGTCGTCGGGACACCCGATCGGGTAGACGATCCAGTCGGGCTCCGCGTACTGGAAGACGCCGAGGGACAGCAGCCGGCTCGAGACCGAGCTCTCCGTCTCGCCTTCGGGAACCCGGACGATGTACTCGTCGGTCTGCGGCACGTAGGAGATCAGGGGGTACTCACCGACCTCCTCTCGGGCGATTTCCATCCGGGCGTCGGCCTCGGCCGTCCCGATCCCCTGCGCGAGGAGGTCGGCGCGCTGCAGGGGGCGGACGATGAGCCGGCCAGAGAGCTCGCGCTCCCCTTCGATCTCGAGGAACGCGGCCCGATCCGGGGCGGGATCCCGAGGGTTCGCGGCCGTGAGGGGAAGGACGCAGGGAAGGGCGCCGAGCAAGAGGAGGAGACCGGTCTTCTTCATCGTGGAAACCTGGAACGGAGGAGGAGTGAGGGAGCTCCGGTGAATCCTACCACAGGATATTGCAAAGGGCGCCGGGGCGCCGTCGACCGGCTCAGAAGGGCAGACCCCCGCGACCCTTCTTCCCGCCGCCTCCACGGCCGCCGCGGCCGCCGGCGCGTCCGCCGCCACCGAGCCCGGGGATTCCCGCTCCGGCCCGCGAGCCTCCTCCCGCCCCGCGCTTGCCCGGCCCGCGGCCCGCGGCCTTGCCCATGACCTTCCGGCGTTGCTCGGCGAGCCTCTGGAGCTGCCGGATTCCCTCCCGGCCGACCAGCGCGGCGAGGCGGGGGATCTGGTCGGGACGCAGCTCGCGCGCGATCGCATCGAGGGTTACGACGCGCAGCCCCTGGACGAGGGAATGGACACCCTCCCCGCCGAGGCCTCCGATGTCCGCGGCGCTCAGCCGCACCGGGAGGCCGCCCGGCGCTCGCCCCTCCGGAGCCGGCGCGCCGGGTGGAGGCGTCTTCCGCTTCGGGGGCTTCTTCCGGGGAGACCGCGCCTTCGCCTCGGACTTGCCCGGTCCCCCGCCGCTCAGGTGCTGCCTCGTGAAGGCGCGCAAGGCCATCTCCTCCTCGAGCAGTCGGCGAACCGCGATCGTCTGCCGCAGGTCGAGCTGGAGAACGGTCGTCAGTCCCCTCACGCGCAGCTCGAGGACGACGGAGGGCGACGGCGGCGCCTTCGCCTTCTTCTCCTGCGGCGGAGCCGGCTCCTGTCCGCCGAGGGCGGGCGCGAGGAGCACCAGGGCCGCCAGGATGTGCAACGGGGCGTTCATGCAGCGCACGTCCAGGATACGCGACACCCGGGGATCGTGCTACGAACGAGCTCGTCGGCGGAACTCTCCGCCCCATCCCAAACCCCCACCCCCCCAGGGGACGCAGCCCGGCGACCGCTCCATCCGGGGGTCGGTTGCGCACATTCGCGGAAGAGGTTCGCCCGCCGCCCGGCTCAGTACCCCTCGATCCGCCGTAGCCGCACGAAGTTCGTGATCAGCTTGAAGACCGAGAGGTCGCGGATCCGACCCTCGGCGCGCGGATTGGAGGTCCAGAACTTCTCGCCGCGAGTCTCGCGCAGCGTGGCGAACGTCGCGCCCATGTGGTCCATGGCGTAGGCCATGCGGTCCTCGGGCTTTTTCAGGCCGATGGCGCGGGCGAAGCCCTGCAGATCGAAGTGGTTGACCGAGTCGAGGATCTTGCCGTGGCCGAGCGGGAACCAGCAGGCGAGGTTGCCCTCCCCCCATCGCTCGGCGCACTCGGCGCTGTCCACGAGCACCTCGACGCGCTCCGGCTCGAGCACCTCGATCAGGTGCGCGCCTTCGAGCTGGTAGATCGGCACGACGCCGCCCTCGAACACGCCCTCGAGGTACGGGCTGCCCTCGGCGCAGGGCGTGGCGGTGACGCGGTCCATGACCTCGCCGAGGGTCTCGAGCTTGCGCACCGCGCCGGGGGTCACGCGCTCGATCGTCTCGTGCAGCGCCCAGCACGAGCCGAAGAAGTACCCGCCCACGCGCACGAACCACTGCAGCCGCTCCACGTCGGGAGGCTCGATCTCGCCCGTGCAGTTGGCGACGAAGACCCCGGTCGCGTCGCAGCCGTCCTCGGGAACGCGTCCCGCGCGCGTGAGGCGGAACTCGATCTCGAGGTGCTCGAGCACGTTCTCGATGTGGTCGCCCCGGCTCTCGAGCACGAGCACGTCGAGGCCCTGGAAGACGTTCTGGAAGGTGGCCGAGAGACCGAAGCGCTCGCGCCGCTCCTCCTCCGCCTTCGGATCGCTCAGGCGGATGCGCTTCTCGTTCTGCGCCCACCAGGCCCGCCACACCTCGGGATCGGGCGGCAGGGGCTGGCCGCGGTTGACGGCGGAGAGCCACGCGTGGGCGGTGCGGCGGACGAGGGGCTCCACATCCTCCAGCGCATCGATCACGTGGGGAATGGCCTGCACGTCGAAGCAGTGGGAGAGCCCGACCACCGCCGCGCCCCGCTTGCGCCAGTCGCCGTCGCGAATCAGCGGTGCGAGCTGGTCGACCGCGCTCGCGTCGCGCGTGCGGCCCAGGGACACGGCGGCGCACGCAACCACGCCCCACTCCGGATCCTGCAACGCCCGGGCGAGGGCGGATGCCGCGTCGGAGTAGTCGCGCACCGCGAGGGCCACGACCAGGTCCTCGCGCACCGCGGCGTCCTCCTCCGTTCCGAGGCGGGCGATGATCCACTTGCGCTGCTCGTCGTCCTCCAGGTCGACGAGCGCGAGGGCCGAGGCGAGGGCGGCGCGGCGTACGCGCGGGTATTCGTCCCTCTCCGCCAGCTCGCGCGCGGTCGCGAGGCACGTGTCGGCCTCGCCCCGGCGCAGTGCCCGCGCCGCCGCCGCCCGCGCGTCGACTCCGGTGTGGTGGCGCGCGCGCTTCGTGGCGTCGAGGAGCGGCGCGGGATCGAACCACGCTTCGGTGGCGCCGGACTCCACGAGGCGAGGCCCCCGGGCGGCGACCTCGGCGTCTCCCGCGGCGCTCAGTCCTTCCGCCTGGTGGAACAGGGCGGCGTTGGCCTCCGCGCCGCCGGGCACGCCCAGGGTACGGGCCAGGGCGAGGAGCGCGCGTCGCTCGAGCACGTCCGCCAGCTTCGGTTGGCGCAGGAGGGCGACGAGCGGATCGAGCTGCTCGCCCCGCGGATCGGCGGCCGCGGCCTCGAGGGCGGCGGCGACGACCGCCACGTGCTCGGAGTCGAGCAGCTCCTCCAGACGGGCCCGGCGATCCTCGTTGGATGCGAGCACGAGCGCCCGGGCGGCGGCGGCACGCACCAGCGTCTCCTTGGACTTCAGGAGCTTCTCGAGCCCCTTCGACGGCTTCACGGAATCGCCTTCCCGCGCCACGAGCCCGTAGGCCTCCGCCGCGCGTAACGCCCGGTCTCCCGAGAGCCTCTTGGCGATTCCCCGCATCCCCGCCTCGGCGTCGATCCGCGCGAGGCTCCGCGCGGCGGTCGTCCGCACGCGGCGCACCGGCCCGTCCCAGGCGAGGGTGGTCAGCAGCCCGACCGCCTTGTCACCCCCCACCTTCGCGAGACCCGCGGCGGCCCGCTGCACCACCTCCCAGTCCTCGTCCTTCAGCGCCCGGAGCAGGAGCTTCTCCGCATCCTCTTCCCCGGCCTCCGCGATCCGCTCCACCGCGGCCAGACGCACGAGCGGATCCTTGGCCTTCAGGTCCTGGGCGTCGTCGACGACGGGCGCGCCCGGGCCGAGGAGGACGAGGGAAGCGACGAGGGTGGAGAGGCCGATGGAGAAGCTCATGGAAGCGGAGGACCGTCCGACGATTCGTCCTTCGGAGTCGCCGTGCTCTCGACGATGCTCTCGGGGTACTCGGCCACCCGGTTCAGGTACTCGTCGGGCGTGTCGACGAGGAACTCGGTGTTCTTCCACGATTCGAAGATCAGCTTCCGGTTGGCTTCCGTGCTGTACTCGACGAAACGGGCACGGGTATCGCCGGGCTTGGGCGCGTCGATGTCGAGGATGAGGCAGGGCTTCGCGGGCGAGAAGTCGAAGCTCTCGAGAGCGAGGGTTTTGATCGCGGGCGACTTCGCCGTCCTGAAGTGGATGGCCAGGCGGTCGGAGTCATAGACGATGCTCCATCGCGTGCCCTGCTGACTGACGTCCTCGAGGATCCCGAAGGCGTAGTCGATCGTCTCCTCCTCCGAAGACGCCTCGTAGTCGACCACCCCGCATGCCGCACGCACGAATCGGTCGAGCGAATTCGCCGACCGGGACACCGTCCGATCTCCTCCGAAGCCCTGGAAGCTCTCCAGGTACTCGAGGGAATCGGAGTAGGGGCTGTTGGCGAGAGCGGAGATCAACAGGGAATCCCCCCGGTGAACGACCATCTCGCCCTCCAGGAACTCCACCGTGGCGACCTCTCCCGATCGGTCCGACACGAGGAAGTGGATCGGAACGCTGAAGTCGAGAATCCGCACCTTGGAATCGGTCGCGATCACCTCGTCCACGCTACGGCAGTTGTCGAGCTGGTACTGGATCCAGGCGAGCTCGCGCAACGCCGGGCGATCGTCCGGGGACGGGTAGCGTGTCTCCGGCAGGAGCATCTGCTCGATCACGAGGCCGGCCTCGTTCAGCCCGCCCATGGGGAGC
Organism: uncultured Planctomycetaceae bacterium; assembly: GCA_964428225.1. Lineage (GTDB taxonomy): Bacteria > Planctomycetota > UBA1135 > UBA1135 > JBFMCU01. The sequence continues at coordinate 11,010 of CAYRXS010000105.1, forward strand.
TCCCGACCGTACTGATTGAAGGTGATGCTGCCGTACTTCGAAGTCCACGTCGGGGGCGTGTCCGGGGGATCGACCATCGCCGTCTTGACGAGGTTTCGTTTGTTCACGATCACCAGACCGACCGCCACGGCCCAATCGTAGTTGCGGGCGAAGATCGGCCCCTCCTGTCCCGGGAGACAGAAGGTCGTACACGGCACCGGGCTGCGTGGGCCCGGGGGCGAGGCGAGAGCCAGGAGTGGTGTCGCCAGCGCAACCAGCAATCCCCATCTGCGGAATGTTCCCACGAACATCGCCTACCTCCGTGACTGTGCGTTGTGGTCTCCGGTATTCAGCTTCTCACCAGGAGCCAGGAGAGACCAGGGGCTTCAAGATACTCCACCGGAGGGCCCAGCGTTTCACCCGTGGCGGAGGTCCGCGTTCGGCACCTCGGCTCACTCGAAGTGCACTCCGTCGATCCAGACGTCGAAGGGGCGGTGGCCGTTCGAGTCGAGCTGGAGGCTCAGGCAGTCGATCGAGGCGAGGCTCATCCGCTGGCGCTCCGGTCCGGCCCGGGCCTCCTCGGCCTCGGCGGGTGAGAGGGGTCGCACCACCCACAGCTGCGCGTTGAAGGAGGCGAAGTTCAATCCTCCGCGCTTCACGAAGACCTTGCCGTCGTGGAACGCGGCCGACGTGCCGGTGCCGGTGACGTCGGGCAGGGTGCCGACGGCGAACGAGGCGCTCTCGACGTCGTAGAGGGCGTAGTGGCTCGACGGCTGGCCCTGGCCTTCGTGGTTGCTCGGCGAGCAGCCGGCGACGAGGAAGAGACCGCCCTCCGCGCCGATGGACTCGCACCAGCGCGGCGGCAGGGCGACGAGCGACGCGCCGTGGCCCACCTCGAAGGGGAGCGGGCCGAGATCGGCGGTCGGCGTCCAGCCCGCGGTCCAGTTCGCGTCCTTCCAGGGCTCGCCGCCCGCGAACGTGGACGGGTCGAAGGCGCTTGCGTCGAAGGCGAGCAGCCGGTCGCCGCATTCGTTGCCCGCGGGCGGGGGCGTGTGCCAGTCGTTCTTGATCGCGTAGACGCGGCCCCCGAGCGCGGCGAGCTGGGCGGCGCGGCTCATCCACCAGTCGTTCGGGCCCACGACTCCCTGCAGGGCGGTGCGCTCGGCCTGATCGGGAGGATCGACGAGGTTCACGCGAGCGATCGCTCCCCCGTAGTTCGGGCCGATGGCGTGGGCGATGGCGAAGAGATGGTCGCCGACCACGGTGCTCCCGTGGCCCGCGGGAAGCCGCGTGGGGAGCCAGGTCCATCGCCCTGAGGCGACGTCGTAGCGCACGAGCCGCGACCACTCGACGCCGTGCTCGTCGCGCTCGGGATCGCGGTGGCGCAGGATCAGACCGCCGTCGTGCGCGGCCAGCATGCCGTTGATCCAGTCGCCGTGGCTTCCGAGATCCTCGGGGGGACGGCGCAGGGCTTCCCATGACGTCCCGTCGCGCGAGCGCCACAGCCGATCGCCCTCGATGCTCGCGCAGTAGAGGTGTTCGCCGTCGGAGGCGAGCGACGTCGCCCGTTGCGTCTCCAGGGGCGTGTCGAGGGTCACGAGCTCGAGGTCGCGGTCGTGGTGCGGCGGCACCTCTCCCTCGAAGCCCTCGAAGCGCAGCCACCCGTCGCCGCCGGCGAGCGGCACCTCGACGAGCAGCCACCCGTACCGCGCCTCGGGGTAGGGCAGGTTCCGCAGGAGGTTGATCGGCCGGCCGCCGGAGGTTGGCATGTACGTGAACACGTTCGCTCCCGCATGCAGACGCACGATCGTCGGGCCGTCGAAGCCGCGGTTCGGGTTGCGGTAGCGGAGCCAGAAGGAGAGCTTCGTCTTCTCGCGCAGGTCCCACCCGGCGTCGCGGTCCTTCGGGAAGATCGCGGTGACCTCCGCGCCGGGGTAGGGATCCGGACGCAGGTGGACCGAGCGCTCCCCGACGAGCGACTCGTCCGAGTCCTCGAGGAGCAGCGTGCCCCGGCCTTCGGGATCGCTGCCCAGGCTTCCCCCCCACTCGGCGGCTCCGCCCTCGGTGGCGGGCTCGGGGGCTCGGCTCACGACGTACAGATCGCGGAAATCGAGGTCGGCGCGGTACCCGTCGTGGACGGTGACGCTGACGCGGTGGAAACCGGGCTTCGAGAACGAGTGCTCCACGACCTCCACGTTCTCGAAGGGCGCCCCCCCGACGTCCCACGAGAAGATGGCGCCCATCCTCCTGATTCCCGATACGCGGTAGCGCACCGTCTCGTCCACGAGGGCACGGGACGGCCCCTGGAAAGTGAACGGAGGCCCCGTGCTGGCCACCAGGGTCCCCTTGACGAGTCCCCGGCGGAGGTTCGTCACCTCCTCGAAGTGCTCGTTCTCTTCGTTTCCCGCGAAGGTGTTCCCCTCGAGCCAGATGCGATCCGCGAAGCGCCCGAAGATCCCCCACTGGTTGTTCTCGAGGCGGTTTCCCTGCACGACGAGGTGGTACATCTTCCACGCCTCGCCGCGCGTCCCCAGGTCGCCGCGGAAGACGATGCCGCCCCCGTTGTTGTCGTGGCACCAGTTGCCCTCGATCTTCGTGTGGCTGCCCGAGCCATGCACGATGACGATGCCGCCGTGGCGAAAGTCGGACTCCGGGGCGTTGTGCTTGCCGTCGGGAAGCCCGTTGAAGCCGGCCTCGTTGCCCATCAGCCAGGTATCGTCCGAGCCGCCGAGCCAGAAGCCGTAGGAGCAGTGGTTCGCCTTGTTGTCGATGTAGACGTTTCCCGGGCTCCACGACTCGAAGCCGTTGTTGTTGGCGTAGGAGCAGTCGTTCCGGATGAAGACGTTACCGGTAGAAATCCACCCGTTCAGGGGACGGATGAACACCCCATCGCCGCCGTGGGTGATGTCGTTGCCCTCGAAGTGATTGTCGTCGCTCCCGGTCTCGATCAAGACGCAGGTGGAATCTCGCGCGTGGACCTCGCCCGGCTTCATGCGCAGGCCCCAGGAGAGGTCGTTGTCGATCACCCGGTTGCGATCGGAGTCCCAGAGCTTGCAGCACACGTTCGAGCAGTGGGAGAAGTCGTTCTTCTCGATCGTATTGTCGTCGCACTCCCACAGATCGATGCCGTTCCACACCCGGTTCGCGTGGTTGTCGCGAAAGGTGCTCCCGTCAACGCGGGTCAGGATGATCCCCCCGTTGCGCTCCCCGTCCCCCCAGCCGTGGTCGGGATCGTGGTAGTTGTCGGAGAAGTCGCACCCCTCGACGACGAGCTCGGTGCAGTTCGTCACCCGCAGGCCGATCTCGAAGCCGTGGACCTTCAGGTTCCGGATCGTCACCCCCTTCCGCCCCTCCAGGCGGATGCCGGTTCCGCGGAGGGTCTCGAGCTCCCCCGGCCTGCCGGGGCCCCGAATCGTGGCCCCGTTCCCCTCGATCGTGATCCCGTCCGCGGCGACGACCAGCGGGGTGGTCAGGACCTCGCCCTCGGCCAGAGCCAGGTCCTCGGTGACGACACGTTCCTGCGGCACGGCCTGAGGCGCGGCGGCGAGGAGGAGGGCTGCGGGCGCGAAGACCATCGGGGCGGACCTTGGGATGGGGGTCTCGGGGAGCCCGAGGGTACCTCCGGAACGCCGCGACGGGGAGGCCGATCGGGACCGAACGATGGTCTGGCGGTAGGACCCGATAAGGCGGCTTTATCGTGGAAAAAGTGACGAAAACCCGCCCCTTTTCAAGATTCCCCGATCCTCTCTCCCGCCCCAAAGCGCAGTATGTTGCGCTCGAACGGGACTCGACATTCACCGCTTGGAAGTCAAGACACGGGAAGAACAGATGGCTACCAATCGCATCATCGCCATGGACGGCAACGAAGCCGTCGCCTCGTCCGCCTACCGGATCAACGAGGTCATCTCCATTTACCCCATCACCCCCTCCTCGCCCATGGGCGAGTTCTCGGACGCCTGGATGGCCAACGGGCAGCCGAACATCTGGGGGGCCATCCCCGACGTCGTGGAGATGCAGTCGGAGGCGGGGGCGGCCGGGGCCGTGCACGGAGCGCTGCAGACCGGCGCCCTCACCACGACCTTCACGGCCTCCCAGGGGCTGCTCCTGATGGTGCCGAACCTCTTCAAGATCGCGGGCGAGCTGACGAGCTGCTGCATCCACATCGCCGCCCGATCGGTGGCGACCCACGCGCTGTCGATCTTCGGAGATCACTCGGACGTCATGGCGTGCCGGCAAACCGGCTTCGGCCTGCTCGGCTCGGGCACGGTCCAGGAAGCGCATGACTTCGGGTGTATCGGCCAGGCGATCAGCCTCGCCTCCCGGGTGCCGTTCATGCACTTCTTCGACGGCTTCCGCACCTCGCACGAGGTCGCGAAGATCTTCGAGCTGACCGATGACGACCTCGCCCACATGATGGACGAGGACGACGTCAATGCCCACCGGGAGCGGGCGCTCTCCCCCGACCGTCCCGTCCTCCGCGGCAGCGCCCAGAACCCCGACGTCTTCTTCCAGGCGCGGGAGGCCGGCAACAAGTACTACGATGCCTGCCCCGAGATCGCCCAGAAGGTCATGGACCGCTTCGCCGCCCGCACGGGCCGCGCGTACAAGCTGTTCGAGTACTACGGGGATCCGGAGGCCACGGACGTCGTCATCCTCATGGGCTCGGGCAACGAGCCGGTGCACGAGTACGTCGAGTGGGCGAACGCCAAGGGGCACAAGGTGGGCATGATCAAGGTCCGCCTGTACCGTCCCTTCTCCTCCCGCCACCTCCTCGAGGCCCTGCCGAAGAGCGTCCAGCGCATCTCCGTCCTCGACCGGACGAAGGAGCCGGGCGCGGTCGGCGAGCCGCTCTACCAGGACGTGGTCACCGCCATCCGCGAGGCCCGCGAGGAAGGGCGTTCCCCGTTCGCGAGCGACCCCCGGGTGATCGGCGGCCGGTACGGCCTTTCCTCCAAGGAGTTCAACGCGGGCATGGTCAAGGCGGTGTACGAGAACCTCGCCTCCGACGAGCCGAGGAACCACTTCACGGTCGGCATCGTCGACGACGTGACCCACCTCTCGCTCGACTTCGACTGGAGCTTCACGCTCGAGGCGGACGACGTCGTCAAGACCGTCTTCTACGGCCTCGGCGCGGACGGCACGGTCAGCGCCAACAAGAACTCCATCAAGATCATCGGAGAGGGAACGGAGAACTACGTGCAGGGCTACTTCGTGTACGACTCGAAGAAGGCCGGCGCGATGACCATCTCCCACCTGCGCTTCGGCCCGAAGCCGATCCGCTCGACCTACCTGGTCTCCCAGGCGAGCTTCGTGGCCTGCCACCAGCCGCAGTTCATCAACCAGATCAACGTGCTCGAGCTGGCGGCGCCCGGCGCGGTCTTCCTGCTGAACACGTCCTTCGGACCGGACGAGGTCTGGGGGAAGATCCCCGTGGAGATGCAGCAGGAGATCATCGACAAGAAGATCAAGTTCTACGTGATCGACGCCTACGAGGTGGCGAAGCAGACGGGAATGGGCATGCGGATCAACACCGTCATGCAGGCCTGCTTCTTCGCGATCTCCGGCATCCTCCCGCAGGACGAGGCGATCGCCAAGATCAAGGACGCCATCGAGAAGACCTACGGCTCGCGCGGACCGGACATCGTCGAGAAGAACAACGCGGCGGTGGACGCCTCCGTGGCGCACCTGCACCAGATCGACTACCCGCAGAGCACCGCGGGTGACAACCATCGTCCCCCGGTCGTGTCCGAATTCGCCCCCGACTTCGTCAAGAGGGGGTCCGCGATGATGATGGCCGGCAAGGGCGGCCTCCTGCCGGTCCGCGCCTTCGCGGTGGACGGCCCCGGGCCGGTCAGCACCACGCAGTGGGAGAAGCGCAACATCGCGCTCGAGATCCCCATCTGGGACGAGGACCTCTGCACGCAGTGCAACCTCTGCTCCTTCGTCTGCCCCCACGCCGCGATCCGGACGAAGACCTTCGCCCCGGCCGCACTGGAAGGGGCTCCCGCGGGCTTCAAGTCGGCCGACGACAAGCTGCCCGAGTACAAGGGGACGAACAAGTACACCGTCCAGGTCGCTCCCGAGGATTGCACCGGGTGCGGGCTGTGCGTCCAGATCTGCCCCGCGAAGGACAAGAAGAATCCCGAGCACCTGGCGATCGACATGCTCCCCCACATGGAGCACAAGGACCAGGAGGCGGCGATGTACGACTTCTTCCTGAAGATCCCCGAGGTCGATCCTCGGACCTTCAAGAAGCTGGACATGCGGCACTCGCAGCTCCTGCAGCCGCTGTTCGAGTACTCCGGCGCCTGCTCGGGTTGCGGCGAGACGCCCTACGTCAAGCTGGTGACCCAGCTCTTCGGCGATCGGGCGATCATCGGCAACGCCACGGGCTGCTCGTCGATCTACGGCGGCAACCTGCCGACCGTGCCGTACTGCACGACGCCCGAAGGTCGCGGACCCGCCTGGTCGAACTCCCTGTTCGAGGACTGCGCGGAGTTCTCCCTGGGCTTCCGCCTCGCGGTGGACCAGAACTCGAAGATGGCCCGGGCGCTCCTGAGCGGACTGGGCAGCGAGGTCGGCAAGGACCTCGTCGACCGGATCCTCGGCCAGGACACCTCCACCCTCGAGGGCATCATTGGCCAGCGGGAGAGCATCGCCGCGCTGAAGGCCAAGCTGGCCAAGGTCGACACGGCCGAAGCGCGCCGGCTGATGCTGCTCTCCGACTACCTGGCGCCCAAGAGCATCTGGGGCTTCGGTGGAGACGGCTGGGCCTACGACATCGGCTTCGGCGGCCTCGATCACGTCATGGCCTCGGGTCGCAACGTCAACCTGCTCGTCCTCGACACCGAGGTGTACTCCAACACGGGCGGCCAGCAGTCGAAGGCCACGCCCACCGGTGCCGCGGCCAAGTTCGCCACCGCGGGCAAGGAGCTCGGCAAGAAGGACCTGGGGCTGATCGCGATGACCTACGGTCAGGTGTACGTGGCCCACGTGGCCTTCGGGGCCAAGCCGCAGCACACGGTGACCGCGATGCTCGAGGCCGAGTCCTTCGACGGACCCTCGCTCGTCATCGCCTTCAGCCACTGCATCGAGCACGGCTACGACATGGTGGACGGGCTCGCGCACCAGAAGCTGGCGGTCAACTCCGGCAACTGGCCGCTGTACCGCTTCGACCCGCGGCGCATCGACGAGGGCAAGCCGCCGTTCCAGCTCGACAGCGGCAAGCCTCGCATCCCGCTGTCCGAGCTCACCAAGCTGGAGGCCCGCTACGGCAAGGTGGCCCGCCTCGATCGGGACCGCTACGCGCGACTCCAGGAAGTCGCCCAGCAACGCGTCGACCGGCAGTACGCCGTCTACAAGCACCTCTCCGAGCTCACCATCCCTGCCGAAGGGGCGGAGAAGAAGGAAAAGGTCGGCGCCGGCAAGTGATCTAGAACTACCCCCGGTCCGCAGAAGTGCCGGCCCCCGTCCTTGCCCCCCCCCCCCCCCCCCCCGGCGGCCGGTGCTCTTCGGCGGTGGCGCTCCTGCGATCGGGGTCGGGAATGAGGAGGATTCGCGTCCGATAACTCCCCCGTAATGCCGCCTCGACGGTCCTCGCCTAGGGTCGAGCGAGATGGTTCGATCGACCTGGCACGTCCTCGTCCTGGCAGCGCTCCTGGTACTCGGAGCCGCGCTCGTCGACCACTGCCGGTCCGAGGCGGTGACGGCGAGCGTGGCCGAGCCGCCGCAATCGGCGACCCTGGGCTCACCGGATCGGGAGACGGCTCCGCTCGCGGTGATCCCGGTCGAGCCGCCGCCCGCCGGGCCGGGCGAGAGGGAGCTGGTCGAGGTCGAGCCGGGCGAGGATCCCCTACCCTTCCCTCGATTCTCGGAGGACGACGTCCTGGCGCCCCTCGCCGGCCCCGCTCGCGTGCACGGTCGCGTGCGGCGAGGAGGGAGTCCCGTCGCGGACTACACGCTCACCTTCCATGCGGCGGGCGCGGGCCTCGGCGACGACGAGGAGGAGTGGGACTTCACGGACGCCGAGGGGCGATACGAGGTCTTCCTCGAGGCCGGAGGCCACCTCGTGCTGAACGGCCGCGGATCCTGGCTCTCCGCCTTCACCGTGCCGCGGGGGATCGAGGAGCTGCCCCACGATATCGACCTCCCGGCCGGCGTCCTGCGCGGGCGAGTCGTCCGCGGCGGTGGCGGCGAGCCGGTGGCGAACGCCTCCGTGCACGCGCTTCGGAAGACGAAGGTCCCCCGGGATGCGCTCTCGGCCGAGCTCATGGCCCGGGGCGGGACGGTCACCTGCGACCCCGACGGCTTCTTTCGTTTCGAGGACGTCGCGCCGGGTCGGTATTCCCTCGTCGCGGACGGCGAGAACCGCCGGAGCACGCCCGTGGAGGCCGAGCCGAGCGAGGATGGCGAAGCCCTGATCCTCCCGCTCCGCGACGGACACGTTCTCGCGGGTTTCGTCCGTGCCCCGGAAGGAGCGGTGACGAGGATGAAGCTCCGCGCCGTTCCCGGAAAGGGCCTCGATTCGCTGGGGAGGATCCGCATCTCGCCGGTGGCCGCCCTCGGACTCGACGGTCGCTTCGCGTTCGAGGGGCTCGAGCCCGGCCCCTACACGATCCTCGGCTTCGGTGAAGCGGGCACTCGGGAGCTCGCGATACACGCCCGCGTGGAGCTCGCCCCCGATTCTCCGCCCGCGGAGCTCCGGGCACGATGGTGCGGTTCGCTTCGGGTCACCGTCGCCCTCTCCGATGGCCAGCACCTCGAACAGGTTCTCGCCGGGTTCGAGAGTGGCGACGTACTCCGGCGAGATCGTCACGCTCAGGACGGAGGACGGGACGGTGAGCTGGAACGCCGGCTCGACGATGACCTGGTACGCGACGACGTTCACGGGCAGGTCGGGGAAGCCGGGCGGAGGCGACGTGACGTGGGTCCAGCTGATCTCCAGGAGGTCGTTGTCTCCGAGGTTCGCGAAGACGTCGGGGCCGTCCGGGATCGCGTGGCTGAGCATGCCCTCGCCCTCGAAGAACAGCTCGGTCATGCCGAGCTTGGCATAGCCGGCCTTGCCCCGGACGCCCCAAATGACGCGCTCGTTGGGGTCTTCGAGCTTGAGGGACTTCCAGTCCTCGCCGTCGAGCGTCACGTGGACGCCGAGGTCGTTGGCCGAGTCGTTGTATTCCCAGTAGACGCGCGAGTAGGCGAGCTGGAGCTCGTCGCCGTCGTCCGTGGTCGTAGGAGTGGCGGACAGAAGGACGGCGGGCGCGAGCGCCAGAGAAGCGACGCCGAGCGACGAGATGAGTTTGAGGTTCAACATGGTCTTGGGTCTCCTTGGGTTGAGGTCGAACCGAATACCCGTTGATACGTGAGGTCATCGAACGACGCATTACCTCGAGATGACCCGACGGAGTTCTCTGCGGGCGACTCGTCTCTCCTGCTCGCGCGTCATCGCCCCGTAATCTGCGCGGGCTCGACTCGGCGTCGAGACCCCGACGGGGCACGGCTCACCGCGAGGAGGGCCGACCCCCGGCCGCGGCACGGCCGGGGAGGCACTCGGGCATCTGCGGGGCGAGAGGCGGCTCGACCGACGACCCCCCCACAAGAGTCGCCGTGGAGGTTCAGACTCCCCGGGGCATTCCGTACAATTCCGAGGTCCACCAGTCTCCCACGGTCCCTCGGCCATGATCACGCATACGGTTCTCTTCAAGACCTCGCCCGACGTTCCTCCGGAGTACGTCGAGGACGTATTCACCGATCTGAGGAACTTGACGAAGAAGGCGCCCGGGATCCTCTCCTTCTCCGGGGGCGCGTATTCGTCGGACGAGTGTTTGAATCGGGGTTTCACGCACGGGTTCACCATGACCTTCCCGTCCCACGAGGCGCGAAGCGAGAGCCTCCCCCTCCCCGAATACCGCCGGGTTCGCGGCCGCATCGTCGAGATCGTCGATGGCGGCCTCGACGGCGTGCTCGCCTTCGACTACGCCTCCTGAGCACGACCTCCCGCCGGATCACGACCGGCCTCCGCCCATTCGAATTCTGTAACCGCTCCGCGAATCCGGGGGTGGGCTCCGTCCGGACGACTCTCGTGGTCGATGGATGCGGGGGAGCAGGTGGGAGCGGATCGTGGGAGGATCGAGAGCGCCAATCGTGGGGAACCGGCGTGACCGTCGGTGGAGGGTCAAGGCCTGCGTGATCGGGGTTCTGATCGCGTTCGCGTCGGTCGAGCTCGGTGCACGGAGCTCGGCGAGCGAGGCGGCGACCCCCGTCCGGACCCTCGCGGAGCGAATCGCGGCATTGTGCCCGCGGTCCGTTCCCGAGCTCGCGGAGGAGGCGCGGGGCGGGGAGGTCGTTCCGGGGAAGCGCGCCGGCGCACGGATGCCGGCGCTCCCGACCGGGGCCGCCCCCCGTATCCCCCACTCGTGGCGGATCCGTCACGCGAGCCTGTTCCGCACCGAGCCGCCGAGGCCGCGCCCCGGTCCCCTCCTCGCCCCCGCGTCGAGGTCGAGGCCGTGTGGTGAGCCCTTCCGCCTCCTCTTCCTCGCCGAGGAGGATCCCTGCGCCTCCCTCGTGCTCGCCGAGGACACTCCCTCGGAGAGGTTCGCGCGCGGCATCCTCACGACCGTCGCGCGCTACCGCTACGCTCCCCAGCCGATCCTGAGCGCGAGCTCGGACTCGGGGACGATCCTCCTCGGTCTCACCTGGCGACGCTAGCCCAACTTGAAAGGTTACGAAGCCAAACCGGCCCTGGCGGCTTCGCCAGG
>CAYRXS010000106.1:0-21363 GCA_964428225.1 uncultured Planctomycetaceae bacterium
GCCTGAAGTGCATGGAGGGCATGCGGAACGAGAACGGCACCTTCGAGTACATGCGCGCGGGGGGCTCGGCAACGGGCGGCCCGGGCAACGGTCGGCCCGGAGCGGCGGGACGCGGGCCGATCTGCGCGCTCTCCCTGTACCGAGGAGGGCACGGGAGCCTCGACGAGATCCGCTCGACCCTCGATATCTACGTCGAGCACCGCGCGGGACTGACGAAGGAGGCCTGGAAGGTCCTCATGCACACCGGCGCCGACGCGCAGGGCTCGCACTACGTCATGTTCGATTGCGCCACGATCGCGGAGGCGATCACCGAGCTCCCCGCCAAGGAGCGGGTCCGCTATCGCGAGGCCCTGCTCGAGGAACTGCTGAAGACCCACTGCGAGGGAGGGGCCTTCCGGGGCAGCCCCATCCTCGGCGCCGCCACCAGCACGGGGCTCGCCCTGATCGCGTTCGAGAACCTGCGGACGGGCTCGTAGTCCCTACTTCGGCTCCGGCCAGCGGAAGGGGCCGGTGGCGAGCGGGCGATGCGACACGACGTGGCGGAGTCCCCACGCCGTGGAGGCGGTCTCCCGCCGGACGGTGGCCTCGATCGGGGCCCAGATCACCGGGGAGCACTCGCCCGGCTCGCAGCGGGGGATCGTGGCCCGCACGTCGTCGACAGCCTGGGCGGCGGCGAGGGTGGCGGGACCGGTCAGGCCCGCGAAGAGCAGCCAGATCTGGCCCCCGGGGCGCCTCTGGGCGCAGATCACGCCGTAGGTCCTCTCCTGGCGGCGTCCCACGGGCTCCTTGGCGAGGCGAACCCGGCCCCCCATCTTGAAGGCCCGGGTCTCCCCGGTCGAGATCCGCCGGACGATCCGGTGGTCGAGCCGGGCGATGTCCTCCTCGGACATGGCGACGCAGCTCTCGAGGTCCGAGTCCTCGTCCGGAGGCCAGACGAAGTAGAAGGGCATCTTCCGCTCCGCCCCGTTCGGGTACACAAACGCTGGAGTGGAAAAGAGTTGCGACAGGACCGCCTCGGCCGCGTGATTCGCCCGCGGGGAGGCGATGACCACGAGCGAGGGGCCGTCGTCGCTGAGCAGCTCGGCCCACGACTGCTTGAGGGACTTGCGGGCGTCGTCGAGGCTCTGGTGGTGCAAGCAGCTCTGCAGGCGGATCCGCGCGGCGGGAGCCGCCGTCCCCAGTCCGGCCTGAATCCTGGCGAGACTCTCCATGTCATAGTGCGACACGAAGACGTGCTTCTCGCGGAGCTTCGCGCCGAACAGGATCACGACCTCGTGCTGGTCGCCGAGAGCCTGGAGGAAGCCGGGCTTCTCGAACAAGGGACGGTGGGCCAGTCCCTCGCCGAAGGGCTCGAGGTACGTATCGAGCGCGGCGAGCTCGGCGATGGAGAAAACGATGGAGCAGACGACGTCGACTTCTTCGCTCATGATGTTCGCGAGTTTTCGGCGATCCACCGGGAAGGGGCCGGTCGCCGACTTACCCTCGACTTCGTAGCCATTCGCCGTTGCGATCGCGCGCGCCAGGCCGAGGTAACCTCCCTCGATCTCCGCGCGCTTGCGGAGGACCTCCGTCAGGCGAAGGACCGGCATCTGCTCGGGTTCTATCCCCATGACGACCTCCCGAAGCCGAATTTCGTGCGTGTCATCGACGCACCGACTTCTCCACGGCAGAAAGTCGTCGTACTTTCGCCCGTCAAGTACCCGATGACTTCGTGTTCTTCGCGTCGCGCGACGGCGCACGATCGGCGCGATTTCTCGTCATCGTGAAGACAACTTCGGCAAGACGTCGCCACGGTTTTGTGTCCATATTTTGCCATGATCGGTGATCTCCGGACTCGCCCAATAAACCCGCCAGAAGGCATTGGTTCGCGGATTCAGATGGATTCCTTGGAAAGGAGCTAGACTCGAAACCGCTCGATAGTCTATGGTCTGTGCAGCACTTGACAAGTGCATTCCACCCTTCAGGCAGGATGCGAGTGGAGAATCGTGATGGACCATCGCAAAGGGGAACCCGGTTCATTGAAGCACGACCCCTCCATTTGTCGCAACCTCGGCAGCATTTGCCTCAGCCTCGGTTGGCGTCCGGTGTCCGAACCCCCGTCGGGGAAGCTCCCGTCGATGGGAAGGACACGAGAGCGGCAGCAACGCGAACGACCTCGGGCGAAGCCCGAGCTCTTCCTCGTTTCTTCTCTGGAAGGACCCGAGGTCGAGAAACGCCTGACGTCGACCGAGCCCCCCGACGGTCTCACCGTCCCCGATCTCTTCGAGCGCGAGCGCAGGGCAGGCAATCGCCTGAGCCTCTGCGGGCTGTGCCACTACGACCCGAACCCACGAGGCGACTCGGCAGGTTGCGCCCCGGAAGCGTCCACGACCGCGTGATGGACCTTCCACCGGCGTCGCCCGAGCGACCGCCCACCGAGGCTCGGACCTCAGCGACCTAGCTTTCAGTCACAGCCGGCGCGCACACCGTGCTGCCCAGCGGCTCGAGGGAGGTATGTCGGCACCCACCACGTCATCGCGCTTCCTGTTCCTCTACGAGCGTTTCGATCGTCCGGCCCGGACGGTCGCCGACGACCCGAGGGCGGGCTGGGAGCATCTGGAGGTTCCTCCCGGACCCTGCATCTTGACCGTCACCCGTGGGGGAGCACCCCGCATCCTGGGCGCGCTCCCGCGCGCCCAGGGTGCGACCTCCCTCCTCCTGGAGGCGGTCCGCCACCGTGGGCAGGACCGGCTCCTCGTCGTTCGCATGGCGGGGGCCTTCCCTCGCCTCAACGGGCTTCTCGGCCCCAAGATCGCGTTTCTGGGGGTTGGGGACCAGCTCCACCCGGGGCGGGGTCCCTTGCTCCACCTGAGCCAGGAGGTCCCGTCCCGGGTCCAGACCCCCGACGAGGAGCACCTGGGCCAGGAATGCCCCATCTGCCGTGTGCCCTTCTCGGCCGGGAGCCGCGTGTACCAGTGCCCCTGTGGCCAGCCGATGCACGACGAGACGGAGGAGACCGCGGAGGGCGAGCCGCTCGAGTGCGCGCTCCTGACCAGCACCTGCTGTCACTGCGGGGCGCAGGTCCTCCGCGACGGAGGGCTCTCGTACATGCCGGAGGGATGAACGATGGAGCCGCCGCGAGCCACCTTCCGGACCCTCGAATCCCGCGAGGACCGCTCCTCGATGGGGGACCGACCCGCGCCGGGGGCGAGGCTGCCCCGCCTGGTCGACGTCGCGGTCGACGTCCTCGCCGTCCTCTCCCGACTCGTCCTGACGATCATTGGGGTCGGCTCCGTCGGGTCTCGAGTCGCCCTCGAGGCGAGCCGTTTGGGGATCCGGGGTCTGCGCCTGGTGGATCCCGGCACGTTAAAGAAGGAGTCGACTCTGACCTATCCCGTCACGCTCGAGGACGTCGGTCGCTCGAAGGTCGAGTACGCGGGCGAGCGGTGCCTGGCCATCGCCCCCGACCTGCGGGTCGACGTGTACGAGGGGCGCGTCGAGGAGCTCGATCCCGTCGATTTTCTCGACACCGACCTCTTCGTCGTCGCGCCCGACCTGCTCGCTCCCGAGGTGACGGCGGGACAGCTCGCCCTCCACCTCCGTCGCCCTCTCGTTCGCGCCGCGCTCCACGGGAACACGCTCGTGGCCCAGGTCCGCTCCTTCGACGGTACCGAGGACGGCGCATGCCCCGCGTGCAACTTCAGCGACGAGGAGTGGGAGGAGCTCCACCGCCAGACCCGCTACTCCTGTGACGGTGTCACGGAAGGCCTCGACGTCCTCCATCCCGCGGGGATCGTGACCCGCAGCCTCGCTCCTCTCTGCTCCATCGCCTCGAGCCTCGCCGTCGTGGAGGGGCTTCGCCGGCTCCTCGGCATCGGACCCCCGCACGGGGCCGTCGCCGTGGAGTACTGCGGGTACACCCATCGCACGACCGAGACGCCGCTCGTCCGCCGGTCCGACTGCCCCTGCGAGCACCGCCGCCTCGAGCGCGTCACCGCACCCGTGGGGAGCGAGGGAGCCTCGCTCGGCGCCCTGCTCGAGGCCGCCGCGATGGATCCGGGCCGGCTCGAGCAGGTCACGGCGCGCGTGGACCGGCTTCGCTTCGTCGAGTCGGCGCTCGGGGGCTGCCCGGGGGGCTGCGTCGTGCAGAGCTTCGTCCCCGCGGGGGCGGAGCTCGGCGTGTGCCCCGACTGCGGCGCCTCCCGCGCCGAGAACCCTCTCGCCACGCACCGCGAGGTGCCCGGAGAGGTGCTGGCCCCCTTCCTGGACCGCTCGCTCGCCTCACTCGGCGCGGCGGGCGCCCGTTCCCTGACCCTGCGGGGTCTCGAGCGCTCCGTGCTCGTGACCGCCCCGACCCTCCAGACCCCCTCCCCGATCCGATGAGCACCCCTCGTATCCCCGACGAGCCCGAAGGCGTCGTCGCCTCCCCCCGCCGCGGTCTGGCCGCCCTGGGGGACGTCCCCCTGAATCCCGCCGCCCGCGAGCTCCTCGCGGAGCAGAAGGAGACGAGCCGGGGCACTGCCGTCTGGCGCGCGCGCAAGGCCGCGGAAGCCAAGGAGCTGCTCGCCCTCGAGGCGATCACCCCCCGCCTGAAGGTGATCGCCCTGGACCTTCGGGCCGACCTTCGCGCCCTCTTCGCCCTGCGCACGCCGGTGCCCTGCCGGCCCCCCGGGCAGGAGGATCTGGTCGTCGCGCAGGAGGCGGTCCTCGCCCTCTCCTATCCCTCCGAGGCTCTCCAGGCGGCCTTGCCGGGCTACGCCTTCCTGGCGATCCTCGATCCGCCCCATGTCTGGCACCCGAACGTCGGGAACGGCGGCCACCCGCCTCAGCCCCTTTGTTTGGGGGCTCGTCTCCCGGCCGGGATTTGCGTTCGCGAGCTCGTGATCGCCGCGTTCGGAGCGCTCACGTTCCAGACGGTCACCATGGACGAGCAGGACCCCGCCGGCCTGCTCAATACCGCGGCCGGGCTCTGGCTCCAGCAGAACCTGGACCGCGTCCCCCTGACCCGGGAGGCGTTCCTCGACGATCCCGACGGGGCGACCGGCAAGGACGAGGAGGGAGGCCGGTGAGCCGCTCGACCGCATCCCGCCGCCCGCTCGCGCTCGCGGCGAAGGGGACGTGGCTCGTCCTGCAGGAGCCGGCCACCCGCGGCGACCCGCGGGAGATCCTCCGGGGCGCCATGGGTCCGTGGCGCACGATCGTCGAGAGAGGTCGGCTGCGCCGGGTGTTCGAGGTGCCGTCTCCGGCGGTGCTTCGAGCGTCACGGGCGGGGGAGGCTCGCGAGGAGATCCGACGCTGGGCGGAGGGCACCCGCGACGGAAGCCTCCCCGAGGGCTGGAGCCCGCCCCCGCGGGAAGAGGTCGACGGGTGGCACGCCGGGTCCGACTGGATCGTGCACGCTGGCCCGGATCCCGTGCGGGGGGCGATCACGCTCGAGCCGACGCGCTTCGCCCTCGTCTTCACCCTCGTGCGTCGGCTCCCTCCCGACCTCGCCCCCGCCCGTGAGGCGTGGCTGCGCCGCCTGCTCGTCGATGCCCAGACCCGGATGCGCTTCGTGCGCTTCCGCTGCGCGCCCGACGGCGAGGGGGTCCGGGTCGAGGTCGACCTGACGGGCGCTCCCCCCGAACACACCGAATTCCTGTTCCGCACAGCCCTCGGCAGCCTGCGCTGGGTGGCGCGGTGGATCCAACCTTCGATCTCCGCGCTGCTCGATCCCGCGCTCGTCTCCGAGGTGCTGCTCCGCACCGCTGACGAACCCCATGCCAAGGAGGCTTGAACCTCATGATCCGACCGAAACACCAATCCGACACCGACCGCGCCGGGGGCGTTCTCACCTTCGAGGCCACGAACGTCACCAGCACGAGATCGATGGACGTCGAGGTCGAGCGCGACCTTCCCGCCGAGGACGTCGCCCGCTCGATCGCGAGCCTGATGGCCCTTCCCACTGATGTCCCGTGGGCTTTGCGGGACGACGGCAGCAGCGTCTACATCGACCCATCCCGCCCGATCGGGGACCAGGTCGAGCCCGGCGCACGCGTCACGGTCACGCCGAAGACGCACCTGGGACAGGGCTGAGGCCGGAGGCCGGGGTCACAGGGGGACCCCCGCGCCTCCGGCCACCCCGCGGGGCCGGGCCGGCTGCGCGCTGCGGTCGGCCCGGGCCCGCACCTCCTCCCCCTGCTCTTTCTCGTTCACCCTCCGGACCCACACCCATGTCCCACTCCACGAAGGGAATACGCGCCGAGGTCGCCGCCGCGCCCGAGGCGACCGACTGCAAGCTCGGGATCCAGACCACCCTCGGGCCGAAGGAGGACGCCATCGACGAGGAGCCCGTGACCGAAGGGGACCTCGTCGAGCAACGTCACGAGCTGTGGTTCGAGTGCGGCCCGCGGCGTGGGCGCCCCGACCTGGCCCTCGAGGACCTCGTCGTCATCGTCCGGCCCCGGTACCTGCGCGAGGACTCCGCGCCGCGGTGCCGCGGCTTCGCCCTCGAGGGCTGGCGCCCCGACGGGCGCGGCCTGCGCTGCGAGTTCGGGCGGGAGAGCCTCGAGCACGTGGCGAACCGCGCCACGAAGCGTCTGCGCGAGGCGGGCACGGTCGGCGACGACCAGCTCACCTACTACCACCTGACGGCCGCGCCCGCGAACGGGAATGCCGACGCCGAGACGCCGCTTCCCACCGCCGCGGGGGTGCGCGCGGTCGTCCGCCGGGCTCCCCTCGTCTACGAGGAGCGCCTCCTCGCCCCGTTCCTCGAGCACTCCACGTCGCAGGGCGTGGACGAGGTGCGGCTGCACTACCCCGTCTTCTACACCGACGAGGCCCTCGCCCGCGTGGAGCGCATCGCCCGCAGCGGGGGGGACCGCGTGCCGGCCGTGGAGACGGGCGCCCTGCTCGTCGGCCCCCTCTGCTCCTGCCCGGAGACGGGGGAGATGTTCGCGGTCGTGCTCGATGCCATCGAGGCGGTCGACGCGGATGCGACCGCGCTCTCCCTGGCCTTCACCCCGGCGACCTGGGAGCGCGTCCACGCGGTGATGCGCGCCCGGGCGGCCCACCCCACGACCCGCGCGCACCGCATCCTCGGCCAGGCCCACGGGCACAACTTCGGCCCCGTCGACGCGGAGCGCTCCTGCGAGGAGTGCGAGGAGCGCCCTACCTGCACGAAGCACACGGCCTACCTCTCGGGGCAGGACATCGACTGGACCCGGGCCACCTTCAGCGGGGAGCCGTGGCAGCTCGGCCACGTCTTCGGCCGCGACGCGCGGGGCGGGCCCGTGGACACGTTCTACGGCCTCTTCGGCGGGGTGCTGCGCGCGCGCGGCTTCCACGTGATCCCGGTCGCGGAGGCCCGGCGGCTCCTCGGGCCGCCCGCCGCCCGATCGACGTCCTCACCGTCCTCCGATCCCACTTCCCACCCGGACTCTCGACACCAGGAGTAACACCGCATGTCTCCGCTCACGAAGAAGACCAAGCCGCCGTCCCAGGCGCACATGCTCACGGATCCTTCCGTCCCGATGGAGCTCAAGTTCCACCTCCTGCGCCAGGCGTGCCACGACGAGAAGGGCGAGCCGATCCTCGCCGCCCTCCTCGAGGAGGCCTGCAAGGCGAAGGCCGAAGACCACTACCACGCGAAGGTGAAGGAGCTCAAGGAGCTCATACGCCAGATGGAGGAGGGGCCGCTCCGGATCGGCACCTTCCTCGGCACGGCCGGCTCGAACGGCTTCGGCCCGCGGGCGGAGATCGCCTTCACCGACGGTTCTCGCGTCCTGTGCACCCTGCCCGACGAGAGCCTCGTGAAGGGGGTCCGGGCCGGGGACACGGTGTGGATGGAGGCCCAGGCGCGGGCAGTACTCCACGCGGAGCCGCTCACGGAGCTCACCGGCGAGGAGGCCCGGCTCGAGCGCAGCGTCGGCCCGGACCGGGTCGAGGTGAGCCTGCGCGAGCAGGGCCGCTTCGTCTTCCGGGCCTCGGCGCACCTGCAGGAGCAGCTCGATCGCGGGGAGGCCGAGCCGGGAGCCACGGTCGTCGTGTGCGCCCAGCGCGAGATCGCCTTCGGCGCCCTCCCCCCCGAGGACGGGCTCTCGCACCTGCGGTTCCTCGATCGTCGACCGGTGCCGGACGTCGACATCGAGCGGGACATCGGCGATCCGCCGCTCTTCCTCGAGCAGGTCACCGCCTTCCTCGAGCGGGAGATCAACGCGCCGCAGCACGGGCGCAAGTACCGCCTGCGACGCTCGTGGCTGCAGCTCCTGTGGGGCGTCAGCGGTTCCGGGAAGTCGCTGTCCATCCAGGGGCTCCGCCGGTGGATCGCGAAGGTGTCCAGCGCCCTCACCGGGATCCCGATCGAGGAGCTTCCCCCCCGCACGATGCGGCTGCGCTCGGCCGAGGTCCTCAGCAAGTGGTTCGGCGAGAGCGACAAGCGGATCGACCGCTTCTTCACCGAGGTCGAGGACCTCGCGGGGCGCACGGTCACCGGCGCGAATGGCCGGGAGTACGAGCTCCCCGTTCTCGTGGTCTGCGAGGAGATCGACGGGCTGGCCCGGAGGCGGGGCGAGGACTCGATCCACGACCGCGTCCAGACGAACCTCCTCGAGCACCTCGACGCCACCGTGAACGACCGCTTCCGCGACCGGCTGATCGTCGTCGTGTGCACGACCAACGTCCCCGGCCTGGTCGATCCCGCGATGCTGCGCCGTATCGGGGCCAAGGTCGAGTGCTTTGGCCGCCTCGGGCGCCGCGGATTCGCCGACGTGCTCCGGAAGCACCTCGGGGAGCGGCCCGTCACCGCCCCCGGCGTCAAGGGCGCCGCGGCGGCCCGCGAGCGCATCGTGCAGGACCTCGTCGCCTGGCTCTACGCGCCTGCGGGCGAGGATTCCGGGCAGGTCGAGGTGACCTACGTCGGCTCCTCGACCCCGGAGACGAAGTACCGGCGCGACTTCATGACCGGAGGGCTCGTCGACCGGGCCGTCCAGCAGGCCTGCGAGGACTCCTGCCGCGCCGACTACGAGGGGCGTGGCCGGGGTGGCCTCGACAGCGGCCTGCTCATGCAGACCTTCGACGAGCAGGTGCGCAACACCGTCGACCAGCTCGATCGCACCAACGCGGGGAGCTACCTGACCCTGCCCGAAGGGGCCCGGGTCGGCAGTCTCCGCCGTCTTCCGCGCACTCCCGTCCTCGCCGGATGCCTCGAGCGGGTCTCCTGACCCTCTCCTCGGAGGCCTGACGCGAGGCGGGATCCACCACCACATCCACCGAACGAGACAAGCACCGCGAGGAACGACCATGCCCGAGAGACAGAGAACGCACGGCCCCCTCGTCCGCCCCGGCGGGGGAGGGGGAATCTGGGACGAGCTGGACGCCGATCCCATCACCGGCTCGGCGACGATCGCCAGCAGCCCCTACGCAGAGCGGCTCCCCGTGGCGGGGATGACCGTCGGCGAGATCCGCCGCCAGTTCGGCGACCGGTTCGACATCAATCCCGAGAGCGCGGCCTACGTCGACGGCCACGAGGTCGGGGACGACACGGTCCTGCAACGGGACCAGGTCCTCATGTTCGCGCATCGCGCCGGGGAGAAGGGCCTCGGTCCGGCCCGGGGGAGGAAGTAGCCATGATCGTCACCTTCGATGGGGACGAGGCGCGGGCTCGCTCGCCGGAGGGGAAGGAGGCCGCGTTGCCGCTGGCGTACCTCCTCTCCCTGATGGCGCCTCACCGCCTGAGCACCGAAGGCTGCATCCTGCCCGACGGGGTGAAGTGCCTGATTCCGCTTCCCGGGGGCCGGCTCGTGGTCGTGCACGAGACGCCGCCCCTGGTCTTCAACCTGCGGTGGGTCGCGAAGCGCTCGCCCCGGAAGGCCGGGGGGCCGGGCACGAAGTACCGTGACGTGCGCGTCGCCCTGCCCTACGTCGTCGTCCTCGCCGTCTACCACCAGCCCACGGGGGGGCCGCTGCGGCTCTCGGGCGCGAACGAGTGCTTCTTCCGGAATGCCCCGCTCAAGAGCCTGGACGACGAGCTCTGCTATCCGGCGCTCTTGAACTGTTCGCGGTTCGATCCCCAGGAGGGGCACCCCCTCGCCTGGATCTGCACGCAGTACCTGCAGATTGACCAGACCGTCAACGGCGGCTCTCCGGGGCCGTACCTGGAGAGGAGCCTGACGGCGTTGCTGCAGCACCTCTTCCAGAGCGGATTCAACTACAGCAGCGACGAGAACGAGTACTCGAGCTGGTTCTCCGAGCACGTCAAGGCGAGTGTCGATCCGCGCATCGGCAGCATCGAGGCGTGGGAGGAGGCGACGCGCGAGAACCCGATGTTCGTGCTCGAGATTCCCTGGTTGAAGACCGGGATGAGCCTCGGGCAGGTCGCCACGCGGATCGCCGAGATGGAATCCGGGCCCTGCGCGCGGGTGTCGACGTCGGCGGACCTGGGGCGCATGGTGTTCCGGGGGGAACGGCTCCGGAAGAAACTCGCGATGAGGAAGAAGAACGGGGGGAACGAAAGTGATGCACCGGGACAGACCACTCTTTACACCGATTAGGATCAAGAAAGGCCGTCGGCTCGAGGTGCCGGACGGCGAGAAGGCCTCCTACATCCTCGCCCGGAACGGCCTCTTCTTCCGGAGGGAGCACCCCTTCTTCACGGCGGTGACTCCCGCGCGAAGCTGGCCGAACGAGCTCGAGCCGCAGGAAGCCTTCCTGGAATCGAGGTTCCCCAAGATCCGCCGCAAGCAGTTCGAGCGCATCGTGGGGTTCTTCGATCACGTCCGCGATCTGCACGGGGCGGAGGCCGCAGTCCTCCTGGCCTGGGATCCCCAGCGCGAGCGGGTCCGGCTGACCTGCCCCGATCAGACGGCCACGATGGGCCGGGGGTGGGTCAACGGCTCCTATCCGATCGGGTTGCACTACGAGCGACCGATCGATCTGCCTCCCGGCTGGTTCGTGTTCGGCGACGTGCACAGCCACGTCGACGCTCCGGCCTACGCTTCGGGGACCGACAAGTACGACGAGGAGTACCTCGCCGGCCTGCACGTCGTCGTGGGTCGGCTGTATCAGGAGCCGCCCGACGTTCACATCGAGGTGGTGGTCGACGGCGTGCGCTTCCCCGTGGCGTACGAGGCGGTGGTCGGAGGTTACGAGGAGCGTCGCTCGGACTTCCCGTCGGGGTGGATCGATCGGCTCCAGGTGAAGGAGGCGACCTCGTGGGGCACGGGCTACGGCTCGTCGTACCGGTCGAACGGTGGACCGCGGTCCGTCTCCGGATACGGCTCGTCCTACGGATCGTCGTACGACACCTACGGGAGCAGCTACGGTTCTCACGCGGCGGAGGACTCCTCCTCCTCGGATGACGATTCGTCCTCCGCCCCCGACGACGGATCCGAGGAGGATGCCGAGTCGTGAGCCGAGCGCCCCGAGCTCCGCGGCCTCGCGAGCCGCTCACCCCGAACCTCGGGCCGATCGAGGCGATCAAGCTCGTCGGTCTGGGCGGGGTGGGCGGCATCGTCGCCCGCTACCTCTCGATCTTCCTCGCGTCCCTCGGGCGGTCGGTGCGCCTGGTCCTGATCGACGGGGACGAGTTCGAGCCGAAGAACGCCGCGCGCATGCTCTTCTCCGAGGCCGGCAACAAGGCCGCGGTCCTGTGCGACGACCTCGACGAGTACCTGCTCGACTCCGCGGTCACTCTCCTCGCCATCGAGGAGTACGTGACCCCGGAGAACGTCGAACGCCTGATCGTCGAGGGGGACGTCGTCCTGCTCTGCGTCGACAACCACGCCACGCGCAAGCTGGTGAACGACCACGTCGCCCGTCTCGATCACGCCTGTCTGATCTCCGGGGGCAACGACGGGGTGGGCGAGGATGCGAGCGGTCGCGTCCTGCGCGGGACCTTCGGCAACGTCCAGGTCTACCTCCGCCGCGCCGGGGAAGACGTGACGCCGTCGCTGCTCGCCTTCCATCCGGAGATCGCTCATCCCGTCGACCGCCTGCCCACCGAGCTTTCCTGCACCGATCTCCTGGAGTCGGTCCCCCAGCTCCTGTTCACGAATCTCCTGACGGCCTCCGCGATCCTCAACACCCTCCTCCTCCACCTGTCGAGCACCCTCCACTACTCCGAGCTCGCGTTCGATCTCGCCGACGGCCTCATGCGCCCCACGCCCGTGCCGGGGCCCGTGGCGGACGGCTCGCCGGTGCGCGCATCGATGCGTGACGAGTGATCCGACGCACCGTTGCCATTCCCGCGGCTCATCGGTGAAATCCGGGCCAGACCAGGAGGATCCTCATGCTCGAAAGTCCGGGAACCATTGGCGCCCTCAATCTCCCGAATCGCCTGATCCGCTCCGCCACCGCCGAGCGGCTCGCGGAGGAGAGCGGCGAGGCGCGGCCCGAGCTGGCGGAGATGTATCGCGAGCTCGTCCGCGGCGGAGTCGGTCTGATCGTCACCGGGCACATGTTCGTGCACGCGTCGGGCAAGGCGCACCCCGAGATGACAGGGATCCACTCCGACGCGATGATCCCCTCGCTCGCGATGCTGGCCGACGCGGTGCACGAGGAGGGCGGGCGCGTCGCGGTGCAGATCAACCACGGAGGGATGCAGTGCGCGCCGGAGAGCGTTGCGAAGACGATGGCGCCGTCTGCGATCGAGGCTCCGTTCCTGCAGCAGCCCGCGCGGGAGATGTCCGCGGGGGAGATCGAGAGGCTCGTGGAGGCCTACAGCGCCGCGGCCCGGCGAGCGAAGGAGGCGGGCTTCGACGCGGTCCAGATCCACGCCGCCCACGGCTACCTGGTCAGCCAGTTCCTCTCGCCCTTCGTCAACCGTCGAACGGACGAGTGGGGAGGAAGCCCCGAAGGGCGCACGCGGTTCCTGCGGCGGGTGGTCGAGGCCGTGCGCGCGGAGGTCGGAGCGGAGTACCCGGTGTTCACGAAGCTGGGCACCGTCGACGGCGTGGACGGAGGGCTCACCGTCGAGGAGGCGATGCAGGTCGTGGCCGCGCTCGAGAGCATGGGGCTCGATGCGGTGGAGATCAGCGGCGGCGTCGGAGGCGATCGCAACCTGAACGCCCGGCCCGGGATCCGGCGGGAGGAGCACGAGGCGTACTTCCGCCCCCTGGCCCGGCGCGCGCGCGAGGCGACGTCCCTGCCCGTCGCCCTCGTGGGGGGGCTGCGCACGAAGCGGCTGATGGAGGAGGTGCTCGAGAGCGGCGACGCCGACTTCATCGCCCTCTGCCGCCCGCTCATCCACGAGCCCGATCTTCCCGGGAAGCTGCTGCGCGGCGAGCAGGACCGCTCGACCTGCCGCTCGCTGAACCGGTGCTGGGCCAGGGAGCCCCGCGAGGGCATCAGCTGCAAGTGCCCGGAGCGAGGGGAGAAGTCGGACCGCTCCTCCGCCTGAAGCGAGGGTCGCGGGAGAGGCGCACTCCGGGCCAAGAAGCCCCGCCACTGCGACGTTGGGCGGTCAGGGGCGTTACGTACATGTGACTACCCCCCTCGCCGATCGCCCGTAGTGTCCGTTGATCACACGCGTGAGCCCGGACACGACGGGTGCGTTGCGTCGGAGATCCGCCCTTGTTGACCCCCACCCCTCAGCGGCGACAATGCCCGTCCCGCCTCGCGAACGGCCGCTCGCCGTTCCGAAAACCCGGAGGAAACCCATGGCACGCCCCCGCCTGCTCCTTCTCCTGATCGTCCTCGTCTGCCTCGCCCCCCGCGCCGCCGCCCAGGAGGGTCTGCCTCCCGTCCCCGCCTCGGTGCGGGAGCCCATGGCCGCGGGCGAGTACGACGTGGCCCTCGAGGCGCTCGACCGGCTCGAGGAGAGCGCTCCCGAGGATCTGGACTCGTGGCTCTACCTGCGCAGCGTGGCCAGCTATCACGCGGGGCGTCCCGAGGAGGCGATCGCGGCCCTCGAGAGGTTGGAACGCGAGCACGCGGACGGACCCTGGTACGCCAAGGCGCGGTTCCGCCGGGCCGAGATCCTCCGCAAGCTGCGCCGGTACGAGGAGGCGGAGGGGATCTACGAGACGGAGGCCAAGCGGCTGCTGTCCGCCGAGCGCAAGCGGGAGCTGGCGGACATCTACCTGGGCTTCGCCGACGAGCTGTCGGCCGAGCCGGATCCGACGGAGCCCGACGACACGCCCCCCGAGTACGGGCGGGCTTACGAGCTGTACCGCCAGTCGCTCGAGCTCGGCGCCCCGCGGGACTCGCGCGAGCGGGCGCTCTACCGCATGGGGTACTGTCTGCAGGCCCAAGGGTCGTGGAACGAGGCCATCCGGGACTTCGAGGTCTATCTGAACGAGTTCGATCCGATGCGCGAGCACGGGATCGCCCGGCGCGAGGGGCCGGGGAAGAACCTGTTCGAGGCGCGCTTCCGGCTGGGCGAGTGCCGGCGGAACGCGGGCGACCTCGCCGGCGCCCGGCGCGACTACGAGGACCTCGTTCGCGACGGCCGGCTCGCGCGGGGTGGCGAGGGCCCGTGGAGTGCGTACCCGGCGTACCGCGAGCCGGAAGCGAGGGAGCGCATCCAGGAGCTGATGGGCAGCGCCGTCTACGGGATCGCGCGGACGTGGAACTGGGGCTCGCCCACCGAAGCCCCTCTCGCCTGGGCCGCGCTCAGCGCGCTGGTCGAGCGGTATTCGGGGCACGAGAAGCACTACCGCGCCTGCTTCGAGATGGCCGAGGTCTGGCGCCATGCCTCCCGCCACGAGAACGCGTTCGTCGAGTACGCGAGCTTCCTCGAACGCGGCGAACCGGCCTTCGAGGATCCCGAGCCGCGCGAGGAGGCGGCGCGACTGCGCATGCTCGCGCTCTTCCGGCAGGGCGCGATCCGCCAGGCGCAGGGCCGCTTCGACGAGGCCATCGCGCTCTTTGGAGAGTACGTCGGGCGCTACCCCACGGGGCCGAACTGGGCCGAGGCGCAGCAGGCGATCGTCGACTCCGAGTACGCGATCGGCACCGCCCACCGGATCGAGCTCGAGTTCGACGAAGCCCGCGCGGCCTGGACCGCCTTCCTCGAGGATCATCCCCTCGACGGTCGGGCCCCCGGCATCCTGTTCGACCTCGGCCTGCTCCGCGTCGAGGAGGCGGAGCGGCTGGAGGAGGAGGCCGACGATCGCACCGCGATCGAGTCCGAGCTCGACGGGCTCTACCGCGCCGCGATCGCCCAGTGGCGCAAGGTCGTCGCCAAGTACCCGGGCTCGGAGCAGGCTTCCCTGTCCCTGTACCGGATCGGCGAAGCTTTCGAGAACCGGCTGAAGGAGCTCCCCGCGGCGATCGACGCGTATCGCGAGTGCAACTTCGGCCAGTGGCACGGGCCCGCCCAGGTGCGGCTCGCGGCGATGACCACGCCGCACCTCCTGCTCCAGACCGAGCGGATCTACCGGACCAACGAGACGCCGCGGGTCAAGCTGCACCTGCGCAACATCGAGGAGGTGAAGATCGAGCTCTACCGCATCGACCTCGAGGCCTACTTCCGCAAGCACCTCACGAATCGACGGATCGAAGAGCTCGACCTCGACCTGATCGCTCCCGACGAGATCCTCGACGTCGAGGTCACCGACTACGCCGACTACGAGCCGATCGAGCGGAACATCGACATCCCGATCGAAGGACCCGGGATCTACGCCGTGACCGTGATCGCGGAGGAGATGCGCGCTACCACCCTGCTCGTGAGGAGCGACGTCGACGTCATCGTCAAGAGCTCCCGACGCGAGGTGTTCGTTTTCGCCCAGGACATGCTCCGCGAGGCGCCGGCGGCGAACGTCGACGTCCTCGTCGGCCTGCCCGACGTCGCCACGAACGGAGCCGCGCCGAAGGTCGTCCACGTCCGGACCGACGAGAACGGCGTCGGCCGGATTCCCGTCGACGACCTGGAGGGGCTCGATGCGACGGGATCGGTGACCGTCCTCGCTCTGCGCGACGGGCACTTCGCCTCCGAGGGGCTGGGACTGTCCGGGCTCGGTGTGGCGACCGGGGTGTCCAGCGTCGGCTTCGTCTACACCGACCGCCCCGCCTACCGCCCCGGCGAGAAGGTGAGCCTGCGGGCGATCCTGCGCGAGGCCGATGCCGGCCGCCACACGTTCGAGGCGGGCGACGCCTACCTCGTGGAGGTCAGCGACAGCCAGGGGAGGATGATCCTCCGCGCCGAGCACGAGCTGTCCGAGTTCGGGACGCTCCACGACGAGCTCGTGCTCGATGCCTACGCGCCGGTCGGCCGGTGGACGATCGTCTGCCGGAAGCCCGCCGGCGGCCCCGTGTATGCCGGGACGTTCTCCGTCGAACGCTACGTCCTGCAGCCGATCGAGCTCACCTTCGATCTCGACCGCGATGTCTACTATCGGGGCGAGACCGTCGAGATCGAGGTACGCGCGGGCTGGCACTACGGCGAGCCCGTCGCGGGCTCCCCGGTGCGCTTCACCATGCCCGACGGCCGCATCGCCACCGAGAAGACCGACGAGCAGGGGCTCGCCCGGTTCTCCTTCGAGACCCGCAGCTTCCCGAGCGAGGGGGCCCTCGGCTTCCGCGCGGACCTGATGGAAGAGGGGGTGAGCAACAGCGGCCGCGTCTTCCTCTCCCTCCGCGGATTCGGCGCGCGCGTGTCCACCCGGCGTGGCGTGTACCTCGCCGGCGACACGTTCGAGGTCGAGGTGGAGACCACGGCCCCCGACGGCGAGCCCGTGGGGCGGGCGATGAAGCTCTCCGCCCTGCGCCGCGAGTCCACGCCCCAGGGGCGGTTCGCCGAGGTCCTGGTCGAGGAGATCGAGCTCGAGACGGAGGTCGAATCCGGGGAGGCGCGGCGCTCGCTCTCTCTCGCGAAGGGAGGGACGTACGTCCTGCGGGTGGAAGGCGTCGACCGCTTCGACAACCCGATCGTGGCCGAGTCGCACCTCTTCGTCTCCGGCGAGGAGGACGAGGTGAAGCTGCGCCTGATCACCGAGACCCAGTCGCTCGACGTGGGTGAGACCGCGACGGTGAACGTGCACAACCGCGCCGGCTCCGGCCTCGCGCTGGTGACCTTCGAGGCCGAAGAGGTCTTCGACTTCCGGATCGTCCGCCTCGAGGAAGGCCACAACGAGCTCAGCTTCCCCGTGGATCATCCCCACTTCCCGAACTTCGCGGTGGCCTGCGCGATGATGCGGGAGAACGAGTTCTTCACCGCCGAGACGCAGTTCTCGGTCTCGCGCCAGCTCCAGGTCCGGATCGAGCCGGGCCAGGAGATCTACGCGCCGGGCGAGGAGGCGACGGTGGGGCTGGTCGTGACCGACCAGCTCGGGCGGCCGGTGCGGGCCGAGCTCTCGGTCGCGGTGGTCGACGCCGCGCTGTTCGATCGCTATCCGGACGAGCTGCCCGAGATCGTGCCCTACTTCCAGCAGGGTGCGTGGCGCACCGCCGCGATGCGGACCACGTCGAGCTGCACGTTCCGCTACCAGGGCTCCACCTCGCAGATCGACGCCGACGTCCTGGCCGAGCAACAGATCGAGGAGCTCAGCCGGTCCCTGGACGAGCGTCGAAGCGCGCTCTTCGCCGAGCTGGAGGCGATGGACACGGAGGAGGCGTACGAGGAGCCCGCCCTCTCGGACGCCCTCGGCTTGCTCGCCAACAAGGGAAGGCCCGCCCCGCAGCTCGCGGCGGACGCGCCGACCCAGACCATCGCTTTCCGGCATAGAACCAGCGGAACCGACGGCTTCTACCTGGGTCGGGGCAGCACCCGAAGCGCGTACCGAGGCCCGGGGGACTCCGTCCCGCCCCACGCCGCGGCGCTGGCGGAAACCGCCTTCTGGGCGCCGGCCGTCGTCACCGACGACGACGGACGCGCGCAGGTCACCTTCCGCTTGCCCGGGGCGAGCACCCGGTGGCGCGTGGTGAGCCGCGGAGTCACTCCCGACACCGTGCTGGGCCAGGCCGAGGGATCGTTCCGCACGCGAGCCGAGTTCTTCGTCGAGGTCCGTCACCCCGGCGCGCTCACCGAGGGCGATCGCCCGCAGGTCGTCGCCCGGGTGCACAACCTCACCGGCGCGCGGGGCGAAGCCCGGTTGAAGCTGCGCCTGGGGTCGGGCGACGACCGCCGCGTCGTGCCCGCCACCGTGAAGCTGGACGGCGACGGAGTCGTCGAGCACGTCTTCGAGACCGTCGAGGCCGTGCCGCTCGTCGGCAAGTACCGCCTCGAGCTCGAGGCGAGCGCGGAGCTCGACGGGCGGAAGCTCGAGGACCTGGTGGCCCTCGATCTGCACGTGAGCCCGTGGGGCATCGAGCACGCGGAATCGCAGAGCGGTGTGCTCACCGACGACCGGACCCTCTGGCTCCAGCTCTCCGCGGAGCGCCAGTATCGCGCGCGGACGCTCGACCTGTACGTGGGGCCCGGCGCCCGGCACCTGCTCGTCGAGGAGGCGCTCGGCCGGGGAACCGGCATCTTCCAGGAGCGGGCCTTCGGTCAGAGCATCCAGCCGACGCCGACCCTGGCCGACACCGCCTCGGAGCTGCTGGGAGTCTGCGCGGTCCTCGACTACCTCCGTGGCGCGGGGCTGTGGCGCATGCAGGAGACTCCGCGGCTGATCGATCGCGCGAGCGGTCTGATCGCCCGCCTGGTCTCGGCGCAGCGCAACGAGGGCGGATGGGCGTGGAGCGGCTCGCGACGGGGTAGCGATCCCGCGACGTCCGCCTACGCCCTCGCCGCCCTCGGGCGCGCGAGCTCCCTGGCCCTCGGCGTGCCCCCGAGCACCCTCTCCTCGGCGGTCAACTACGTGCAGGGGGCCTTCCGCGGCGCCGATCAGCAGGCGGACGAGCTGAAGGCCATGTTGCAGTGGGCGCTCGCCCTGAACGACCGCGCCGACTTCGGCGCGCTGAATCGACTGCACCGCCAGCGGTCCGGCCTGTCGCCCGCCGCGCTCGCCTACGCCGCGCTCGCGCTCGATGCGATGGACCGCGGGCCGATGGCCGCGGACCTGGTGGATCGGCTCGACTCGAGCGAGCTCGTGCGTGAGCTCGAGTCCAGCTTCGGCAAGCGCCGCTGCCAGTGGTTGGTCGACCAGAACATCGCCTGGAACCGCTCGCAGCTCGAAATGACGGCCCTGGCCCTCCTGGCCGTGCAGCGGGCCGCGCCCCAGTCCGAGCGGATCGAGGCCGGCGTGCAATACCTGCTCTCCGCGCGACCGTGGTTCCCGCTCCGCGCTCGGGGCTTCGTGCTCGCCGCGCTGTCGGAGTACTACGCCCGCTCGCTCGCCGCGGGAAGCCGGGGCTCGGTCGTCGTCAAGGTGGGCGGCGAGGAGGTCGAGACGATCACCTTCACGGACGAGACGCCGGGCACCTACATCTCCCTTCCGGAGACGCGTCTCGGCGACGGCCGGGAGCGGATCGACTTCGAGGTGCGAGGGAACACGGAGCTGTTCTACACGGCCACTCTCCGCGGTTTCTCGACGGAGGTCGAGAAGACGGACGCGGAGAGCTTCCGCATCCGGGACCACACCTACCTCACCACCGGTCCGTACTACCGCGGCAAGGATGTACAGACGGGCTTCAACGTCCTGCAGGGCTCCCACCGCACCTGGGAGAACGAGGTCGAGCACCTTTCGCTCGGCTCCATCGCCCGGGCCCGGATCCGGTTCTATCGGGACTACGAGCGCAACTCCCCGGAGGTGATGGACGAGTACCTGGTCCTCGACGTTCCGTTGCCCGCCGGAACCTCGCTACTCGAGGGAAGCGTCAGCGGCACCTTCGCCAGCCACGAGGAGCGCGCCGGATTCATCCGGTTCCACGTGGGGCGCCATCGCTCGAGCGGCACCATCTACTACAGCCTCGTCGGCGCCGTCTCCGGCGAGTACCGGGTCCTCCCCGCCGTCCTGCGCAGCGCGTACGAACCGGGGCGCTTCGCGGTGGGAGACCCGACCGACCTGGCCGTTCTGGGGCGGGGCGAGGCGAGCGAGGATTCGTACCGTCCGACGCCGTGCGAGCTCTACTACCACGGCAAGGCGCTCTACGACCACGGCGAGCACGAGCGTGCCCGCGGTCTCCTGCTGTCTCTCTACGATGAGTGGAAGGACGACCTCCGGCCCGAGATCCTGCGCGACGCCGCGAGCATGCTGCTCTTCCTGGCGATCGATGGCGGGGACGCGCCCTCCATCGTGCGCTTCTTCGAGGTGCTCAAGGAGAAGAACCCGGACCTCACGATTCCCTTCGAGAAGGTAATAGCGGTGGGGGATGCCTATCGGGAGCTCGAGGAATACGAGCGCGCGTTGCTCATCTTCCGGGCCACGATCGAGGAGACCTTCGGCAAGGACCTCAAGGTCGCCGGAGCCCTCGAGCAGCAGGGCGAGTTCCTCGGCGCGATCCGGACTCTCGAGTCCCTGTGGTCGACGTTCCCCGATCTGCCCTCCGTCGTCGCGACCTATCTCACGATCTCGGACAAGCTGCTGATGAAGGCGCCCTCGGCCGGGGACGACGAACGCCTGCGGGAGGCGGGAGTGGATCGCGCCGAGATCGAGCTCGCGGCGATCGTGCTCCTCCAGCGCTTCATGACCCTCTATCCCGAGGAGCCCCTGGCTCCCGATGCCGGCCTCCAACTGGTCAGCGCGTACCTGATGCTCGAGGACTTCGAGGTCGCGTCCACGCTCTCCGGACAGCTCGCGAAGCGGCACGTGGAGCCGAAGTTCGCCGACGCCTTCCTCTACACGAAGGCCGTGGCCGACTGGTATCTCGATCGGACCGAGGAGGCCCTCGGCCTGTTGCAGGGCATCTCGACCATCGAGTACACCGACGAGGGCGGCGCGGTCTCCTTCTCCGAGAACCGGGACCTCGCCCTCTACATCCTCGGTCAGATCCACCACGCCCTCCGCGATCCGCGCAAGGCCATCGAGTACTACGAGAAGGTCGCGGGCATCTTCCCCGACGCCCAGGAGGCGATCGACGGCTTCCGCGAGAAGCACATCGGCCTGGACGAGGTGACCACCGGGAAGCCCGGCGAGAAGCTGACGCTCGACCTCACCTATCGCAACGTGAAGCAGGCGGAGCTCCTGGTCTACTCCGTGGACCTGATGACGCTCTACCTGCGCGAGAAGAACCTCTCGAACATCACCGCCGTCAACCTCGCGGGGATCGCCCCGACGTTGAGGAAGACGGTCGACCTCGGGGAGGGCGAGGACCTGCGCCGGCAGGAGGCCACCGTCGATCTGGATCTCCAGGATGCGGGTGCCTACCTCGTGATCTGTCGAGGAGATGAGTTGCACACCTCCGGGCTGGTGCTCGTCTCCCCGCTCGAACTCGACGTCCGCGAGGAACCGGCCACCGGCCACATGCGGATCCAGGTCGTCGACCGGGACAGCGGGGCCTACGTCAAGGGAGTCGACGTGAAGGTGATCGGCTCGGCGAACAGCCAGTTCATCTCCGGCAAGACCGATCCGCGCGGGCTGTTCGTCG
>CAYRXS010000107.1:0-21147 GCA_964428225.1 uncultured Planctomycetaceae bacterium
TGCGGCGGTAGAAGGCGTTCGACTCCTCGGCGGTGGAGAAGCCCGCGTACTGGCGGATCGTCCACGGCCGGCGCACGTACATCGTGGGGTACGGACCGCGCACGAACGGCGCGAAGCCGGGCATCGAGTCGAGGTGCTCGACGCCGGCGAGGTCGCGCGAGGTGTAGAGCGGGCGCCGGGCGATGCCCTCGGGCGTCTCGCGCGTCGCGTCGGCGGCGGGGCCCGCGAGGCGGCGCCAGGCGTCGAGGTCCGCGGGCGACGGCGCGGGAAGCGCGTCGTACTCCAGGCGCGCGAAGTCGGGGATCGGGCTCATCGCGCACCTCCCGCGACGAGCAGGCGACCCAGGAGCTCGAGCACGTCCATGCCGAGGTGGACGAAGTCGTCGACGCCCGCGGTGCGCCATGCGGCTTCGTGCTCGCCCGCGCGGCCCGCGACGAGCACGGCGCGCGCTCCCGCGGCCTTCAACGCCTCGGCCGCCCCGGGTACCGCCTCGGGGTAGCGGGAGTCCGCTCCGCACAGACAGGCGAACGACGCGCCGCTCGCCTGGAAGCCCTCGACGAGCTCCCGCGCGTTGGCGGGAGGATCGGCGTCACCGGCACCGTCGCCCTGCGCGACGTCGAAGCCGCCGATCCGGAAGAGGTTCTCGGCAAACACGGCGCGAGCGCGGTGCTCGACAGGGGGGCCGAGATTGGCCAGGTACACCGCGGGTCGGACCGGTCGCGCGTCCGCCGTGTCGCGCAGGGCCTCGAAGGGCGCGGCGTCGCGGCGGCGGGGCAGGGGCTCGACGAGCCGCTCGCCCCCGCCGTCCGTCTCGGCCGGGGGTGCGTCGCGGTCGAGCAGCGCGTCGGTATCGGGGAACTCGCTGATCCCCGTCACCGGGATGCGTCGGATCGCGAGGTCGGCGAGGCGCTCCTCCCAGCTCGCGTCGAGGCGACGGCGCACCTCGCCGTCGAGCAGGGCTCGCGTCATGCCTCCCACGGCCTCGAGCGAGCGGAACTCGTCCCACGCGAGCCGCGCCATCCGCTCGGTGAGCTCCTCGACGTACCAGGAGCCGCCCGCGGGATCGACGACTTCGCCGACGTGGCCCTCCTCGGCGAGGATGGTCTGCGTGTTGCGGGCGAGGCGTCGCCCCAGCTCGCCCGGCTCGCCCAGGGCGGCGTCGAAGGGCGCGGCGGTGATCGTGTCGGCGCCCCCGCAGATCGCGGCGAAGACCTGGGTGGTGACGCGCAGCATGTTCGTCCACGGGTCGCGGCGCGCCAGGGTGCGGGCCGAGGTTACGGCGTGGATCCGCATCGGGGACGGCGCGTCGAGGCCGCACGCGGCGAGGACGCGCGACCAGAGGGCGCGCGCCGCACGCAGCTTGGCGATCTCCGCGAAGAGATCGCGGTCGATGGCGAACCGGAACGTCAGGCGCGCCGCGCTCGCCGCGGGCTCGATCCCCGCCGCCTCGAGCCGGCGCAGGTACTCGACGCCGGTGGCCAGCGCGAAGGCGAGCTCCTGGACCGCGGTCGCCCCCGCGTCGTGGTGGGGGACGGTGGACACGCCGAACGGGGCCTCCGGCTCCGCGAACGCCGCGTCGAGCCCGCCGGAGACCGCGCCGGTCCGCGCGAGCTCGCCCAGCGGATCGTGGAGCGCCGGCTCCTCGCCGTGCTCGACGATCTCCCAGCCCCCGCTCGTCCCCCCCGGCGTCGCCCCGCGCGTCGCGGGCGGCATGCCGGGAAGGCCCGCGGGATCGTCGGGAGTGTCGGGAGAGCGCGCGTACAGCGGCTGGACCTCGATCCCCCCCGGAAGCCGGGAGACGAGCGCGCGGGCGAAGTCCGCATCCCCGAGCTCGTCGACGACGCGCGCACGCCACTCGTCGAAGCTCACCTCGGGGAAGGCCGTGTCGGGCGTGGGATCGGTCACGGGTCGAGCTACATGTTCCGCCGGTACTGTCCGCCCACCTCGTAGAGGGCGCGGGAGATCTGCCCGATGGTGCACACCTTGCACACCTCCATGAGCGCCTCGAACGTGTTGCCTCCCTCGAGGGCGGTCTTCTGGAGCATCGCGAGGGCCTCGGGGGCACGGTCGCGGTTGCGCTCCTGGAAGGCCTCGATCGAGGCGACCGCGTACTCCTTCTCCTCGGGCGTCGAGCGGATGACCTCGTTGGGCAGGACGGTGGGGGAGCCCTCGGAATCGAGGAACGTGTTCACGCCCATGATCGGGAGCTCGCCCGAGTGCTTGAGCGTCTCGTAGTAGAGCGACTCGTCCTGGATCTTGCTGCGCTGGTACATGCGTTCCATCGCTCCGAGCACGCCGCCGCGCTCGGAGATGCTGCGGAACTCGGCGAGCACCGCCTGCTCGACGACGTCCGTCAGCCACTCGATGGTGAACGATCCCTGGAGCGGGTTCTCGTTCTTCGACAGCCCCAGCTCGTGGTTGCAGATGAGCTGGATGGCGATCGCCCGGCGCACGCTCTCCTCGGTGGGGGTGGTGATCGCCTCGTCGTAGGAGTTCGTGTGCAGCGAGTTGCAGTTGTCGTTCAGGGCGTACAGCGCCTGCAGCGTGGTGCGGATGTCGTTGAACGCGATCTCCTGGGCGTGGAGGCTGCGGCCCGAGGTCTGAATGTGGTACTTGAGCTTCTGGGAGCGTTCGTTCCCGCCGTACTTGAGCTTGACCGCCTTCGACCAGATCCGTCGCGCCACGCGCCCGATCACCGAGTACTCCGCGTCGAGCCCGTTCGAGAAGAAGAACGACAGGTTGGGGGCGAAGTCGTCGATCTTCATCCCCCGGGACAGGTAGTACTCGACGTAGGTGAATCCGTTGGAGAGGGTGAACGCGAGCTGGGTGATCGGGTTCGCGCCGGCCTCGGCGATGTGATAACCCGAGATCGAAACCGAGTAGAAGTTGCGGACGTCGTGCTCGACGAAGTACTGCTGGATGTCGCCCATCATGCGCAGGGCGAACTCGGTGGAGAAGATGCAGGTGTTCTGGGCTTGGTCCTCCTTGAGGATGTCCGCCTGCACCGTGCCGCGCACCGACGTCAAGGCCTTGGCCTTCAGCTCCTCGTAGACGTCCACGGGCAGCACCTCGTCGCCGCTGACCCCGAGCAGCGCGAGACCGAGCCCGTCGTTGCCCGGCGGGAGCTCGCCCTGATAGCGCGGCCGCTCGACGCCCCGGGCGCGGTAGAGCTCGTCGATCTTCGCCTGGACCTCGTCCTCCAGCCCGTGCTCGCGGACGTAGAGCTCGCACTGCTGGTCGACGGCGGCGTTCATGAAGAAGCCGAGCATCATCGGCCCCGGCCCGTTGATGGTCATCGAGACGGAGGTCGTGGGATCCGCGAGGTCGAAGCCCGAGTAGAGCTTCTTCGCGTCGTCCACGGTCGCGATGCTGACCCCGGAGTTGCCGACCTTCCCGTAGATGTCCGGCCGGCGGTGGGGATCCTCGCCGTAGAGGGTGACCGAATCGAAGGCGGTGGAGAGCCGCTTGGCGGGCATGCCCCGGGAGACGTAGTGGAAGCGCTTGTTCGTGCGCTCGGGCCCGCCCTCCCCGGCGAACATGCGCCCGGGATCCTCGCCCCGGCGCTTGAGGGGGAACACCCCGGCCGCGAAGGGGAACTCGCCGGGCACGTTCTCGGTCAGGATCCAGCGCAGGATGTCGCCCCAGTCCTCGTAGCGGGGCAGGGTGACCTTGGGAATCCTCGTGTGGGCGAGCGTCTCGGAGTGGAGGTCGAGCTCGAGGAAGCGGTCGCGCACCTGGAAGCAGAACTTGTCCTTCTCGAAGCACCGCTTCGTCTCCGGCCACGCCCGTAGCCGGGTCTTGCAGTCGTAGTCGAGGCGCCCCTCCAGCTCGGCGTAGAGCGCGACGAGCTCGCGCGCGGAGTCGGAGTCGTCTTCGAGCGGCTCCAGCACGGGAGCCACCGACTCCTCCGCGGATTCCCCCGCGTTGCGCAGGGCCTCGACGGCTCCGTGGATGCGGTACATGCGCCGGGCGATGGCCACCTGCGTGTCCGCGAACTCGCCGTAGGTGTCGCTGGTCTCCGCGATCTCCGCGAGGTAGC
Source organism: uncultured Planctomycetaceae bacterium (assembly GCA_964428225.1). GTDB lineage: Bacteria > Planctomycetota > UBA1135 > UBA1135 > JBFMCU01. Next base: position 4,040 of record CAYRXS010000107.1, read on the forward strand.
GCGTGCGGTCCGGGGGAATGACGAAGCGCCGTTCCCGCGTCGTCGCATCGAGCTCTCCCTCCGGGCTCAGGGGAGCGCCCGTCTTCTCGGCGATCGTCGCCAGCACGCGGTGGAAGAGCTCGCTCACCCCCGGGTCGTTGAACTGCGAGGCGACGGTCCCGAAGATCGGCAGGGCCTCGTCGTCGCCGTCGAAGAGCTCGTGGTTGCGCCGGTACTGCTTGCGCACGTCGCGCAGGGCGTCGGCCGAGCCGCGCTTGTCGAACTTGTTGATCGCGATCACGTCCGCGAAGTCGAGCATGTCGATCTTCTCGAGCTGGGTCGCGGCGCCGTACTCGGCGGTCATCACGTAGAGCGACACGTCGGAGTGCTCGACGATCTCCGTGTCCGACTGGCCGATGCCGGAGGTCTCCACGATCACGAGGTCGAAGCCCGCGGCGCGACAGATGTCGATCGACTTCTGGACGTGCTTGCTCAGGGCGAGGTTCGATTGCCGGGTGGCGAGCGAGCGCATGTAGACGCGCGGATCGTGGATCGCGTTCATGCGGATCCGGTCCCCGAGCAGCGCTCCTCCCGTCCTCCGCTTGGAAGGATCGATCGAGACGATGGCCACCGTCCGGTCGGGGAGCCGGTGCAGGAAGCGACGGACGATCTCGTCCACCAGGGACGACTTGCCGGAGCCTCCCGTGCCCGTGATGCCGAGCACGGGGACGGTCTTGCCGCCGTTCAGGGACTCGAGGGCCCGGCCCAGGTCCTCGCCCGCCTCGGGGTGGTTCTCCGCGACGGTCACCAGGCGGGCGATCGCGGTGGGGGCTCGGTCCGGGACGCACGCGACCTCCTCGTCGAAGGGAGGGGTCTTCGTCGGGTGGTCGCAGCGCTCGAGCAGGTCGTTGATCATCCCCTGCAGGCCCATCGAGCGCCCGTCGTCCGGCGTGTAGATCCGCGCGATGCCGTAGGCATGCAGCTCCTCGACCTCGTCGGGGAGGATCGTGCCCCCGCCGCCCCCGAAGATCCTGATCCCGGATCCCCGCTCCGCCAGGAGGTCGTGCATGTACTTGAAGAACTCCACGTGGCCGCCCTGGTAGGACGTGAGCGCGATGCCCTGGACGTCCTCCTGGATCGCGCAATCCACGATCTCGGCCACGGAGCGGTTGTGCCCGAGGTGGATCACCTCGGCTCCGGAGGCCTGGAGGATGCGGCGCATGACGTTGATGGCCGCGTCGTGGCCATCGAAGAGCGAAGCCGCCGTCACCAGCCGGATGTGGTGACGGGGCTCGTAGGGCTGGACGGTCTGGACCGACATGATGGGCGGGGGTGCTCGAAGGGCCGGAAGTCGGAGCGGCGATCATCGAGAGCTGGGCTCGCTCCGTAGAGCCGGTCATTATCCCAGTTCGACCGTCCCGGTGCCAGCGCACGACATCAATCCAGCGAATCGAGGAGGCGCAGATACGCCTCGTACCGCGAGCGCGGCACGGCACCGTCGGCGACCGCCTCGCGCACCGCGCACGACGGCTCGTGGCGATGAGTGCAGTCCCGAAAACGGCAGCGGGGAGCGAAGGCATCGAACTCGGGGATCTCCTCGCGAAGCGTCTCGCGGGTGACCTCCCACAATCCGAAGGAGCGAATCCCCGGCGTGTCGATCACGCGCGTTCCGTCCGCGAGGGTCGTGAGCGTGGAGCGGCTCGTCGTGTGCCGGCCCTTCCCGTCGTGCTCGCGTCCCTCCCTTGTCCGTCGCACGCAGGACGGATCGAGCGTGTTGAGCAGCGTCGACTTTCCGACGCCGCTTTGGCCGACGAAGACGCAGGTTCGGCCCGCCAGCTCCCCGCGGAGCTCGTCGATCCCTTCGCCGCTGGTCGCGGAGGCGAGGACGACGCTCACGCCGAGGGCTTCGTACGGCACGAGGGCCTCGTCGATCTCCCTTCGCTCCGCGGAATGCTCCAGGAGATCGAGCTTGTTCACGCAGAGCAGCGGGCGCACGCCGCCGCGGGCGATGGCGATCAGGAAGCGGTCGATCAGGCGGGGATGGAATGCCGGAGCGCGAACCGATACCACCATCGTCGCGACGTCGACGTTGGCCGCGATCACGCGCTCGCGATTCGGGTTCGCGGGGTCGGGGCGAGAGAGCGTCGTGCGGCGCGGCCGAACCGTCTCGATGCGCAGGATGTCCGACCCGCGCGACGAAACCCGGACCTCGTCTCCGACGACCGGGCCGGCCTGCGGAGAAGCAGTGATGCGTGGCGAGAGCTCGGCATCGCACTCCTCGCCGGCCCGCAGGACACGGACCTTGCCCCGGTCCACCGACAGCACGAGGGCGGGCTCGCCCGCCGCGTCGTCGTGCTCCTCGCCCTCGACGGGGGATTCCGGTTTCGGCTCGAGCGCGATGCGGTCGCGGCCGGTGAGCATCCTCTCGAAGTCCTCCTCCTCGTTGGCGTTCGCCCAGTCCCTGCGCCGGGGTTTTCTCTTCCTCGTGGGGTCGGCCCGGCGGGCGCGGGACTTGCGGTCGATCCGCTTGCGCTCGTCGGCGGAGTAGCGTTCGGGAATGAAGATCGGTCGTCTGCGCTTCTCGGAGCGCTTGTGATGGTCGTTCACGGCAATGTCGGTCGGAGCTGGTTCTCGTGCGTGCGGGAGCGACCGGACGGATCCGGTGGGGGAGCACGCCACCCCGGGGCGATCGGCTCGGCGGCGTCTCGCGAGGGGGGAGACGCGCACCGCGTACGCACCGGTGGCGCGCAGTGGGATCGTGGCGCTCTCCGCCCTTCGTGCCCGGGTCGGCGAGGAGCCCGGGGGCTCCGGCCGGAATCAGGCGCGGGCGGAGGGAGCCTCCGGCGACCTCCTCCTCGTCTGGCAGAGCCGACGGCAGGAAGAGGGCGGCTACGGTATCTTCGCTCGCCGGTTCGACGCCGCGGGGAACCCCGTCGGTGACGAGGTCCACGTCAACACGACGACCGTCAGCATGCAGATGCACCCGGCCGCCGCGTACGACGACCAGGGCGGCGCGTGGTTCGCCTGGCAGTCCTTCGGCCAGGACGGGGAGCTGGGGGGCATCGTCGCCCGTCGCTTCGACCCCACTTTCCGGACCGCCACCTCGGAGGTCCTCGTGAACCAGGCCGCGCCCGGGGACCAGACGGACCCGGTGCTCGCCGTCCTGCCCGACGGCGGGGCCTTCGTGGTCTGGACCTCGGCGGATGCCGAGGAACGCTGCGAGATCCGGGGACGCCGCCTCGCCGGTGACGGGACCGTCGCGGGAGACGCCTTCCGCGTCGACTCCGGCGCGCACGCCGACAACGTCCTCGCCGCCGTCGCCACCGACGCCGAGGGCGGGGCGGTGGTGACCTGGGCCTCCTCGGAGGGGGACGGCACTCCCGCCGGAATCCGCGCCCGCCGCTTCTCCCCAGCCGGGGAGCCGCTCGGCGACGAGCTGCGGATCGACGATCCCGAGGGAGTCGCGGGGATCGAGCCCGCCCTCGCCCTCACCCCGGACGGCGGCTTCGTGGTCGCCTGGCTCGAGGCGGAGGCGGACGACTACGGCATCCGCCTGCGCCGCGTCGATCGCGGCGATGAGGGGCCTGTGACGAGCCCCGTGCACCGCGTCGACGTGGTCGGCTCCGGCTACACGAGCGGTCTCGCGGTGGACGTCGACGAGAAGGGCGACATCCTCGTCGCCTGGAGTCGCTTCGGGGACGGCCCGAAGCGGGACGCGGGGCTCTTCGCGCGGCTCCTCGACCGCGACGGCAACGCCACCGGCGATGCGTTCCGCGTCACGGAGGGCAGCGACGGCGACCAGAGGCTCGCGCCGTGCACCGGCTCCCGCCGGATCCTCCGTCACGCCGACGGCCGCATGGCCTTCGCATGGACGGGCGACGCCGACCTCGGCGACTCGAGCGGCGCGCACCTGACGTTGCTCGCTCCCGAGGGGATCGAGCTCGCGGTAGCCGAGACGACCGGGTGTGACCTGGAGTTCGCGCCGGTCGAGGAGACCGCTTCGCCGCACGTTCCGCCGACCTACGATCCGCTGGCGAGACGGGCTCCGGGGACGGACCTGAACCTGACCAGCGGCAACGACTTCGACTTCCTGGCCGTCACCTACACCGGCTGGACTCCGCCCGACCCCCACATGGCGGCGGGACCCAATCAGGTGGTCGTCATCGTCAACGGCGAGATCGCCTTCTTCGACGACGACGGGACGAACACGTTCCGGGACGAGATCGAGGACTCCTACGGCTTCGGGGGCGCGCAGGGAGCCACCGGCTTCGTCTTCGATCCGGAGGTGATCTACGACCCGCACAGCGGTCGGTTCATGGCCATGGCCTGCGAGCGCGGCTCGGACACCGGGCGCGGGTACTACCTGCTCGCGATCTCCGACGACTCGAACCCCAACGGCACCTGGTACAAGTACCGGATCGACTCTTACCCGACGATCTTCGACACCGACATCGACTCGCCGAACATCGCCGTCGACGCGAACGTGATCTACCTGTCCGCGGACTTCTTCGGTCCGGACAAGCTGAACATCATGATGATCGCCAAGTCGTCGGTGATCAGCGGGGGGACTCCCTCCTACACGTCGCTGAACATCAGCGGCGATCAGTCTCAGGGTTTCCCGGTCACCTACGACACGTCGGCTCCGGCCCAGTACCTGATCGGCTTCAACTTCTCGACCTCGACCCAGGTCAAGATGTACGCGATCAAGAACGCGCTCACGAGCCCGACCATCCAGAACGTCAACGTGACCGTGCCGAGCTACTCGCACCCCGAGGATCCGCCGCAGCAGGGCACGAGCGTTCGCCCCGAGACCTTCGAGGCCCGCTTCTGGTCCGCCGTCTATCGCAACGGCCACATGTGGGCCACGCACCACGTCAACGGCTCACGCGTGCGCCAGCGCTGGTACGAGTTCGACATGCGCGGCTGGCCCGACAGCGGGATGAACCCCATCCTGCTGCAGTCCGGCGAGATCGACCTCGGATCGGGCATCCGGACGTTCTTCGGGAGCATCTGGGTCGACAACGCCGGCAACGCGGGGATGACCTACGCGCGCTCCGCGACCAGCGAGTACATCTCCATGGAGACCACGTGGCGGGCGCCGGGGGACGCTGCGGGGACGATGCGGACTCCGACCAGCATCATCACCAGCACCTCGGCCGACACGTCGGGTCGCTGGGGCGACTACAGCGCGGTCGTGAGCGATCCCATCACCTCGGGCGCCTTCTGGGCTCATCACGAGTACCGGACCTCCTCCTGGAGGACGCGCGTCGCGTACTTCGAGGTCGATAGCGGCGGCCCGGACCCGGTCGCGGACTTCTTCGGCACTCCGACCTCGGGGGACGAGGACCTGCTGGTCACCTTCACTGACATCTCGACCGGCACCGGGCTCTCGTCGTGGTACTGGGACTTCGGGGACACGGGTAGCTCGGCCACGCAGCACCCGACGCACCTGTACGTGGATCCCGGCACCTACACCGTCTCGCTGTCGGTGACGGGGACGAACGGCACGGACACGGAGACGAAGCCGAACTACATCGTCGTCAACGACATGCCGGACGCCGGCTTCTCGTACTACAACGGCACCGGGTTCAACCCCTTCATCTTCACGAGCACGAACCTGCCGGTCCTCGGCACCAACTGGGTCACGCAGATCGACGGGGGATCGGTAGGGGCCTCGGGCCTGACCTTCGCCGTCGCGTACTCCGCGCCGTTCGCGTTCATGACCGGCATCGGAGAGCTGCTGATCGACGTGAGCTCCGCCTGGATGCTCACCCACATCTCCGGCGGAGGCGCGGGTATCAGCACGCACACGGTTCTGCTGCCCAACGATCCCGTCCTCGCCGGGATCCACGCCTACACGCAGGGACTGCTCAACAACGTCGGGGGCGTCGCCATGCTGACGAACGCCATCGACGCCACGCTGGGTTACTGATCGCGCGTATCGGGGAGGATTCGAGGCTTCCACTCTCGAGTCCTCCCCGGCGCGAGTCCCGGAGAACGTCACTTCCTCGCGACGCGGCTCGGGCCGGTGCCTTAGGATGGCGCCGAAAGGAGTCCAGTCATGAGCGAAGAGAGAACCTGGGCCGTCTTCCTGTCGGGCGAGATCCATACGGACTGGCGCGAGCAGGTCCGCGCGGGGGCCGAGGCGGCGGGATTGCCCGTCGTCTTCACCGGTCCCGTCACCGACCACGCCGCCAGCGACGAATGCGGCGTCCGGATCCTGGGCCCCGAGAAGTCCGACTTCTGGAAGGACCACAAGGGGGCGAAGATCAACGCGATCCGCACCCGCACCCTGATCCGGGACGCGGACGTGGTCGTCGTGCGCTTCGGCGAAAAGTACCGCCAGTGGAACGCGGCCTTCGACGCCGGTTTTGCCGCCGCGCTCGGCAAGCCGCTCGTCGTGCTCCACCCGCCCGAGCACATCCACGCCCTGAAGGAGGTGGACGCCGGGGCCCTCGCGGTGGGGGAGACGCCCGAGCAGGTCGTGGAGATCCTCGAGTACGTGATCACGGGCCGGGGAGGGGCGAAATGAGCAACAAGCCTCGAAAGAGCCTCTGGGGGATCGCAGCGGCGATCCTGGCCGCCCTCGCCGGGTGCGCGGTCGGAGCGCCGGGGGATCCCGCCCCCGCGCATCCGAACATCGTCTTCGTCTACGCCGACGACCACGCCCAGCGGGCGGTCGGAGCCTACGGCTCGCCGCTCGCGGAGACCCCGAACATCGACCGCCTGGCCGCCGAGGGCGTGCGCTTCACGAACAGCTTCGTGGCGAACTCCATCTGCGGCCCCGCGCGAGCCACGATCCTCACCGGGCTGCACTCGCACGTGAACGGCAAGACGACGAACGGCCAGGGATTCCGGGACGAGCTGCCGAGCTGGGCCAAGCTCATGCAGGCCTCGGGCTACCAGACGGCCATGGTCGGCAAGTGGCACCTGTCCACGACGCCCAGCGGCTTCGATCACTGGGCGATCGCGCGGGGCGGCTACTACAACCTCTCCCTGGAGACGGCGGAGGGGCGGACGCCCCACGTCGGCTACACGACCGAGATCATCACCGACGAGGCCCTGCGCTGGCTCGACGAGGAGCGGGATCCCGAGCGGCCGTTCGCGGTCTGGATCAGCCACACCTCCACCCACCGCACGTGGATGCCCGGGCCCGAGTACCTCTCCCGCTACGACGACGAGACGATCCCCGAGCCGCCGACGCTCTTCGACGACTACGCGGGTCGATCCCCCGGCGCGGCCCAGGCCCAGATGCGGATCGCGCGCGACCTCTTCCCGGCCTACGACCTGAAACTGCCGGTGACCGGCGAGGGGATCCTGGACAAGAACGCGGCGGGCAAGCTGAAGGCGCTGACTTCGGAGCAGCGAGCGGCGTGGCACGCCGCCTACGGTCCGAAGAACGAGGCGTTCGCCCGGGCCGGCCTCGAGGGCGAGGCGCTGGTGCAGTGGAAGTACCAGCGGTACATCAAGGACTACCTGCGTTGCGTGGACGCCCTCGACGACAGCGTGGGCCGAGTGCTCGACCACCTCGAGCGGACGGGCCTGGACGAGAACACGATCGTTGTCTACTCCTCCGACCAGGGTTTCTTCCTCGGCGAGCACGGCTGGTACGACAAGCGCTGGATGTACGAGCCCTCCCTGCGCACGCCGCTGATCGTGCGCTGGCCCGGAGTGACCGAGCCGGGCACCGCATGCGACGCGATGGTGCAGAACCTCGACATGGCCCCGACCTTCCTGGACGCGGCGGGCTCCGAGCCCGTCGTGGAGATGCAGGGCGAGAGCCTCGTACGCTTGCTCGAGGGCCGCGTTCCCGACGGTTGGCGCGACGCGATCTACTACCACTACCACCAGCAGGACTCGGGCCGCACCGCCCACACCGTCGCCCGGCACTACGGGATCCGCACCGAGCGCTACAAGCTGATCCACGTCTACGACCACGACGCGTGGGAGCTCTACGACCTCGAGATCGACCCCGAGGAGATGCACAACCTCGCCGGCGATCCCGCCCACGCCGAGCTCGTCGCCGAACTGCGAGAGCGCCTGGCCGGATTGCGTGCGCAGTACGGGGACGACACGGGCAAGTCGTTCTGATCGGCCCGCTCGGTCCGCGGCCGCGGTACGATTTCCTCCGGTTCGGTGAGTCAGGGCGCAGAGCCATGGGGTCTCCGCGAGTGGAGGACGACCTCCTCCTTCCCGGACCATGCAACCGAAGCGAGCCGTGATGCCTCTGAGAGAGCTGCTCGAGCACCAGGAGTTCGTGCGCCGGCTCGCCCGTCACCTCGTGGCGGACGAGCACGGGGCCGATGATCTCGCGCAGGACGTGTGGGTCGCGGCCCTCGCGCGCCGACCCCGGGGGCTCCTCTCCGTGCGCGCCTGGCTCTCGCGGGTGACGCGGAATCTCGCTGCGAATCGCGCTCGTGGAGAGCGGCACCGACGTTCGCGGGAGAGCCGGGTGACCGACGCGGCGCCGTCCATCTCGGTGCAGGCCGCCGAGCGCGAGTTCGCGCTGCAACACCGCGTCGCGGAGGCGGTTCACCGCCTCGACGAGCCCTACCGGGCCACGATCCTCCTGCGCTACTTCAAGGAGCTCTCCCACGCGGAGATCGCCGCGCAGACGGGAGTCCCGGTCGCCACCGTGCGAACGCGCCTGCAGCGGGGCCTCGCGAAGCTGCGCGAGCGGCTCGATCGCGAGCACGACGGCGATCGGGAGACGTGGCGGCACGGGCTCGTGTTGCTCTTCGGGAAGGATCTCCTGGCCCCGGCCTCGACGGTCGGCGGTGGGCTCCTTTCGAGTGGAATCGTCATGGGAACAATCGCGAAGGTCGGGGTGGGAATCGTCGTGGCGGGGTGCGCGGCTTGGTGGCTCTGGCCGGACGAAGACGGGAAAGCATCGCCGACGGAGGAATCGTCCGTCGCCGTCGTGCCGGGCTCCGCCGAGCTTCCCGTATCCGAGCCGAACCTCACCGAGGTGGAAGGGCCGAGCGGACGGGTCGAGGTGGAGGTCGTCGAGGAGCCCGCGGCTCCCGAGCCCTTCGTCCGTCCCGCGCCCACTCTCGCGCGGGGCTGGGCGGTGCTCGGCCGCGTGCACGACCTGCAGGAAGACGAGGTCGCACGCACCAGGATCACGATCACGGGCCAAAACGATTACGCCTGGCCCGAGGAGCTGGTGGCCACCGGCGACGTCGCTCCCGACGGCACCTTCGAGGTGGACGTGACGCGGCTCGTGCTCCTCGAAGGCTGGGCGCGCACTCCCCTGCGGGCCCTCGTGGTGGCCGCGGATCATCCTCGGTGCCAGCGGCAGGAGGTGCGGCTCGACGCCGAGGCGCACCACCGCGTGATGGCCGAGCTCGAGGAGCTCGACGGCCCGATCACCTGGTGGGCGGACGTCCACCTCCGCCCCGCGGCGGCCATCACCGGTCGCGTCGTGCACGAGGACGGATCGCCGGCCGCGGGCGCTCTGGTTACCGCCTGGCGGATGATCGGGGAGGAGCCCGCCGACTCTGCCGCGGACACCGCGACGTGCGACGCGACGGGGGCCTTCCGCCTGCGCGTCGCCAATCCCGGGCAGTACGACCTCTGCGCGGCCGAGACAGGATTGCGTCCCGCCAACCGGCGCATCGAGGCCGAGGTGGGCGAGTGCGAGGAACTCGAGGATCCCCTCGTCCTCGAGGAGGGGGCGTTCCTCGAGGGACGGGTCCTGCGCTTCGGCGAACCGCTGGGCGGAGTGAGCGTGAGCGTCTGGCTTCCGCGGGGACGGAAGACCCGGTCCCTGCATCCGCCAGGACGGGCCGCCCTGTGCTTGACCTGGCTCGAAGGGGGATTCGAGCACGGGCTCTCCGGCGCCAAGAGCGATGACGAGGGATCGTGGTTGGTGTCGGGGCTGGTGCCCGGAGCCTACCGAGTGCACGCGGCGAGGCTCACGGGCTACCGGATCGGGCTCGCGGGCCCGGCTCAGGGCGAGATTGAGGTACAAGCCCCCGCGCGGGGAGTGAATCTGCTCTACGCGTACTCCACGGTTCGCTTCGAGAGCGCGGAGGAGCTCGCCGCCGACGGGGTGGGGCGTTTCACGATCGAGCGCGATGGACACGCGGAGAGCTCGTGCGACTTCCGGGGCCGGTCCGGTATTCCTTCCTTCTACACCGGCCCCGGAGAGCGCCTCGCGGTCGAGATCCGGTTCGAGGGCAGGGAGACCTGGCGAGAGGAGCTCGTCACGCCCTCGGCGGGGGAGGAGCTCGTCATCCCCATCCACCTGCAGCCCTCCGGCGAGCCTGCATCCCTCCACTTGACCGTCGAGATGGTGGAGAGCGAGCCGGTGAGCGGTCTCCAGCTCGTCCTGCACTCCCCCGACGAGTCGCAGGACACCTCGTTGAGCACCCTGGACGCGGATCTCGTCGACGGCGTAGCCCGCTTCGAGGAGATTCCCCCCGGACGCTACCGGGGCGTCCTGCGGGTGACCGGCAATGCCTTCTCCTACTACCGGGAAGTCGAGATCGATCTCGATCTTTCGCACGGTGAGCGAGAGCTGATGTCGATCGAGCTCGAGCTCGGAGGTCGGATCGGGATCCTCGCCCGCGACGCACGAGGCGAAGCCCTGCCCGCGAACATCGAGTTCCGCGATGCGAGCGGGACGAAGCTGGACGTGACGTTCCTCGCCCGAGACGGCCCCATGACCTACGGCGGCAGCTGGCGTCTCTCGACGGTCGGCTTGAACGAGACCTTCCCCAACCTCGCCCCCGGTGACTACGAACTGCACGTCTGGTACGAGGGTTTCGAGCGGAAGGTCCTGCCCGCGACGGTGGTGGCCGGCGAGACCACGGAGCTCGACGTAGTGCTGAAGCCCGAGTGAGACTTGGGACGGACGGGGTCACGGAAGCCGCGGCGGATCCACCACGGTCTCGAAGAGCTCGTCCCAGCGCGGGGCGACGTTCTCCCAGGTGAAACGGTCCGTGAAGCACACGACCGCCCGGCGCTCGTCGATCGCCTCGCCCTCGCGGATCGCGCGCAGCGCGCGCACGAGCGGCTCGACGGGGCCCTCCTCGCGCGAGTACAGGAACCGGTCGCGTACGGCGCGGTCGGGGGGCAGCAGCTCGGGGTAGGCGAGATCGTCGGGCAGGACGCCCAGGCAGCCCGAGCGCAGCGCCTCGAGGGTGGCGATTCCGAAGAACTCGTGGCGCGCGGTCGACAGCACGACGTGGGCGTCGGCGATCGCGGCGAGGTAGTCGGCGCGATCGGGCAGGAAGCCCAGTACGTCGAGCCGGTCGCCCAGCTCCGCGCGCAGGGCGTCGATCGCCGCGGGAGTCTCGCGGAAGCCCTGGCCCAGCACGCGCAGCCGGAACCGCTCGCCGCGCCCCTTCAGCTCGCGCATCGTGGAGAGCAGGAGGTCCGGGTCCTTGTCGTATTCCCAGCGGTGACTCCACAGCACCACGGGAGCCTCGACGGCGTCGGAGCGCGGCTCGCCCGCGGGTACGTCGATCCCTAAGGGGAGCACGCTCGATCTCCCCCGGGCCGTCGTCAGCGCGGGGCGCAGGTCGACGTCCGGCACATGCCTCAGGAGCTCTTTCGCGGCCGCGAAGAAGCTGTCGAGGTGGAAGCGCGAGTTGAAGACCGACCGCGACGCGGCGAGGATCGAATGCAGGTGGGTCAGCCCGAAGTGGTGATCGCGCGTCTCGTCCCCGCGCAGGGGGTAGGTGAGCTGGTTCTCGTGGAATACCGCGACCACCGGCGTGTCGCGCAGGGGCGGGGGCAGCACCGCGATCAGCTCGGGCAGGTTCAGGTAGTCGGAGACGAGCAGGAGGTCGAAGGGCTTCCTTTCGAGCAGGAGCCTCGCGAAGTGCACGGACGCCGTCCGCATCCGCCACTTCCACCCGCGGGGAGGGAGAGTCAAGACCTCGATCGAGTGCCGCGAGTGCCGCTCCAGCCCCTCGAGGAAGAGGACGTGCGAGAGCGCGGCGTAGGGTTCGATGGCGGCGAGGCGCAGCATGGGCGGAGGACGGCGGCCCGCGAATCGTACCCGGCCCCGGGGAATCCGTCTTCCGCCACGGTCGGGGCTTGCCGGAGAGCGTGACCGTCCTACATTCCCCCGGACGACTTCACTTCCGAGCCGCCGGCCGCCGCGCTCCTCCACCGGCGTTCTCCAATGCGATCTCGAAGAGGGCCGGATCCGGTGGCGCCCAGAGGGGGATTCCCATGAGCAGCCCTGCGAGCAAGACCGTGAAGCTGAAGGACGATACCGAGGTCGTGGTCCGGTCGATGACCGTGGACGACCTCGAGCGATCCTGGGCCTTCTTCCAGGGGCTTCCCGCGAAGGATAGAGCCTATCTACGATGCGACGTCTCGAATCGTGACGTCGTCGAGAAGCGAACCCGGGCCCTGAAGACGAACCGGGTGAAACGGCTGGTGGCCGTCGTCGACGACGACATCGTGGCCGAGGGCGCTCTGGAGCAGGAGGGCCTCGGGTGGAAGGAGCACGTCAGCGAGCTGAGGCTCATCGTCGCGCGCCCCTACCAGCGTAAGGGGCTCGGGATGCTGTTGGCGCGGGAGCTCTTCACCCTCGCCGCCAGCCTCAGGGTCGAGGAGATCATCGTGAAGGTGATGCGACCCCAGCTTCCCGCCCGCCGGATCTTCCGAACGCTCGGCTTCCACGAGGAGATCCTGATGCCGGAATACGTCAAGGACCTCGAGGGCCAGAAGCAGGACCTGATCCTGGCGCGATGCGATCTCGAAGCCCTCTGGCAGGAGCTGGAGGACTACTTCGCGACGTCCGACTGGCAGCGCGTGCGCTGATCCGCTCGGTCGATCCCCCGCGATGCCGCGGGGCCGGAGCCCCTAGGATTCGAATAGCTCGCCCTGAACCGGGGCGGGGCGCGAGGGGCACAGGCTGTCCCCGTCCTCCTCGTCACGGGCCATGAAGCCCAGGCGGCGGCAGTGGATGTCGAAGAGGCGGACCGTCGCCTCCCAGCGGGGGCCGCGACCGCGCATGCGCTCGTGGAAACGCGATTCCTCGAGCCGGCCCCCGCGCACGTCGTGCAGGGCGGAGAGCACGTGGGCCGCGCGCTGGGGCAGGGCCTCCTCGAGGCGCTCACGGAAGACGACCATCGCCTCGTCGCGCAGGTGCAGCAGCGCGGTGAAGGCGCGGGTCGCCCCGGCGTCGGCGGCGCGGCGGAGGATCTCGGGGATCGCGCTCTCGTTCAGAGCGGGGATCACGGGGGCGAGGGCGACTCCCACGGGGATGCCGTGGTCGGCGAGGGCGCGTACCGTTTCGAAGCGCCGCGCGGGCGAGCTCGCGCCCGGTTCGATCGCGCGCGCGAGGCGGGAGTCGGCGAAGGGGATCGACACGTACACGTGCACCCCCGGGCCGCGGGCGAGCTTCGCGAGCAGGTCGGCGTCGCGCTGGATCAGGGCGGCGCGGGTGAGCAGCACCACGGGATTCGAGAAGCGCCGGCACACCTCGAGGCAGCGGCGCGTGAGCTCGAAGCTCGCCTCGAGGGGCTGGTAGGGATCCGTGACCCCCGAGAACAGGATCGGCTCGCCCCGCCAGGACCGCGAGCCGAGCTTCTCGTGCAGCAGCTCCGGCGCGTTCGTCTTCACCACGATCTTGCGCTCGAAGTCCGTCCCCGCGCCGAAGGAGAGGTACTGGTGGTGGACGCGCGCGAAGCAGTAGGCGCAGGCGTGCTGGCAGCCGCGGTAGGGATTCAGGCTCCAGCGGAAGGGGATGTCCGGGCTCTCGTTCGTGGCGAGGATGCTCCGGGCGCGCTCCTCGTACACCTCGAGCCGGGCGGGAGGCGGGGGCTCCAGCCATTCGACCGCCGTGGACTCCCAGGGGTTCGGCGGATTGGAGACGGGGCGCGGCATCGACGAAACGCTCGTCCCCCCCGCTCCGATCTTAGCATCGAGCCGGCGGATCCGTGCGCTGGTATGATTCTCTCCCTCGATGGAGGTTCGTTCCGTGAAGCACGCACTCCTTCTGCTCGCCGCCTTGCCCCTGGCGAATGCTGGCCGGACGTCGGGTGATCCTCAGGACGCGTCGCCCGAGCTCGAGTGGCCCAAGCCCGTCCGCGAGAATCGTCCCGGGCTGTACTGGTGGATCCCGGGCAGCGCCATGGACGAGGAGAACATGACGTGGAACCTCGAGACCCTGCGCGAGGCGGGTTTCGGGGGGATGAGCATGGTGCTCATCTACGGGGCGAAGGGGGAGGAGGAGCGCTTCCTCGACTTCCTCTCGCCGCGCTGGGTGGAGATGTTCGACCACACCGCGCGGGAGGCGGAGCGACTCGACCTCTGGCTCGACCTGACTCCGGGCGGAGGCTGGCGGATGGGGGGACCCGAGATAGACGAGGCGCGCGGCGAGCAGGCGATCGCGTTCGAGGACGGCCGACTCGCGCCCCGATCCATCGAGTCCCGGGTGAAGCGGGCGGGGCCCGGAGCGACGGGGCGCGCGATCAATCCCTACTCGCAGCGCATCCTCCTCGAGTACCTGGAGAAGTTCGACCGCGTCTTCCGGCGCGAGGGGAGCTCCGTCCCGCGCGCCTTCTATCACGACTCGTTCGAGTACCGCGGGAACTGGTGCGGGGAGCTCCTCCAAGCCTTTTCCGCGCGGCACGGCTACGACCTGGCCGATCACGCGCGCGCCCTCGCCGGGGACGGGGATCCCGACCTCGTGGGCCGCGTGCGCCACGACTACCGGCAGACGCTCAACGACCTCCACCTCGAGTGTGTGGAGGCCCTGGCGGGCTGGGCCGCGGGGTACGGCGCGACGGTGCGCCAGCAGGCCCACGGCTCGCCCACTAACCTCCTCGACGCCTATGCGGCCTGCGGCATCCCGGAGACCGAGGTCTTCGGGGCGAACGTCTTCGCGATCCCCGGGCTGCGCCGCGAGCCCGACAACGTGCGCGCGGATCGTCACTCACCCCTGGTGAACCGCCTCGCCTCCTCGGCGGCGCACGTGGGGGGACGCCGGCTCGTCGCCTCGGAGACGTGCACCTGGGTGCGTAACCACTTCCGCACCGCCCTGTCCCAGGTGAAGCCGGAGGTGGACCGGCTCTTCCTCACGGGGATCAACCACGTCTTCTTCCACGGATGCTGCTACTCGCCGAAGGACGCGGAGTGGCCCGGGTGGCTGTTCTACGCCTCGCTTCAGTGCAATCCCCGCAACGCGTTCTGGCGCGACGTTCCGGCCCTGACCGCCTATGTGACCCGCTGTCAGTCGATCCTGCAGGCGGGGGAGCCGGACAACGACGTCCTGCTCTACTGGCCGATCCACGACCTGTGGAGCTCGCCGGCCGATCCGTTGAACCGCAACCTCACCGTCCACCACCCCGAGTTCCTCACCGAGTCGAGCTGCGGGCGTGCGGCCTATGAGTTGCTCGCCTGGGGCCACTCGTTCGACTTCGCGTCAGATCGCCTGCTGCAAGGGATTCGGTGGGAGGACGAGCACCTCCGCGGCTCGGGGGCCGCCTGGAGGACGGTGCTCGTTCCCGAGGCGACCCACCTGCCCGTCGCGACCATCACGAAGCTGTTCGAGCTCGCGAGGAGTGGAGCCACCGTGCTCTTCCACGGGAAGCCCCCCACGGACGTTCCCGGGCTCGGGCGACTCGAGGAGCGTCGCGATCGGACGAGTCTGCGGCGCATGATGCTGGCCGGCCTCGGGACGGCACTGGAGGAGGTCGGGGAGTTCAACCTGGCGGAGATCGAAGTGGGGGCGGGTCGCATCGTGGTGGGGGAGAACGTCGTCAGCCTGCTCATGGATGCCGGTGTCCGCAACGAGCGGATGGTGGCCGAGGGGCTGCAATACGTCCGCCGCCGCCGGGAAGGCGCCACGTGCTACTTCGTCGTGAACCAGGGATCGACCGCGGTGGACGCGTGGATTCCCCTCGGGCGTCCCGCGCGCAGCGTCGTCGTCCTCGATCCGATGACCGGCCGGAGCGGAGTCGCCCCGCGGCGCGGTCCCGCCACCGCTCCCGAGGTTCGCCTGCAGCTCCGCCCCGGGGAGACCCGGATCCTGCGGGCGCTACGCGGCGAGGAGGTCACGGGACCCGAGTGGCCGATCTTGGTCCCGACCGGCGAGCCGCGGCCCGTGACCGGCGATTGGCACGTCGAGTTCCTGGAGGGAGGGCCCGTGCGACCCGCCTCCTTCGAGACCGCCAAGCTCGCGTCGTGGACGGAGCTCGGGGACGAGGAGGCGCGACGCTTCGCGGGGACCGCGCGCTACCGGATCGAGCTCGAGATGCCCGAGGGCGAGGCCTCCCTCTGGCGCCTCGACCTCGGAGACGTCCGCGAGAGCGCCCGGGTCCTCGTGGACGGCCGACCCGTGGGCACGCTGATCGCCCACCCCTTCACGCTCGACCTCGAGGGCTCGCTGCCGCCGGGCCGCCACGTCCTGGAGATCGAGGTGACGAACCTCTCCGCGAACCGCATCCGCGACCTGGACCGTCGCGGCGTCGCGTGGAAGCGCTTCCACGACATCAACTTCGTGGACCACGAGTACCGCCCCTTCGACGCGAGCGGCTGGCCCGTGGCCCCCTCGGGCCTCCTGGGCCCCGTCACCCTCACGGCGCTGGGGTGCGAGTCGGAGGCGCGCTGACGCCCCTCCGGCCGCCCTCGACGCCTACCTCTCCTTGGTCGCGGCGTCGATCTTCGCGAGGTATTTCGCGGGCTCCTTGCGGAAGGGCTTGATGCAGCCCTTGCAGCAGAAGCGCACGAGCCGCGTGCCGTAGAGGTGATCCACCGGCCCGCCCATGGCGTCGAGGGCCTTGCCGGTGACCACGCAGGTCTCGAGGGGGTAGGTCTCCGCCTGGGTCCGGATCAGGGCCGCGTCGACCTTGGCGAGGTATTTCGCGGGATTCTCGGCGACCTTCGCCACGCACGGCTTGCAGCAGAGGCGGATCAGCCGCGTGCCGTGGACGTACTCGATCGGCTCCCCGTTGACGTCCACGGGCTTGTCCTCCATCACCACGCAGTTCTTCAGGGGGTAGGAGGCTCTCTGCGCCTTCACGACCGCCGCGTCGATCTTCTCGAACACGGTCTCGGGGCTCTTCTCGACCGCCTTGATGCAGCCCTTACAGCAGAGCCGCACCAGCCGATCCTGGTGCACGAGGTCGACCGGCCCGCCCATGGCGTCGAGGGCCTTGCCG
>CAYRXS010000108.1:0-21025 GCA_964428225.1 uncultured Planctomycetaceae bacterium
GCTCATGCGACGTTGGTTCCAGGGCCCGTAGCCCCGGAACACACGTTCGGACTGAACCCCCACCACCTGCAGGTCGCTCGCACGCGCGATCTCCCAGGCGAGCCGGCCCCCGGTCGAGCCGAGCACGAGGCAGAAGCCCTGTCGGATCCCGCTCTCCTCGAGAATGCGCCGCGCCGGTTCGCGATAGACCTTCTCGCTCCCGTCCTCGGGCCAGTCGGTGAACGGCGGTGTCTCCCGCCCGAGCGGTGCGGAGCCGACGTCTTCCGGGGCGAAGCAGCGAATCGCCCCGGTGTCCGTGCTGACGTAGAGCCGTTCCCCGGCGACCGCGAGGCCGTAGGCCCGGCCCTCCACCGGTGCTCTCCATCGAATCGTCCCGTCCTCGACGTCGTGGGCGACGACCTCGCCGTCGCCGCCGGTCAGGATGAGGTCTCCGGCGAGGATCATCTCGTAGGGAGCCGTGCTCGCGACGTTCCAGCGCAAACACGCCGTCCGCGCCTCGACCAGCTCGGCGAGGCGCTTCGTCTGCTCGGGCGTCCTCTGCTCGGCGACCACGCGCTCGATCGCCAGGATGCCGCGGGTCACGTCGAGATAGCGCGTGCGGTCGAGGGCGGAGAGGGATCCCTCCCGGAGGAAGTAGGTGCGGTCCCCGCTCGCGAGCAGGCGGAGGGCCTGGGCGCTGACGAGCCGCGCGTGCGTCCCGGGCTCGCTGATCTCGATCTGGCCCTTCTCGCTCGGTCCCTGGATCAGCATGTCATCGAAAACGATCGCGAAGCTGCCGCCCGCGCTACCGACCGCGCCGAGGTTCGCCCCCGTCGCGCGATCGAAGACGTGGGGGGCGGTGCGGCCCGCAGGGACATACAGCCGCGTCGGGGTGGAGAGCAGGTAGCCCTGGGCGGTGAGGGGGGCCTCCGTCTTCCAGAGCTCCGCACCGGTTTCCGCGTCGAGCGCCCCGAGGTACACGCCCTGATCGGGGAACACCCCGGCCGTGAAGTAGACGATCCCGTCCTCGACGATCACGCCCGAGCGCACCGGCCAGAGCGAGATCACCCGTCCGTTGCCGGGAATCCGCACGTCCTCGGGGCCGCCGCGGACCTTCCACTTGAGTGTGCCGTACTTGGCATCGAGGCAGTAGACGAAGCCGTCGTCGGAGCCGAAGTAGACCCTCGTACCCACGACCGTCGGCGCCAGACGCACGGGACCTTCCGTGAGGAACGACCACGCGAACGTGCCGTCCTTCCGGTGCAGACAGTGAACCGAGTCGTCGGCCGAGGAGCCGTAGTACACGCGCTCCCCCATCACCGCGACGTGGAACGCCCGGTCGTAGGTCAACGTCGGGCTCAGCCCCCAGATCTCGTGGGAGATGTCCTTGTGCGCGGGGCCGGGCCAGGCCGGCTGGGGGGCGAGCTTCGGGCGGTGGGTCCAGAGCTCGTGCATATCCGCGTCGAGCTGCTCGGACGACACCCCGCTCCGCCGGAAGTCCCCGCGGAACGTGGGCCAGTCGCCGGCGCTCGGAATCTGCGCCTGGGAGAAGCTCGAACCCACGAGCAGGGCGGCGATCCACCCGCCCACGATCTTCGTCAGGGTCGCGTTCGTCATTCCATCTCCTCGTCGAACAAGCGCGCACGGAGAGGGCCGCGCGGAGCCCGATGGTAGCGTACACTGGATCTACATGGTCGCGGGTGAAGACGGAACAGGGAAGCGGCGTCCTTCCTGGCGTCGCCGGCTCGCCATCGCGTCGATCGCGCTGCTCGTGGCGCTCGTGGGCGCCGAGATCGGTCTGCGGATCTACGCCCGGTCCGCGCACCGCGAGCGGGGGATGGACTTCCACCCCGAGCTCGGCTGGCACATGCGGGCAAACGTGACGAAGACCGGGGCGCAGTGGTGCGTGAAGACCCCCGCGACGACGAACTCGGACGGGTGGAAGGACGGGGAGTGGGCGGAGACGAAGGCGCCCGGCACGCGGAGGATCGTCGTGCTCGGGGACTCCTTCACCTTCGGCGTCGGCGTCGACTACGGGGAGCGCTTCACCGAGCACCTCGAGACGCTCGTCGACGATGTCGAGGTCCTGAACATGGGGTGCAACGCCTACGGCACCGACCAGCAGCTGCGCGTGCTCGAGCTCGAGGGCCTGGACCACGACCCCGACGTCGTCCTCCTCGTCGCCTTCCCCGGCAACGACCTCCTGGACATCCGCTACGAGCGCAACGGGCACTGGCCAAAACCCTACTACCGCCTGGAGGAGGGCGAGCTCGTCTTCGTCCCCGCCCGGCCCAACTGGGAGGTGCATCTACGCACCTCGAGCTACCTCGGCGAGGGCCTCTACCACCTGATGGGGCGCAGCGTTCCCGATCGCCGGCGCGCCGCGTGCTGGAAGGAGGCGGACGTCGAGCCGCTCTTCCTCGCCCTCGTTCGACGCATGGCCGAGCGCGCCCGCGAGCACGGAGCGCCGTTGCTGGTCGTGCTGGTCCACGACGCGGCGAACTTCACCGGCGAGCCGCCGGAGGTGGAGTGGCGCTTGGTCGCGGGGATGGAGGCCGAGGGGATTGCCGTCCTCGACACCTACGAACCCTTCGCCCCGCGCGTCGCGGGCGGCGAGGAGCTCTACCTCCCTCACGACGGCCACTGGTCCCCCGCGGGCCACCACGTCGTGGCGGAGGCGATCGCGTCCCGCCTCCTCGCGGAACGCTGGCTGGAGGGAGACCGAGCCGCACCCGAGCCGGAAGAGGAATGACGTCCCCCCCCGATCACCCGCACACCGCCGAGGCGACGAGGTGCACCCGCTGCATCCTGCCCGCCGACTTCCCGGGAGCGGAGCTCGACGACCGCGGGATCTGCAACCACTGCCGGACGGGGACCGAGTGGCCGCCGCCCGTTCCCGAGGAGAAGCGGAGGGCCGAGGAGGCGAAGCTCCGCGCCATCCTGTCCCGAAGGAACCGGCGCGGATCCCACGACGTGCTCGTGGGCCTGAGCGGAGGCAAGGACAGCGCGATGCTCGCCTGGCTGCTCCAGCACGACTACGGAGCGCGCGTCCTAGGGTACTCGTTCGACTCGGGCTTCGGGAGCGAGGTCGCGAAGCGGAACCTGCGCCGCACCGTCGAGCGGCTGGGCATCGAGCTCGTCGTGGCCCCGGGTCCCACGGAGCTCCTGTTCAAGGTCCTGCGCTACTTCGTGGAGAAGGACGAGGGCTCGCTGCACCGGCGATTCTGCCCGATCTGCAGCGCGTTCTACGGATTCGAGTCGATGCGCGTGGCCCGGAAGCACCGCGTCCCGTACATCGCCTTCGGATGGGCCGCCGAGCAGGACACGCCCGACCTCCACACGGACAAGGGCCACTTCCACCGCTCGATCTGGATGCCGGACGAGCTGTTCCGGGACGTGCTCGGACCGGAGGATCGCGAGTACCTCTGGGACCTGTACGCGGAGAGCGTCACCTTCCTGCTCCCCCGGCCGCTTCGCCACTACGTCGCGAGGCACGCCTCGCGCCGCGCCTTCCGGCGCTTCGTGACCTCCCGCCCCGCGGTCATCGCACCTTACAAGGGAATCCCGAACACGCCCGGGGTCTTCGAGCTCGGGCTGATCGGCAAGGGCGACCAGCACCCCGCGGACACGAACTGCGACCTGATCCCGCTGTTCCTGACGCACGACACGCACGAGCTGGGCTACAACCCCTTCGTCCAGGAGTTCGCGGCCTACGTGCGCAGCGGGGTGTACGACCGCGACGAGATCGCGGGATTCTTCGACGACGCGGACGGGCAGATCGCGAGGGACGCCTTCCGTCGCGACGTGCTCCAGGGCCTCTTCGCCCGGATGGAGCTCGACTTCGACGCCGCCCTCTCGCGCTGGCGCGGGAAGACCGCGGACCGACGGGAGGGAAGCTCGTGACGGGCCGGGGATCGGACGCGCGGGACGGGCTCGACGTCGTCTACGTCAACTACAACTCTTCCGACCTCCTCCTCGACAGCCTGCGCTCGCTCCTGGCTCACACCTCGCCCGACGAGCTGGGAGAGATCGTCGTCGTGGAGAACGGCTCGGCGCCCGGCGAGGCGGCCCGCCTGAGCGAGCTCCCCGGCTCCGTCGAGCTGATCGGGTCGGACCGCAATCTCGGCTACGGAGCGGCGTGCAACCTCGGCGCGACCCGGGGCCGATCGAAGCACCTCCTCTTCCTCAATCCGGACACGCTCTTCCTGCCCGGCACGATCCGGGAGCTCCTGCACGTTCTCCGCGCGCACGAGGGCCGCGTGCTCGCCGGCCCCCGTCAGTTCGCAGATCCCGAGCTCGTCTTCACCATCTCCCCCCTGCGCGGCGTGTCCGTCTTCGGGGAGGTGTCCGACGTCCTCTACGCGCGCGGATGGTGGGGCGAGAGCTCGCTGCGCTACCTGGACCGGCGCGTGGAGGCCACCCGGTCCGACTCGCCCTCGCCGGTGCGATGCCTCTCGGGGTCCGCCCTGGCCGCGGGGCGCGCGACGTTCGAGTCGCTCGGGAGATGGGACGAGGACTTCTTTCTCTACTCGGAGGACACCGACCTCGGCGTGCGCGCGCGGGCGGCGGGCGTGCCCGTGCTCTACGTGCCCTCGTCGACGATGGTCCACTTCGGAGAGCAGAGCACGGCCACGCGTCCGGAGGAATCGGAGCGCGCGGGCCGCGCGAGCCGGACCACGTTCCTCGCGAAGCACGGCGGCCCGCTCGGGAGCCGCCTCTCTCGCGCCGCGACGCGGGCGGCCGCCCTCCTCCCCGCGCTCCGCCGGCGGGAGGACCACGCGCGACCGGTCGCGCCGGACCACGAGTTCCGCTTCCCCGAGCCGAGCCCCGACCGGGGGCTCCGGGTCTTCGAGCTGGGGCGCTCGCCCCTGTTCGACAACTGCCTCACCGCGTTGACGACCGGTGATTCCTTCCGGATTCCCGGTTCCTTTCTCGATCGACTCCCCGCCGGCCGGTTCTTCGCGAGGCTCGCGGAAAAGCCGCGGGGCGGTCGCTGGAGGGAGCGCGGTCTTTTTCGAATCGAGAAGGAAGAGCGTAGGAACCCCCTGTCCGAATCGGCAGAAGAGGTATCTGCTCGCTCATGAAGGTCCTCTTCCTCTACGTCTCGACGAATATGTGTCGGGACGGCCGGCTCTGGTACTACGACGAGGGTGTGGCAAGTGTGGTCTCCTGCCTGCGGCGCGCGGGACACGGGACCGCCTTCCGGATGGTCTTCGCCGAGGACACCCTGGAGGAGGTCGCGAGCTGGGTGGCTCGCCACCGCGAGGAGAAGACGCTGCTCGTCTTCCACATCTCCCTGCTGTTCTCCGCCTTCGGCCACGACTTCCCCGAGACCTTCCCCCGGGTGGCGAAGCTGAAGGAGGTCACCGGCCTCCCCACCGCCTTCCTCGGGCTGTACGCCACGTTGAATCCCGAGGAGGTCCTCTCCGATCCGGGCGTGGACTTCGTGGGGCGGGGCGAGGTGGACGAGGCGCTGGTCGAGCTGTGCGACGCGCTCGAGCGGGGCGAGCCGACGGACGGCATCCCGAACGTGTGGTCCGGATCCAATGGAGGCGTGCGCCGGAACCCGCTACGCCCCCTGATCGAGGACATCTCCGCGCTCCCCTTCCCCGCCCGCGACCTCCTGCCCCTGGAGACGCACGCGAACGAGCGGGACGGAATCCTGACCCTCGTGGCCACGCGCGGCTGTCCGATGGGCTGCGAGTTCTGCTCGAACCACGTGCTGCGCAAGCTCTACGAGGGCAAGGGCAAGTACGCGCGGCTGAAGAGCGCGGACTACGTCATCCGCGAGATCCAGGCCGCGCGCGACTCGATCCCCGAGCTACGCGCCGTCTTCTTCCACGACGACATCTTCGGCCTGTCGAAGGAGTGGGCGCAGGAGTTCTTCAAGCGCTATCCCGCGGAGGTCGGGGTCCCCTACGGAGTCAACCTGGTCGCCTCGCAGGTGACCGGCGAGTTCGTGCACGCGCTTCGGAGCTCGGGGTGCCGCCAGGTGCAGGTGGGGATCGAGAGCGGCTCGCCGTACGTGCGCAACGAGGTCCTGAAGAAGGGCATCGACGACGCGGACATCCACGAGGCGGTGCAACTGCTCCGCAACGAGGGCATCCTCGTCAAGTTCTACGCGATGATGGGTCTGCCGAAGGAGACGCGGCGGCGGCTCCGCGTGTCGATGCGCAACCTCGCCCTGTTCCATCCGGACATGATCCAGATCCAGGTCTGGGAGCCCCACGCCGGATCCGAACTGCTGGAGGCCCGGTCCGAGCGCGAGGCGGATTCGCCCGCCGCGGAGCGCGAGTCCCGGCGCCGGCGGTTCTTCTTCCGCCACTTCCACCGCTACATCGCGCTCTACCAGACGATCGAGGAGCTCCGCAAGACGAATCCGATCCGCGCCCGCCTCGCCCGCCTCGCGGTGGACTGCACGGTGCAACTTCCCTGGGCTCCCGATGTCCTCGAGGACCGGGACATGGACGACGAGTCGGGGCTGCCCGCGCGCGTGTTGTTCCCGCGGAAGATCCGGGACCTCGCGTCCCGCCTCGCCCGGCCGCTGATCGACGCGAGCCGCGAGCGTGAGGAGAGGCTCGCCGCGGACTACATCTGGCCGCAGGACCTCGCCGACGCCCCGGAGGGACAGGGCTGGCGGGGACGAACGCGCCTCGACCGGCGGCGGACGGCCGCCGCGGAGGGGGAATAAACGGAGGGCCGCGGGGGGAATCGGCCCGATCGCTGGACACTCGCTCGGAAGTCGAGAGCGCGGCGGAACTTCGCGGACGACTCACCGGCGCGCGTCGAGCTCGGCGCGCGCGGCCCGGGCGGCGGGCCAGCCGGGGCGGAGCGCAAGCGCGCGGTCGAGGTGGATCGCGGCCTCGTCGAGCGCCCCGGTCGCGAGCAACGCGCGGCCGAGGTCGAGCCGCGCCTCGGGCAGATCGGGAGCGTGGAAGACCGCGGCGCGCAGGTGCTCGATCGCCTCCGCGACCGCCTGGCGTCCGAGCAGGAGCCGCGCGAGGTTGACACGGACGGGGGCGTTGTCCGGCTTGATCTCGAGGGCGCGGCGGAAGTGACGCTCCGCCCCGGGAAGATCCCCCTCGAGCTGGCAGAGGCTCCCGAGGTTGCCGTGCGCCTCGGACAGGCGCGGCTCGTCCGCCACCGCGCGCTCGAGCAGCCGCCGCGCCTCGGCGTACCGCTGCTGGCGGATGCGGATGCTCGCGAGGTTGCTGCTGGCCTCGGCGTGGTCGGGCTTCAGCTCGAGCGCCCGCACGATGTAGGGCTCCGCGGCCTCCGGATTCCCCTCCTCGAGCAGGACCTTGCCCAGGTGGTTCTGAGCCACCCAGGCGTCGGGATTCCGCACGACCACGTCCTCCCAGAGCGTCCGCAGGCTCTCGTACACGTGCCCCTGCCGCCAGGTGAGCCCGCCGAGCGCGAGGACGACCGCGATCGCGACTCCCGCGCCCACGGTGTTCATCCCGCGCGCGCGGAAGACGATCGTCGCCGCCCCCACGGCGAGCGCGATCGGCCCCAGGCTCGCCAGGTACTGGAAGTGATCCGCCACGAACGAGTAGCGCATCGGATACACGTCGAAGAAGCCGAGCGCGGGGAACAGGGTTCCCCCGAAGAAGAGGATCGCCACGAGCGGTCCCCGCCCGAACCTCGCCCGCTGCAGCCACAGCGAGACGACGAGCCCGATCGCGGTGAGGGGGAAGACGTACTGCCACCACACGCCGGCGTCGATCTCCCACCGCGGGTAGAAGAAGATCAGGGGCCAGGGCCACACGAGCTTCCCGAGGTAGAACCACACGGCGCGGCCCGCGATGAGGAAGCGCTCGACGAAGCCGATGTCCCACTCCGGGCCCATCGCGCCGACGTGCTCGCGCTCGAGGTACCCCGTGTGCCACCCCGCGACCACGCCCAGCACGAAGAAGGGCACGAGGGGCCACAGGTCGCGCCACCGCAGCCGCCCCCGCTTCCACCAGAAGATCAGGAGGATCGCCGCGGGCAGGCTGCTCGTCACCGACTTGCTCAGGAGCGCGCCCGCGAACAGGACGAGGGCGAGGACGTAGAAGCCCTTGCCTCCGCGCTCGCGATCCGACTCCGGGGGCTCGAAGCGGAAGTAGGCGAGCATCGCCGCGAGGTAGAGGAGCCCGGACAGCACGTTCTTGCGCTCGGTGATCCAGGCCACGGACTCCACCTGCACCGGGTGCAGCGCGAAGACCGCGGCGGCGACCAGGGCTCCGGGTATTCGAAGGCGCAGGAGAACGAGCCACGCCAGGATCGCCGCCCCCGCGTGCAGGAGGACGTTGACGAGGTGGTAGCCGAGGGGCTCGAGGCCCCACAGGTGGTGCTCGATCCAGTAGGTCGTGTGGACGAGCGGGTAGTACTGGGGGATCGACGGGGGCAGGCTCCAGATCCTCCCCAGCCCCTCCACGGAGCGCAGGTGGACGTTCTCGGTGACGTAGTCGTCGTCGTCCCAGATGAATCCCCCCTGGACCGCGGACGAGTAGGCCGCGAAGGTGAGCAGGACGAGGAGTCCCGCGGGGACGAGCTTCCCGGTCAACGATCCTCCCTCAGGAGATCCCGCCCCGGAGGCGGGAAGAGGAACGTCTCGTGCTCGAGAGGAGCGGTGCCGTCGTCTCCCCCGTCCGTGTAGCCGAGCCCGTTCAAGAGGCTCATGAGCTCCGCGTCGGTCTCCACGCTCGCCGCCCGACCGCGAACGGCGAGCAGCTCGCGGTAGCGATCGTGGAACTCGCGCAGCGCCTCGCGGGCGCGCAGGTCGGTGAAGTCGGTCGAGTGGTCCTCCTCTCGCTCGTCGGGGAAGCGCTCGAGGTCGATCCAGCGCAGGACGTCGACCGTGCTCCCCTCGCCGTAGAAGTGGGCGACGGCCTCGGTGAGCCGCTCCGGGGAGCTGTCGTCCGCCCGGACCCACGCTCGCTCGCGCGTGACCTTGATCGGGCCCTGGCGCCAGGTCTCGATCACCTGGATCCGCCGACCGTCGACGGGGATCCGCTCGCCGCCGACGACGGGGATCTGGATGCGCACCGACCAGAAGCGCACGATCCGGCCGAGGATCCCGCGCTCGGCCCCGTCGTCCTCGCCGCGGATCAGGGGCAGGAAGCTCGAGGAGATCGACTCCTCGCGCGGGGTGATCTCCAGGACGTCGAGGATCGTGGGCACGAGGTTGGCGACGGAGACCAGCCCTTCCACCCGCTTCCCCGCGGGCAGCGCTCCCGGGAGGCGGAGGATCATCGGCACCTGCATCACCTCCTCGTAGAGCGTGCGGCGGTGGCCGATCGAGCCGTGCTCGAAGAACTCGTCGCCGTGGTCGGAGACGACGACGACCAGGGTCCGCTCCGCGACGCCCAGCTCGTCGAGCCGATCGAGCAGCCGGCCGATCTGCGAGTCCGTCCAGCACAGCTCGCCGGCGTAGAGCGCCCGCACGTTCTCCAGGTCGCGATCGGAGATCACGCGGTTCCGCCCCCCCATCGAGGCCAAGTCCTCCGTGCTGATCGCCTCGTTGCCCAGGAAGTCGTCCCACGCGCCCTCGCCGTCGTAGGCGGGGTCGAACATGTGGTCGAAGGGCACGGGGGGCAGGTAGTCGTAGTGGGGATCGAAGTAGTGCGCGAAGAGGAAGAAGGGCTTGCCTGCCTCCACCGCGGCCTCGAGCTCCGCCAGGGCGGCGTCGGTCACGTTCTTCGTGCTGACGTCGCGGTGGGAGAGGTCCTCCACCTCGCGCTCGGCGGCGAGGAGCTCGCTCTCCGCGGTGCGGACGGCGATGCGGTTACCGTCCTCCAGCGCCTCCTCGTACACCCGGCGTAGCTGCGCGGCCCGCTTCGAAGCCGCGGTCAGGGAATCGCCGTAGCAGCCCTCGTAGCGGTCGTACCCCCGGTCGAAGCCGAAGTGGGGCTCGAGGTAGGGGCCCGAGAAGAAGCCCGCCGTGCGATACCCGCGCGCCTGCAGCATCTCCGGCAGGAACGGACGGTCCTCGTCGAACCGCTGGTAGTCGACGTCGACGGTGTGCACCAGCTCGGGCTGGCCGGTCAGCATCGACACGTGGGAGGGAAGGGTCCAGGACGTCGTGGCGTAGGCGTCCTCGAGCAGGACTCCCTCCTCCGCGAGCGCGTCGAGGCGCGGGCTCGTGGCCACGCCGGGCGCGTGGGGCGATTCCCCGCCGTAGGCGCCGAGCAGGTCGCGGCGCGTGCTGTCGAGCGAGATCAGGAGCACGTTGAGCCCGTTGCCCGGATCGAGCGGTTCCTCCCCCGAGCCGCAGGCCGCGATTCCGAGGAGAGCGAGAGCGGCGAGGACGCGTCCGGTCACGAGACGATCCCGAACGTGGGTTTGCGCTCCTTCCACCGCCCCCTCGTGAAGTCGGGCCACTCGATCGGGACGCTGCCCTTCTCGATCGAGATCCCCGACAGGGGAACGAGCGAGCTCATGGTCGCCGAGTCGTACACGTCGAGCGGCGTCTGCGTGCCCGCGCGCACCGCGGCGACGAAGAGCCGCAGCTCGAGCCCGTCCACCCCGCCGTGGCCGCCGGTGGCGAGCCCGCTCACCCACCACGGGTGGTCGTACTTCTCCTGGTAAGAGCCGAAGGGCTCCCACTGGTGGTACGCGGGACTGACACCCTGCAGGTAGACCGCCTCGCGCTGCTCGTTGTAGATGCCGAGCGTGCCCTGCAACGTCCAGCGGTTGTCGTAGGGCCGCGGGAGCTGCATGTCGTAGTTGACGACGAGGGTCTTGCCCTGCTCGGTCTTCGCCACGGAGGTGACGATGTCGCCCTGGGCGTACTCGCGCTTCGCGCCGGGGTGGTCGGGCCCGAAGGTGCGCTCGAAGTACTCGTTGATCCCGAACGATCCGGTCGCCGAGGAGGTCACCGACGTGAACCGATCGCCGACGTTGATGTCGAGCCAGGACATGACCGGCCCGAGGCCGTGGGTCGGGTACTGGTCGCGGTTGTAGGCGAGCAGGTACTCGGCGCCCCAGCGGTCCTTGCCCGTGCCCCGCTCGAAGAACCAGTGATCGATGCAGTCGTGGCTGTGCGCGGCGTGGCAGTGCACGATCCGGCCGAGCAGCCCCTCGCGCACCATCCGCAGCACGGCGAGGTTGTCGCGGCGGAAGCTCCAGTTCTCCATCATCATGCACGGCACGCCGGTCTCCTCGTAGGTGTCCACGAGGGCCCAGCACTGCTCGAGGCTGATCGCCGCGGGCACCTCGACCCCCGCATACTTGCCGTGCTTCATCGCGCTGACCGCCATCGGCGTGTGCCAGTGCCACGGGGTGGCGATGATCACGGCGTCGAGGTCCTCGCGGGCCATCAGCTTCTCGAAGGCGTAGTCGCCGTCGGTGTAGAGCTCCGGCGCCTTCCGCTTCGCCTTCGTGAGCATCCCGCTCGCTCGCTCGGCATGCGGCTTCGCGATGTCGCAGACCGCGGGGATCTCCACTCCCGGGATCCCCATCATGATCCCGAGCAGCCCCGTCCCGCGCCCGCCGACCCCGACGATGCCGACGCGCACCGTCTTGGGATCCTGCGACAGCGCCGAGGCGAAAGGCTGCAGGGCGAGTCCCGCTCCGACTCCGGCGGCGGAACGGAGGAGGGTGCGACGCGATAGTTCGTTCTTCATGGCTGACCTCGCATGGCTCGGAGCTCCGGCGGACGACCCGCCTCCCGGGCCGTCCCGTCCCCAGATGGTAGACGTTACTCGGGCGCAAGGAGCGCGGAAAGCTCCGAAGCGGGGCGCCCTACTGCCAGAGCGGATTCTCCGCGAGCCAGGCGTCGAAGCGGCGGCGCTCCTCGGCGGGCGGAAGCCGCAGGCCACCGGCGAGCTGCTGGAAGAGCTCCGATCTCTCGAGGTTCCGATCGAGCATGACGCGATGATCCACGGGCGAGGCGTCGCGCACCTTCGCGAACAGATGCTCGACGATCTCGCGGTCCCGGATCCGGGGCAGGGAGAGGAACCAGGGGTGATCGGCGTAGAACCCCGTGCAGCCCACCGAGCGCGTCCCGTAGCCGTGGCACCCGGCCGCGCGCCAGACGTGCTCGTGCTCGGCGCCGATCTCCCGCTCGTACCACGAGGTGAACGCCCGGGCCTCCTCGTACAGGTCGAGGTAGCGGGACGTCGGCCCGCGATCGACGACGATCCCGAAGTAGGCGATCCGCTCCTCGCAGGCGCCGCAGAGCAGGCACAGCCAGCGTCCCTCGTGCCTCGTCGTGCGGGTGATCATCGTGGCGACGAGGACCAGCGAGCCGAGGGCGACGAGCACGGCCGTGACGCGGAGTGACCGTCGCCGCCCCCGCCCCTCGATCCGACCTCCGAGCTTCCAGAGCAGGGCCCCGGTCGAGAACGTGGCGACGAGAACGGCCAGCGACACCAGGATCTGGGGACCAGAGGGATGCATGGCGCTCTCCCGAGCTGCGACGCCGCGCGGAGGCTCCTATTCCCGCCCGAGGGGGGATCCCCGCGGGCGACGATTGACACGCCCGGTGACCGTCCGCCGACATCGATATAGTAGGTTCCGGCGGCGAGGTCCCGGACGGAATCCCGTCCCCGGCGTCGCCCGTCTCCGAACGTCCGTCCCGGTTGCCGCGAGGTCTCTCCATGCTATCGTTCGCTCTCGCGCTGGCGCTCGTCCTTCTCCCCGCTCCCACCGACGAGGACCTGGTCCTCGAGGGCGTCGTCCTGGATCCCAACGGGTCGCCCGCCGCCGGGGCGCGCACGGTACTCTCGAGCCGAAACTCGTTGCCGATGTTCTTCGACTCCGAGGCGGAGGTTCTCGCGGAGCAGCACGTCGGCGGGGACGGGAGCTTCCGGCTCGAGGTGCCGGAGGCGTGGATCCGGAGGAGCGACTACCGGACCCTCGACCTGTGGGTGCTCCGGGAGGACACCCGGCTCGCGCTGCTCCCCTACACCGTCGAGGACGTTCCTGCGGGCGAGCGGATCAGCGTTCGGCTGGCGCCCTCTTCGATCGCCGAGGTCACCGTGCGCGACGAGGAGGGCCGGCCGGCGCCCGACGTCGCGGTCCGCCCCTCGAACTACGGCCACTCGTTGGTGCCCGAGACGCTCGCCGAGGATCTGACCTTCCGGACCGACGATGCGGGAGTGGCGCGGATCGACACGTGGGAGCTCGAGCGAGTCCAGCAGCTCACGCTCGAAACGGAGCGGCACGGCCGACAGGCCTTCTTCGGGATGGAGAGATGGCTCGCGGAGGGCGAGGTGAAGCTCCTCGCGCCGGGAGAGCTGGCGCTCGAGCACGTCGGCGAAGCGCCGGCCCTTCCGCCGGGGCAGGTCCTGACGCTGCAGTCCTCCGCGGGATCGGGCGGCCTCGCGGATGGGCTTTCGGGCCGCGGGGTAGTCCGCGTCGGACTCGCACCCGAGGCCTCCCCCACCCTGCGGCCGCTGGCCGGGGGCTCCCTGGAGCCCTTCTTGCTCCTCCCCCACCCCCTGGAGCGCCTCCCTGTGATCTCCGGGGGCCACGTGAGGGCTGGGGAAACGTTCACCGCGAAGATCGAGTGGAAGGCGGGCGTGCACGTCACGAGTCGAGTCGTCGACGCGAAGACCGGCGAGGGGATCGAAGGAGCCGCGGTCTGGATCTCCAGCTACCCCCTTTACTTCCCCGTGGTGAGCGGAGCGGACGGGGCGCTCTCCTTCCGCGCCCTCCCCGGTGGAATCGCGGTCTGCGGTGTCGATCCTCCGCCTCCCTACTCCTCGGTGCGCGACGAGCAAATCACGAATCGGATCCACGTCCCGTCGGAGGCGGAGGAGGCCACGCTCGCCGACGTCGTGCTCGACGCCTCCCCCGGCGTGCGCGGGCGAGTCGTCGACGAGGCGGGCGACCCCGTGGCCGGCGCCTGGGCCTTCGGATACCGACAGAGGACCGAGGGGAGGGCGATCTCCATGCTTCCCATCGCGGCCCTCGCCGACGCGCAGGGCGAGTTCGCGATCGCGGGCGCCCTGACGGACGTGGAGAGCTTCCAGCTCGAGGCCCGGCTCGGCACCGCCCGCACGGACGGTCGGCAGGAGGTGATGCCCGGGGCCGAGCCCGCCGTCGAGCTCGTGGTGCGCAGCAAGACTCTCGTGCCGATCGCGGGAATCGTGCGCGACCAGCACGGACGTCCGGTGGCGGAAGCGAAGGTCTCCGTCTGGGAGTCGTGGGACCCGAATCCGGTCTACGCGCACGAGAAGGTCATGATCGAGGGAGCGGACCACCTGCTCTCGGACGAGAACGGTCGATTCTCGGCGTCCCCCCGGCTCGTGGCCGGCAAGCGCTACGCGCTCGTGGTCGAGTCCCCCGCGACCGAGCTCGTCATCACCCCGTGGCTCGCGAGCGAGGAGATCGCGGAGGGAATCGAGCTCGTCGCGCCGCGGCTCGCAGCGCTCCGCGGGCGCCTCGTCGACGCCGAGGGCCGCCCCGTCGCCGGCGCTCGGGTGTTCGTGCCCGCGGATGCTCCCGCTCCGGTCGAGACGACGTCCGACGCCGACGGGTGCTTCGTGCTCGACCGCGTGTTCCTCCGAGGGGGCTTCGTCTTCATGGAGAGCGAGGGGGAGATCCTCCGGGGACGTCGGTTCACGATCGGCGAGCCGATCGAGTGGTCGCTCGGTGATCGCGCGGAGCTGCTCCCCGTCGATGCCCCTCCCGGCTCCCGCGACGAGGAGCTCGCCGTCGCGCGACGGCTCGTCGAGGTCCGGCTGGAGACCGCGCGGGGAGCCGGCGAGCCCTACCAGGTCTTCCAGGCCCTGGGCAACCTCGCCCTGCTCGATCCCGACGCCGCGCTCGCGGGGCTCGAGGACGGAATCCTCGAGGACGAGGACTGGTGCGAATCGATCCGTCACCAGGTCGCGAAGGTCATCGCGCGGAGCGATCTCGACGAGGCCCTCGCGATCGTGGGCACGATCCCCATCGGCTACACCTCGGTCCGCGCCCGGCTGGACATCGTCCGCGCCCTTCCCGAGGAGCAGCACGCGCGCCGGCTCGAGATCCTGGGCACCGCCTTCGCCGAGGCCCGCCGCGTCGACGATCCTGCGCACTGCGTCCTGGTCCTGGGCCGGATCGCCGAGCTGCTGCTCGACCTCGGCGAGCGCGAGGCGGGACTCGAGGTCCTCGAGGAAGGACGACCCCTCGCGGAGGAGCTCCCCGCCGAGGAGTGGTCGGGCTACGCCCGCTCGTCCTTCGCCGAGGAGCTGGCCCAGGTCGACCTCGAGGCCGCACTCGAGATCGTGGAGGACCTGACGGACGACTTCGACCGGAAGCGTCACCTCGGCAACATCGCCTTCGAGCTCGCGGACAAGGATCCGGCGGCGGCGGAGGAGGTGCTCGACCGACTGCCAAAGCCGGCGACCTACTACCGCCCCCACCCTGCGATCTGCCACGCCATGGTCTCCGTCGATCCCGAGCGCGCCCTGCGAATCGCGGCCAGAACGGGGCAAGCGAGCACGGCCCACGGCCTCATGGCCAAGGCCCTGGCCGACACGGATCCCGAGCGCGCGCGCGGGCTCCTCGAGTCCGCCTTCCAGGGAATGGAGACCCTGGCCGACGGCCCGCGGCGAGAGCGATTCACGAACGACTGCGCGATGGCGCCCTCCCTGCTCCCCCTCGCCGAGCGCATCGCCCCCGAGCGGCTCGAGGAATACCTGTGGCGGGCGATCGCCCTGCGTGCGCCACGCTACGAGCCCGATTCGCGGCCCGGACCGGACACACCGGCCCTGATCGCGGACGGCGGCCTCGCCTACTACGTCGCTCGCTACGACCCCGATCTGGCCCGCGACCTCCTCGAGCCCCTCGTCGCCTTCCTCCGGTCCCAGGTCAACCGGGTCGATTCGAGCACCCGGGACTGGGCCCCGGTCTACGCCGCTCTCGCCGAGGTCGACCCCGCGTGGGCCGAGGAGCTCGCGCGGGAGGTCCTGCCCGCGAACGCCGCGGGCATCATGGCGGAGGTGCTCGCTCGCGAGGGCGAGGACCGCGTGCGTCACGTCGAGAAGAGGTACCTCGGCCTGTGGACCCCGGACCAGGAGGATCTGTTCTAGCATGGACGGAGGAAGCGCCATGGAATGCCTACTCACCCTCGTCCTGGTCCTCACGCCGGCGACGTTCGACGAGGAGCCGACGCGGCGCACCGTCGTTCCGGACGAGGGACTCACCCTGGAGGGAGTCGCCCTGGACCCGGGCGGAGCGCCCGCGGCGGGGGCGCGAGTGGTTCTCTCGACCCGAAGCGTGATCAACGCGCCCTTCTCGACGAACGTGGAGGTGTTCGGGGACGAGCAAACCGACGCGGCGGGCGAGTTCCGCCTCGAGGTCCCGGAGCGCTGGGCTCGGCGGAGCGACTACCGCACCCTCGACCTTTGGATCCTCGCGGAGGGCGCGGCGCTCTCCCTGGTGAGCTACCACGTCGAGGACGTTCCCGCGGGCGAGCGGATCACGATCCGGCTGACGCCCCGGTCCACCTCCGAGATCGCGGTGAAGGACGAGGAGGGGCGATCGGTTGCCGACGCCGCGATCCTCCCCCGCACCTACCCGTATTCCTCGGTGCCCGAGACGCTCGCCGAGGAGCTGACCGTCCGCACGAATGCATCGGGAGTCGCCCGGGTGGAGGCGTGGGATCCCGCGCGCGTCCAGGCGATCGTCGTCACCGCGGAGCGGAACGGCCGGCAGGTCGTCCACGGGGAGCCGGGCTGGCTCTCCGACGAGGATGTGCCGCTACGGCCCGCGGGCACGGTGGTGGTCGAGCACGTGGGGGAAGCCCCGACCCTGCCCTCCGGACAGCTCGTGCTGCTTCGGAGCTTCTCCGGATCGGGCTCTCCGACCGACGGCCCGTCCGCCTACGGCGAGCTCGATGTGGCCCTCTCGCCCGGGAGCTCCCCCGCGGTCTTCCCCCTGGCCGCGGGCTCGCTCAATCCCTTCGTGGAGCTCACGCGACCTCTCGACCGCCTCCCCGTGATCTCCGGAGGGAGCATCGAAGGAGGCGAGACCTTCTCCCTGAAGATCGAATGGCGCCCGGGCATCCCCGTCACGGGCCGCGTCGTCGACGCGGAGACCGGAGAGGGCATCGAGGGCGCCGTCGTCCACGTCACGAACGACCCCCTCCGCTTCCCGGTCACGAGCGGTCCTGACGGTCGGCTCTCCTTCCGGGCGCTCTCCGGGAGGATTGCGGTCTCGGACGTCGTTCCCCCCCCGCCCTTCAACGCTCGGCGCGGTCTCTCGTCCGAGACGATGGTCCGGGTTCCTTCCGAGGCCGAGGAGATCGAGCTCGCCGACGTCGAGCTCACGCGCGGGCATGGTCTCCGCGGCCGCGTCGTGGACGAGGAGGGAGAGCCCGTTCCGGGCGCCTGGGTGTTCGGAGAGCAGCGAAGGAGCGAGTCGGGGATGATCTGGACGCTGCCGCTCTGCGCCCTCGCCGACGGCGCCGGCGAGTTCGCGATCCCGAGCCTCGATCCCGAGGCCGAGTCGCCCGAGCTCGAGGCCCGGCTCGGCTCCGCCCGTATGGAGGGCCCGACCAGGGTCGCCGGTGAGTCCCCGATCGAGCTCGTCCTTCATCGCAACCGGCTGGTTCCGGTCTCGGGGGTTGTGCGGGACGGACAGCGCCGGCCGGTAGCGGACGCGCGGATCACGGTCTGGGACTCCACGCAGGATCCCCCCCGCTGGGGACACGAGAAGGTCCTGTTCGAAGGAGTGGATCACCTGCGCTCGGACGAGAGCGGGGCCTTCGCCGCGCCTCCCGTCCTCACGACCGAGGCGCACTACGCCCTCGTGGTCGAGTCCCCCACCACCGCGCTCGTCATCACCCGGTGGTTCACGGGGGCGGAGATCGCGGAGGGCATCGCGCTCGTCGTGCCGAGGCTCGTCTCGATCGAAGGTCGAATCGTCGACGCGACGGGGGCGGCGGTTCGCGGAGCGCGCGTGTTCGTGCCGACCGACGCCGAGGCCCCGACGGAGACGACGACCGACGAGGCGGGACGCTTCTCGCTCGACGGTCTGCACGCGGCCGGAGGCTTCGTGTTCGTGGAGCGGGAGGGAGAGCCCCTCCGCGGACGCCGGTTCGCGGCCGGGAAGACCATCGAGTGGTCGCTCGACGAGCGGCGCCTCGAGATCGGAGAGGAACGGCAGCCGACGCCGCGCGCGGAGGAGATCGCCATCGGCCGGCGGCTCGCGGCGATGCGGCTGGAGCAGGCGATCGAGACCGGAGAGCAGTACCGGGTCTACCAGGCCCTGCAGACTCTCGCCTGGCTCGATCCCGGCGCCGCCCTCGACGGGATCGAGGACGGGACCCTCACCGAGGAGAGGTGGTGCGAGGCGCTCCCCCACCAGGTGGCGAAGGCTCTCGCCCGGAGCGATCCCGACGAGGCGCTCACCGTCGTGGGCACGATGCCCATCGGCTACAGCGCCGTCTTCGCTCGCATCGACGTGGCGCGCGCCCTCCCCGATTCGGAGGCACCGCGCAAGCTCGAGATCCTCGGCCCGGCCCTGGCCGAAGCCCGGCAGGTCGATTATCCGCCCTACCGCGTCCTGCTCCTGGGGTGGATCGGCGAGATGCTGTTCGACCTCGGAGAGCCCGAGGTCGCGGGAGAGGTCCTGGAGGAGGGTCGAGCCATCGCCGAGGCGCTTCCCGCCGAGGAGTGGTCGGGATTCGCCCGCGCGGCGTTCGCCGAGGAGCTCGCGCAGCTCGACCTCGAGGCCGCCCTCGAGATCGTCCGGGCTTCCGCGGATCCCTACGAGAAGGAGCGACACACCGCGAACATCGCCTTCGAGCTCGCCGACCGCGATCCCGAGATGGCGGAGAAGGTGTTGAGCGAGTGCCGGGACGCGTGGCGCCGCAACCGCAACCATCCCCCGATCTGCTACCGCATGGCTCCCGTCGACCTCGAGCGGGCGCGACGCATCGCCGACCGGACCGATACCCACGGCAAGGCCTACGGCCTCATGGCGAGGGCGGTGGCCGACACGAATCCCGAAGAGGCGCGCGAGCTCCTCGAGATCGCCTTCCACCGAATGGAGAATGCGGGCGAGCCGGGGATGGGCCAATCGGGGGTCAACGATCCCGTGGTGGCGGGCTCGCTGCTCGCCCTCGCGGAGCGAATCGCTCCCGAGCGGCGGGAGGAGTACCTGTGGCGAGCGATCGCCCTGCGCCACCTCCGCCACCGATCGCCGGTTCGCCCCCAGGAGGGGAATCCGGCCCTCGCCGCGGACGGCGGGCTCGCGTTCTTCGTCGCGCACCACGATCCCGAGCTCGCGCGCGCCCTGCTCGAGCCCCTCGTCCGGATGTTCGAGAGCGGCGTCCCGCGGCGAGCCTACGACTGGCGCGGCTTCTTCGCCGCCCTCGTCGAGCTCGATCCCGCCCGGGCCGAGGCGCTGGCCCGGGACGTCCTGCCCGCCGGGGCGGCCGGCACCATGGCCGACGTCCTCGGGCGGAGGGGCGAGGAGCGGGTCCGGTACGTCGAGGGGGAATGCCTTGGATTCTGGATCCCCGGGGAGGAGGATCTGCTGTGAGCCCGGAGAACGACGCCATGAGGACCTTGCCTATCCTGCTCTGCTGTGCTCTCGCCGCAGCCCCGATCTCGAGTCAGGACGAGCCGAGCTGGCGCTACGTCGTCCCGTCGGAAGGCGAGGCGCATCGTGGTCCTTCGCCGACCGCCCTGTCGCTCTCCGACGAGCCTCCGGAGGACGTGACGTGCCGGATCGAAGGGGAGGGCGCTCTGCGCTTCGCCCAGGTCCGCTACGGCTCGCCCGACTCGGTGCGGGTGGCCGTCGCTCTGGATCTCGAAGGGCCGCGGCTCTGGGTCGACGTGAACCGCGATCGCGTGCTCGAAGCGAGCGAGCTCGTGGATGGGAAGGACGGGACCTGGAGCACGAAGCTCTCGATCCAGGTTTCCCGGGAGGAGGAGGCGACGCTCGTTCCGCGCGAGGTGCAGTTCACGCTGGGGCGAACGACCGGACGATTGTCTTTCGCGACCCTGGGCTACCTGGAAGGAGAGCTGGTCGTCGGTGACGCGAGACGTCCCGCGCGGCGGATGGACGGGAACGGGGACGGCTTCCTCACCGGCGAGCGCGATTCGGTGTGGATCGATCTCGACGGAAACGGAAGCTGGTCGAGCTTCCGCGAGCTCTTCCTCTTCGCGCCGATCCTGCGCATCGGCGGCGAGCGCTGGTCGGTCCGTTCCGATCGCCTGGGCACGAACCTCGCCGTGGAGAGGATCGAGGGCGTCGGCCGCATCCGCCTCGACCTCGCGGACCGCGTGGCGAGCGCGATGCAGGTCCTGCTCGTCTCCCGCGACGGCGGCGTGGCCACGGTGCGCGCGGCGGACGAGCCCGTCGACGTTCCCCCGGGCGAATACCGGATCGACATGGTCACCCTCGTGCTCGAGGATCCGGACGGAGGGCAGGGCTGGGGCTTCGTCTTCTCCGGCACGGGGGAGCGCTGGTTCCGCGTCGAGCGCGACGCGGAGGTCCCGATCGACCCGATCGGCGAGCCGCGCTTCCACAGCGGCCGCAACGACGAGCCGCTCGTCCCCGGCGAGACGTTCTCCTACCGTCCCTGGCTGACGACGGAGGACAACCTCCTGCTCAACGTCGCCTTCCGCGGCGGCACGGATCCCCGCCGCCGGCGCGAGGTCCCCGGCGCGACGATCCGGCTGTTCGCCCCCGACGGCGAGCTCCTCGAGTCCGCGCGCTCCGGCTTTGCCTGAGGCACCCTCTGCTCGGGAACCATGGGCGTCCCCGACCCCCCGCCCGACGGCCCGCTGATTCTCCTCCTCGAATACGAGTCCGGCCCCCTCGCGGGCACGATCCGCGCGAAGGAGACCCTGGCGTTCGAGTAGTCCCGCTCGAGAGCGCGGATCAGGGCTCGTCGGGGGTCAGAGTCACTCGCACGGAGCTGATCGACCCGGCCTCGACGTGGACCTGCTTCCTCTCCTCCGCGAAGCCGGGGATTCGGATGAGCAGATCGTACTCTCCCGGGGGGAGGACGGTGACGCTCGTGGCCGTCCGGCCCGGCTCGATCTCCTCGGTCACCGTGGGAGGACCCGTCCCCTCCGACGGGAAGAGCAGGCGATTCGTCTCGAAGTAGAACGTC